>JAYGED010000051.1:0-35619 GCA_046582565.1 Alphaproteobacteria bacterium
TTCAGCAGCTGACCGGGCTGATGCGCCTGCGACAAAGTGCTGAATCAGAGCTTGCTGAATACTTGCCGAAAGCCTGCTTTTGCGTCTCTTGCTAACCATCTGACATTCATATGGAAAATTCCTTATCTATGTCAGCCCCAAAAGTTTTTCTCCAGGGCCGCACAGATCAGGCGGCGGGCGACAATCCATTTCTCGTACTTTCCCTTGCCGATCAGTGAAATCGTTTTCTCACGCAGGGGGCCTTCAAGGCGTTTGAGCTCCCGGCCGGCCTCTTCGCAATAGACAGGATTGCGATCACGGACGGTGACGTTATCAAAGCCTGCCGATTCCAGCGCAGCGATGGTTTCGCTCCGGGTCGCCAGGGAAAAAGTCAGGCCGAGCGCCTCGCTAAATTGCATCATTTCGCTCGAGTCCCGGCCTTCTTCGGATTGCAGCCAGTCACTCGCGGCAAGCTGCCCACCGGAGCCCAGGACTCGCAACAGGTCACAAAATAATGCCTCTTTGTTGGGAATATGGATCATTGCATCCTTGCTGAACACCACATCGAAAGCGTGGTCTTCAAACGGAAGCGGTCCGGGGCTGACATGGCGAAAGCTGATGCGGTCCTCCATGCCGGCTTCTTGAATGCGTTGTCTAGCGCGTTCAAGCAAGGGCTGTTCAATATCAATTCCGACGACATGCTGCGCCTTGAACTCGTTCGCCAGCAGTAAATTCACGCCCCCAATGCCACAGCCTAAATCGAGCACCCGCTTTCCCGACAGATCGATACCGCGAAGCATTTCCGTGACTTCACCGGCGCCGCCGGGCGACAGGAACCCTTCACCTCAGAGCAGTTGCAGACGGGCAACGACCTGATCGTCGTGCTCATTTTCAGGGGCTGACCCGGGCTTCTCATCCGCCGTCATTGCGATTCCTCTGGTTGCTCTTCGACGCTCAAGTTTGTGTATTATTTCGCAACTGTGTGACCAATGCCATCCCATGTTCCTCGCGGCTAATTTACCAATATCAATCCATTCTCTTGGTGGTGGGGCGGTGGTACGGTTCCTTTGAAGCTGCACCGCATTTGGTAAATTTTGGTTCAAAAGGTTCACGTCATGACATCAGACGTTATCGCCACCACCGTCAATCCGGACCTTGTCGTTGCCGAGGGCGGGCGCACCCAGTGGAACAGGCCGGAGACACGGCGCTGGGGATTCCATAATCTGCACCGCATCAGCCGCTACGGGCTCAGCCTGCGCTCGCGCGATGTGCTGGTGCTGCGGCGCGACATCGACCGCCGCATCGCCGAACTCGACGCGGTGCGCCGAATGACCAGCACAACGATCTTCTCCGGCCTGGCCGTGGTGCGCGGCAATACCCTGCTGTATGAGCATTACGCACCAGATTTCGGACCGGACCGGCTGCACAGCATCCAGTCGATTACCAAGACAACGATTAACCTGATATACGGCCAACTCGTCGCGGGGGGCCAGATTGACCTCGAAGCCAAGGTCGGCGACCACCTGCCCGAGATCGGCTCGGGCTATGCCGGCGCCAGTTTGCGCGACGTACTCGACATGAATGTCGCCAACGACTACAACGAAGACTATGAGGACCCAGCTTCGGCAGTGTTCGATCATGAGACGGCCATGGGCTGGCGCCTGCCCGCCCCCGGCGCCGCCGAGATCACCAACCGTGGTTTCGTCTGCGGCATCGAAAGCGATGACATCGTCAACCACGGCCCAGAGATTCTCTACAAATCGGCCAACAGCGACGTGCTGGCCTGGATCGCCGAGCGGCTCACGGGCCGCCCCCTTCGCGACCAGCTGATCAACATCATCGAGGCGGCGGGCCTGGAACACAGCTTCCACATATCGACCGACCGCGAGGGCATGCCGATCCTCGACGGTGGCGCTTCGATGACCGCGCGCGACCTCGCCCGCTACGGCCAGATCTTCGTGCGCGGCGGCCTCGGCATCAACGGCGAAGCGGTGGGCAGCGCTACCTTCATCGACGAGGCGCGGACCGCCGAGGCCAAGCATTTCCCGGCGCCCCGCGACTGGCTGCGCTATTGTCTCCACCTGCAGACCACTGGTCGTTGGGTCGGCCACGGCGGCTACGGCGGACAATACCTGCTGGCCGACCCCGAAAGTGGCGTCTCGGTCGCCTTCTTCGGCGTGCTTGAGGACGAATCGGGTTATGACCAACAATACATCGGTGACAGCATTCTGATGTGCCAGGAAATTGCCGAGTTACCGTTCGGGTACGGGCGAAGATAGCGGCCCAGCACCAGGGCGTCACCATCGGCGAATGGGTTTCGCAGACGTTGATCGCGGTCGCCGACGAGGAGCGGGCCAACCAGCCGGAAAACCTGATACCGGTCGGCTTGGCGCAGCACGCGGTATCTGCGGGTGGGTTCGGCGCGGGTGAACACGCTCTCCGGCCATTGGAGAAGGACAAGGCCGCGCAGAAGCAACCGGCGCCGTGGTCGATCCGCGGCGTGAGCCAGGAGTCCCGGGACAAGTCGGTAAACGCCGCCGCGCGCCGCAACATGACGATCGGGGCGTGGGTCGATCAAGCGATCATCACCCGGGCGGATCGTCAAGCGGGCATCGAGCCACCTCGCGAACCGTCCCAGGAGATGGAGAAGACCATGGGGCTCATCGAGGCGATCTACCCCGGATTATTCACGACATAACGTTAATGGAGAGAGCGTAGCGAGGCGCGGCGCGTTTTATTCTTCGCTGGTGTTTTCCGGCTCGGTGTTTTCCGGCTCCGTTTTGTCCGGTGCCGATTGCGGGTCCACGTCCAGTGGGTTGTCGTCGCCGACCGCCGCCGCAAGGTTTTCCTGTTTGATGCGTTCGTGCAGTTCCTTGCGCAGAACCGTCGCCTCCGGCGGGAAGGCAATGCCCAGCTTCGCGGTTTTCCCACGCACCTCAACGACCGTAAGTTCGATGTTTTCGTTGATGATGATGGCTTCGCCGACTTTTCGCGTCAAATAGAGCATTCTGCGGCCCGTCCTGGCCCAGCAGTTGATCCAGTGGCAAGCCGACAGATACGCCCGCTTAACCAACAGTGAATCTAGCGTATTCACTCACCTAGCGTAAGCCCCAATCATTCGCCCGAAATTTTGCGGGAACTTAATCGATTGTTAACTGCGGTGCGCCACCATGGGGCACGGGTCGCGCTATTTCGCGCCAGGAAGTCCCCGCCACTATCGCCATAAACTACGGTTACGGGAACCTATGAATCTCAACACCATTCCTCTCTTCTCCATGCTGACCGAACGCCTGTCATGGCTCGGTCAACGCCAGCAAGTGCTTGCTAATAATGTCGCCAATGTCGACACCCCCGGTTTCAAGCCGGTCGACCTCGCCCCGATAAACTTCGAGCGACTCGCCGAAGATGCAAGCCGTCAGTTTCCCATTGCCAGTACCAATAGCCAGCATCTGGTGAGCAGCGCGCGCTCGTCCGGTCCGTATCGCGTGACTGCGCAAAATGCAATCTCGGGCTCGAACAGCGTTGTGCTCGAAGAACAGTTGATGATGATCTCCCAGACAGTGATGGAGCATCGCATAACGGCGGGTCTTTACGCGAAGCATATGTGCATGATTCGTACAGCCATCGGCCGCACATGATGATCATTGAGACGAAGGAATAAGCATCGTGTCAAACCCCATCGATATGTTCAAAACCCTGCAGATCGCTGCGGCGGGCATGAGAGTCCAAAGTCAGCGTCTGCGTGTTATCGGCGAGAATATCGCCAACGCCAATTCGACCTCCTCAGGCGCCGGCGGCGATCCTTATCGACGCAAAACCATCAGTTTCCAGAACGTTCTCGACAACTCACTCGGCATCAGCACGGTGCGCGTCGCCGGCTTCTCCTATGACACTGCCGAATTTGGCAAGCGCTTCGATCCGACCCACCCCTCCGCCGGGGAAGACGGTTACGTGCTGCTGCCGAACGTAAACGCGCTGATTGAAATGGCCGATATGCGCGAGGCCTTGCGTAGCTACGAGGCCAATCTCAGCGTTATCGAGGCGTCTAAGTCGATGCTGCAAAAAACCATTGATCTGCTTTCCGGTTAATCCGCCACCCGGATCACCAAACAGCAGGTCGCAGACCGATCAACCCGCCACGTAGGCATCATTAGAGTTAAGGAGAGCAGACTATGACTGTGAATTTATCACAGGCCGCTGCCGCTTACGCTAAGGCTGCCGCCAAAGCGATTGACCCGGGTGCCGCGGGGGTAACTCCCAATGGCGAAAATTTCGGCGATATCATGGCTCAAGCCCTATCGGGCGCCGCGAACACCGGCCGTCAAAGTGAAGCCGTCAGCATCTCAGCGATCGCCAATCAGGCCGATCTCAATGGAATCGTCACCGCCGTCAATAACGCGGAAATGACTCTGCAAACCGTCGTCGCTGTCCGCGACAAGGTCATACAGGCCTATCAACAAATCATGCGGATGCCAATCTAAGCCGTCTCCCGTCATAAATTTTTCTGGGAGATCTTTGATGTCCTCCAACGACATTCTCGAGATCGGCACCGATGCGATCTACACCCTGCTTCTGGTCGGCAGCCCGATTATGGGGGTAGCGCTTGCCGTCGGCCTGTCGATCTCGTTGTTTCAGGCGCTCACCCAGATGCAGGAGCAGACGCTTTCATTCGTGCCCAAAGTGACAGCGAGGGTTGTCACTTTCATGCTGTTACTGCCCTTCATGATGTCGACCATGGCCAATTTTGCCGAGCGCATGTTCGAGCGCGCCGCCACCCTTGGGTAGCTATGCTCTCCGAGCTGGTACCGTCCAATCTGTTCGTGTTCATCGTCGTCTTCGCCCGTATCGGCTCGGCGTTGATGCTGTTGCCGCCGTTCGGCGATGCCTTTGTTTTCACCCGCACCAAGCTGGTCCTGGCCCTGGCGGTCAGCGCCCTGGCGACGCCCCTTGCAGAGCCGACGCTGCCGGTTTTACCGTCAGGGCCTTTGGCGCTGGCGGTCATACTGATTTCTGAAATCCTGGTCGGCCTGTTCATCGGCGGATTGGCGCGGTTTCTTCTGTCCGGGCTTCATACGGCCAGCATGATCGTCGCCTATCAGACCGGTCTTGCCGCCGCTCTGGTGTTTGACCCCAGCGCCGGCCAGCAATCCGTAGTGATCGGCCGTTTCTTCAACCTGATGGCCCTGACCCTGCTGTTTACCACGGGCCTGCATCATGTTCTGTTGATGGCGGTGCTTGATTCATATCGTCTCATGCCGCCCGGCGGATTGCCCGAGGTGGGAAACTTTGCAGGGCAAGCGGTCGCCTTTATAAGCGGCTCTTTCGTCATTGCCCTTCAGGTCGCGTCGCCGGTTGTGGTGATTGGGCTGCTGTTCTATCTCGCCATAGGGCTGGTCGCGCGGCTCATGCCGGCGATGCAGGTTTTCTTTATCGCCTTGCCGCTGCAGGTCATGCTGGGGTTCTGGGTCACCATGGTGGCAATGTCGGCAACCATGCTGTGGTACTTCGATTATATCGAGAACGGCATCGGCGAGTTGCTGACGGGGTCGGTGTTGTAAGCCATGGCTGAGGGCGACGACCAAGCACAAAAAACTGAGGAGCCGACTCCGAAGAAGCTCGAAGAGGCCCGCAAGAAGGGCCAAGTGGCGACGTCGCGCGAGGTCAATACTTGGTTCATGCTGCTCGCCGGCACCCTCCTGGTCCTGTTGGCGCCCATGGTGATGGGCAATTTGGGAAACACCCTCAGCCGGTTTCTTTCCCAGTCTTATGCATTAACCATCGACACCCCGGGAATCCTGAGGCTCGGGGAAGAGACCATGTTCGATATGGCTGTCGTCATGGCGCCCCTTTTCCTGATCACCATGATCGCCGCCGTCGCTTCGGGCTTCGTCCAACACGGGTTTCTCCTGTCGCCCGACAAGCTCCAGCCCAAGCTTGAGAATATTTCATTGATTAAGGGCGCAAAACGGCTCTTTTCACTTCGTTCGTTGGTGGAATTCGGCAAGGGCATACTCAAAATGTCGATCGTCAGCATCGTCGCCTTCGCGCTGATCGAGCCCGAGATCGAGAATATCACCGCGGCCATCTCCATGGCACCGGTCGATATTCTGCATCTTATCTGGAAACTGTCGCTGCGCATCATCGCCGGAGTCTGCGCCGTTGTCTTGATTATCGCCGGGATCGAATTCCTCTATCAGAAGTTCGAATTTCACAAGTCCATGCGCATGTCGAAACAAGACATCAAAGACGAGATGAAGCAGACCGAGGGCGACCCGATCATCAAATCGCGGTTCCGCCAACTGCGCATCGAACGGTCGCGCAAGCGAATGATGGCGGCGGTGCCCGACGCCGATGTGGTAATCACCAACCCGACTCATTACGCCGTGGCTCTGAAATACATAAGCGGCGAGATGGAGGCGCCCGTGGTGGTCGCCAAGGGCGTCGACAATCTCGCCCTTCGGATTCGCGAGGTCTCCAAGGAAAGCGACGTGCCGATCGTCGAAAATCCGCCCCTGGCCCGGGCTCTTCACAGCGGCGTAGAGATCGACCAGGCGATAGCCGAGACATATTTTCGCGCGGTAGCCGAGGTGATAGGCTATGTCTGGCGACTGAAAGGCAAGCGGCGCGCGGCGCCGGCGCGATAAGGGAGACCCCATGAGGCTATCGGCTGACAAGGCCATGAAACCGTCTAAGGATACAGGGCAATCCGCACCGCCTGTGCAGGATCGCGCGTGGCTGTGGATTCTTGGCCTCGCCATAGCGATTCCCTCAGTGGTGTATTTTGCGATCCGTGCGGCAGCGGTCAGCCACAACAGCGATATCACAGCCTTATCGGTGACGGTCACGGTGGTTCTTTTAGGCGCGGTCAGTGCTATTTTGCTGTATCGCGCCGGCGAGCAGGCCGCGGTGAGCCAGGCAGAGCAGGAAGCGGCGACGGCCAATGCCGAACTCCTGACCCGTATCAGCGCCGAACGCGATCGGTTCGCCGCGCTGGTCGATCATATGCCGGCCGGCTGTATCGAGACCGATCAAGAGGGGCGGCTGATCTATGCCAACCAAACCCTCGCCGACTGGCTCGGATGCGGCCCGTCCGAATTGACCGACGGCAGCCGGCGGCTTGACGACATCCTGACGCCCTTCAAGGCGAGCGATGATGAAGAGAGCGCCAGTATCGACACGAGCAGCGACATCGTCGAACTCGAGGTTGTGCTGCTCGGCGTCGGTGGAGAAGTTCTACACGCCCAGTTCAGCCAGACCCTGGTCCAAGCGCCCGGCGAGCCGCCTACGCCCGCGCTGTGATATGGAACGCCAAGCCGGTTGACGACGACCAGCTCGATGATGTTACCGGCTTCAAACGCCTGTTCGAAGCGAGCCCCATCAGCCTCGTCCTGGTCGGCGGCGACGGTCGGATCATCGAAACCAGCCGGACATTCCGCAGCCTGATCAGCGATTCCGAGACGACCGTTCAGGGCCAGCCGTTCATCGAGGTGGTCGACGAAGCAAACCGCGGTTCGGTCGAGCAACTGATCGCGCAAACCCTTGAGCAGGCCGGCCATCAACCGTCCCTCAATGTACGCATCGGACCGCTTGGGGATACCATCGCCACGCTTTCCGCCAGCCGTCTTGACGGCGTCAACGGCGAACAGGCCGGGGTCATGCTGCATCTCGCCGACACCACCGAACAGAAAAACCTGGAGCTGCAATTCGCCCAGTCCCAGAAAATGCAGGCGGTCGGTCAGCTGGCCGGCGGCATTGCCCATGATTTCAACAATCTGCTCACCGCGATGATCGGCTTTTGTGATTTGCTGCTGCTGCGCCATCAGGCTGGAGACCCGTCCTTCGCCGATCTCATGCAGATCAAGCAGAACGCCAACCGGGCCGCGTCCCTGGTGCGCCAACTGCTGGCCTTCTCGCGCCGTCAGACCCTTCAGCCAAAAGTGCTGGCCCTGACCGACGTGCTCGCCGATTTGACCAATTTGCTGCGCCGCCTGATTGGCGAGAATATCGAACTCAATATGGTGCACAGCCGCAATCTCGGGCTGGTCAAGGTGGACCAGGGGCAGATGGAACAGGTTATTATCAACCTGGCGGTCAACGCCCGCGACGCCATGGCCGGCGGCGGCAAGCTGACCATCCGCACCTCGAACCTGACCCATGACGCGAAAGACAAGACCAGGCCCAAGCTTCTCGCACCGGGTGATTATGTGCTCATCGAAGTCGGCGACTCCGGCACCGGTATCGAAAAAGACCTGCAGGGCAAAATCTTCGAGCCCTTTTTCTCGACCAAGGAAGTCGGCGCTGGAACCGGCCTCGGGCTGTCTACCGTCTATGGCATCGTCAAACAAACCGGCGGCTATGTGTTTGTCGAGAGCGAGCCCGGCGAAGGGGCAAATTTCAGCATTTACCTGCCGCGCTATATCGCACCCCCGGATGCGGTGGCCGAAATCCCGGCGCCCGCCAAAACTCCAGCGACCCAGGATCTTACCGGCAAGGGGACGATCCTCCTCGTCGAGGATGAAGACGGGGTGCGGGTATTCGGCGCGCGGGCGCTGCGCAACAAGGGCTACACCGTGATCGAGGCGAACAGCGGCGAGGCGGCCCTGGCGGTAATGGACTCATTCGACGGTGACATTGACCTGTTGATTACCGACGTGGTGATGCCCCAGATGGACGGGGCGACGCTCATCGAGCGGGTCCGCGCCGACCATCCCGACTTCAAGGTAATTCTGATTTCGGGCTATGCCGAAGACTCCTTCCGCGAGCGGCTGGCGGCCACCGAAGATGTCACATTCCTGCCAAAACCCTTCAGCCTGATCCAATTGGCCGGTGTTGTGAAAACCGTCATCGAAGCCTGAACGTTCCCTGAACATGTGTCTTTTTATTGCATTATTCCAATGTGGTATAATTTTACTTGCAGAATAGAACAAACCGTGTACTTTCAGAATCATTGAAAAGGTCTTGAGCCTATGGAATAAGGAGAGCAATCATGTCGGAAGCGTCTTTGAGGTTGGTGGACAAAGTGGATACGGAAAAGCAAAGAGCCTTGGAAGGAGCGCTGAGTCAGATCGAACGGGCCTTCGGCAAGGGTTCGGTCATGAAGCTCGGCAAAGACGGCGCTGTCGCGCCCGTCGAAACCGTCTCCACGGGCTCAATCAGTCTCGATATCGCTCTCGGCATCGGCGGCCTGCCGCGCGGCCGGGTGGTCGAGATTTACGGGCCAGAGGCGTCGGGCAAGACGACGCTGGCGCTTCACGCTATCGCCGAAGCCCAGAAGACCGGCGGGGTCTGCGCCTTCGTCGACGCCGAGCATGCGCTCGATCCGCGCTATGCGGGCAATCTCGGTGTCAATATCGAGGAGCTGCTGATCTCCCAGCCCGACACCGGCGAGCAGGCGTTGGAAATCGCCGACACCCTGGTGCGCTCCGGCGCCATCGACGTGCTGGTCATCGACAGCGTGGCGGCGCTGGTGCCGCGCGCCGAACTCGAAGGCGAGATGGGCGACATCCATGTCGGCCTCCAGGCGCGGCTCATGAGCCAGGCCCTGCGCAAGCTGACTTCGTCCATTTCCTCGTCGCGCTGCATCGTCATCTTCATCAATCAAATCCGTATGAAGATCGGTGTCATGTTCGGCAGCCCCGAGACCACCAGCGGCGGCAATGCACTCAAGTTTTACGCCTCGGTGCGGCTCGATATCCGGCGCATCGGCGCGCTCAAGGATCGCGACGAAATCGTCGGCAACCAGACCCGCGTCAAGGTGGTCAAGAACAAGATGGCGCCGCCCTTCAAGATCGTCGAGTTCGATATCATGTACGGCCGTGGTATCTCGAAAACCGGCGAAATCCTCGACCTCGGCGTCAAGGCCGGGGCGGTCGATAAGTCGGGCTCCTGGTTCTCCTTCGACAGCCAGCGTATCGGCCAGGGCCGCGAGAACGCCAAGCTGTTCCTCGCTGACAACCCGGACATCGCCGACGCCATCGAAAAAATTATCCGCGAGCATGCCGGCCTGCCCGGTGGCAAATCCGATGACAAGGCGAGCGCCGAGCCCAAGGCCGCCGAAACCGCTACCGAAGCAGCCGACGACGAGGCCGAAGCCGCCGGATGACCCCACTGTAATACCCTCCGCGATCCCCCGGAGGTCGAGAACGAGGCCGGCATCTCATCCGAGGCGCCGGCCTCGCGCACGTTGTTCCCCCCGTTCTTCTGTCCTATAAACCCTGTGCAAATTTCGCACAGCCCTAAAGCCCAAAAGAGCCACGCAAACCAGGATCATGCAAACCGCCAACGACATCCGCGCCGCCTTTCTCGACTATTTCCGCAAAGCGGACCATGAGGTCGTCGCCTCGTCGCCCCTGGTGCCGAATAACGATCCGACCCTGATGTTCGTTAATTCCGGCATGGTGCAGTTCAAGAACGTCTTTACCGGCGCCGATAAGCGACCCTACAAGCGCGCCGTGACATCGCAAAAATGTGTTCGCGCCGGCGGCAAGCACAACGATCTCGATAATGTCGGCTACACCGCGCGCCACCACACCTTTTTCGAGATGCTCGGTAATTTTTCCTTCGGCGATTACTTCAAGGACCAGGCCATCGAACTCGCCTGGAACCTGATTACCAAGGAATACGGCCTCTCGTCCGACAAGCTCCTGGTCACCGTTTATTACGATGACGATCAGGCATGGGATCTCTGGAAGAAAATCGCCGGCCTGCCCGACGAGCGCATCATCCGCATCGCCACGGCCGATAATTTCTGGTCCATGGGCGACACCGGCCCCTGCGGCCCCTGCTCGGAAATCTTCTACGATCATGGCCCGGACATCGCCGGCGGCCCCCCGGGCAGCCCCGATGAAGACGGCGACCGCTTCATCGAAATCTGGAATCTGGTGTTCATGCAATACGAGCAGGTCGCCCCCGGCGAGCGCCTCGACCTGCCGAGACCGTCGATCGACACCGGCATGGGGCTCGAACGTATCGCCGCTGTCATGCAGGGCAAGCATGACAACTACGATATCGATCTCATGCGCCATATCATGCAGGCCGCCGCCGATATCAGCGGCAACGCAATCGATGGCCCCCATCACAACGGCTTTAGGGTCATCGCCGATCACCTGCGGGCATCGAGTTTCCTGCTCGCCGACGGTGTCATGCCGTCCAACGAGGGCCGCGGCTATGTGCTCAGGCGCATCATGCGGCGCGCCATGCGCCACGTTCATATGATGGGCTGCTCAGAGGCGCTCATGTGGCGGCTGGTTCCCGCCCTGATATCCCAGATGGGCCAGGCCTTCCCCGAGTTAGGACGCGCCGAGGCGCTTATTAGCGAGACACTCAAGCTCGAGGAAAACCGCTTCAAGCAGACCCTGGATCGCGGGCTCAGGCTGCTCGATCAGGCAACCGACGAGATCGCCGAGGGCGGATCCCTCGCCGGCGATATGGCCTTCAAGCTCTACGACACCTACGGCTTTCCCTACGATCTGACCGAAGACGTGCTGCGCGGGCGCGGCTTGGGGGTCGACCGCGCCGGCTTCGACGCCGCCATGGAGCAGCAGCGCAGCGATGCCCGCGCCGCCTGGAGCGGCTCCGGCGACAGCGCCACAGAGGCTCTCTGGTTCGATATTCATCAGCAACAAGGCGCCTCGGAATTTCTCGGCTACGGCGAAGATACCGCCGAGGCGGTGGTTCAGGCTCTAGTGGTGGACGGCACGTTGGTTGATGAGGCCTTCGCTGGCGTATCCGTCTCCGTGATTGTCAATCAGAGCCCATTCTATGGCGAATCCGGCGGCCAGCAGGGTGACAGCGGCGTGATTTCGAAGATCGACGACGACGCCCTGGTGACAATCGACAACAGCCAGAAGAAGCTCGGCACCCTCATCGTCCATTCCGGCACGCTGTCCGGCGGCGCGCTTAGGGTCGGCGATGTGGTGGAGATGGCTATCGATGCGCCCCGCCGCGCGCGCCTGCGCGCCAATCACTCGGCAACCCACCTGCTGCACGCCGCCCTGCGTGATCGCCTCGGTGATCATGTGACGCAAAAAGGCTCCCTGGTGGCACCCGACCGGCTGCGCTTCGATTTTAGCCAGCCCCGCGCTGTCAGCCGGGACGAGATCGCCCGGATCGAGGCAGACGTAAACGCCCAGATCCGGCGCAACACGGAAGTTACCACCACGCTCATGAGCCCCGAGGAAGCCGTCGCCCAGGGCGCCATGGCGCTGTTCGGCGAAAATTACGGCGACGAGGTGCGCGTCCTCGCCATGGGCGCGCAAGAGGGCTCGGATGAGTTTGGCAACATATCATCAGCGGTCAGGCCCTATTCCGTCGAGCTCTGCGGCGGCACCCACGCCCGCCGGACCGGCGATATCGGCCTGTTCAAAATCACCAGCGAAAGCGCCGTCGCCTCCGGGGTGCGCCGGATCGAAGCGCTGACCGGAGCCGCCGCCGAGACCCATATCTGCGATCAGGAAGCTCAGCTCGCAGCCGCAGCCGGCGCCCTCAAGACCACCGCCGCTGAAGTTCCCGCCCGTATCGAGGCGCTGATCGAGCAGCGCAAGAAGCTCGAACGCGAACTCACCGAGGCGCGGCGGGCATCGGTCATGGCGAACAATGAGCAGACCAGCGGCGATGGCGGCACGGATGATGCCTTGCGCGACGCCGGCGGCGTGCCTTATTACGCCCGCCGTCTCGACGCCATTCCGGCCAAGGAACTGCGCGGCCTGGCCGACGATTTAAAGAGCAAGCTCGGCTCGGCAGTGATCGCCCTGGTGACGGTCAATGACGGCAAGGCGGCGCTCATGGTTGCGGTGACCGACGATCTCATCGACCGCATAAGCGCCGTCGATCTGGTCCGCGTCGGCGCCGAAGCCCTCGGCGGTAAGGGCGGTGGCGGCCGTCCCGACATGGCCCAGGCCGGCGGCCCCGATGGCGGCCAAGCCGACGCCGCTCTGGACGCCATTGAGCGCGCTATTCGCTAAAACCGCTCGATCAGGAACTAGCCATCGCCGCCTTGAGGCCCTCGTCGAGCTTATCGAGGAACTGAATAGTGGTCATCCAGCCCTGGTCGGGGCCGATCAGCAGGGCCAGGTCCTTGGTCATGAAACCAGCCTCGACGGTTTCCACGCAGACCCGTTCCATGGTGGCGGCGAAGGTGGCCAATTCTGCGTTGTCGTCGAGCTTGGCGCGATGGGCGATGCCGCCGCTCCAGGCGAAGATCGAAGCAATCGGGTTGGTCGAGGTGTCGTTGCCCTTCTGATGCTCACGGAAATGGCGGGTCACCGTGCCGTGGGCCGCTTCCGCCTCGACGGTCTTGCCGTCCGGGGTCATCAGCACCGACTTCATCATGCCGAGGGAGCCGAAGCCCTGGGCGACGATATCCGACTGCACATCGCCATCGTAGTTCTTGCAGGCCCAGACGAAGGCGCCGTTCCATTTCAGGGCACAGGCCACCATGTCGTCGATCAGCCGGTGCTCGTAGGTGATCCCGGCATCCTTGAAGGCGCTTGCGAATTCCGCCTCAAAAACCTCCTGGAACAGGTCCTTGAAACGGCCGTCATAGGCTTTCAGGATGGTGTTTTTGGTCGACAGATAGACCGGCCACTGGCGCTCGATGCCGTAGTTGAAACAGGCTTGAGCGAAACCGCGTATGGAATGGTCCAGATTATACATGCCCATGGCGACGCCGGGCTCGTCGTAATGGAAAATCTCGCGCTCAACCACCTCGCCGCCACTGTCGGGCTCGAAGCGCATGGTCAGGCGGCCGGCCTCGGGCACGATGAAATCGGTCGCCCGATACTGATCGCCGAAGGCGTGGCGGCCGATGACGATGGGCTTGGTCCAGCCGGGTACAAGGCGCGGCACATTGGCGCAGATGATCGGCTCGCGAAACACCGTGCCGCCGAGGATATTGCGGATCGTGCCGTTCGGCGAGCGCCACATTTTTTTCAAGCCGAATTCCTCGACCCGGGCTTCATCAGGGGTGATTGTCGCGCATTTCACGCCGACACCATGGCGGTTGATGGCGTTGGCGGCGTCAATGGTGATCTGGTCGTCTGTGGCGTCGCGGCTCTCCATGCCAAGATCGAAATAGATCAGATCGATGTCGAGATAGGGCAGGATCAGCTTGTCCTTGATGAAGGACCAGATGATCCGCGTCATTTCATCGCCGTCGATCTCGACGATCGGGTTCGCGACCTTTATCTTAGCCATGCAAATTTCGCCTTTGGTTCAGTGTCTGTGTTGAGAATAGAGAGACCCACAGTGAAAATCCAAACATACGGGTGCTTGATGCTCGTTGTGGCGCTGGGAGCCCTGTCCGGACCGGCCCTCGCCGGCGAGGTCGACGTGGAGAAGGTGGTGGTAAGGCAAAGCACCGCCGGCGTCTATGGTTTCGATGTCACCCTGCGCCATGCGGACAGCGGCTGGGAGCATTATGCCGATCGCTGGGAAATCCGCGACGGCGAAGGCAACCTGCTGGGAACCCGGCTTCTCGCTCATCCCCATGTCAACGAGCAGCCCTTCACCCGCAGCCTGGGCGGGGTGGCAATCGCGGCGGGTTTAACCCGCGTTACCGTCGCCGCCCACGACAGCCAGCATGGCTACGGCGGGGTCGAGATGATCGTCGAGCTGCCGCAATAGCGGCTACTTTTTCTCTGATTTACTGGCGACATGATTGTCGATGGGGGTGAGAGACATCACGTAATCGGCAATCGCTGCCCGGTCTTCGTCGGTTAGATATTTGTAGCCCTGGTCGATGGCCTCTTCCATGGCCCCCTGAACATCGTCGTAATCGGGCTTGAGCCCGGTCTTCAGCAGCGCGGCCACGTCGTCCCCATCCCAGCGCCCGATGCCGGTCTCACCATGGGGCGTGATGTTGGGCACGCGCCGGCCATCGGGTCCCTGCTCAGTCCCGGCAAACCACTTCTCGCGCTCCAGCCCGCCGAGGCGGTTGCGCGGGGTATGGCATTCCGAGCAATGGGCCAGGGCCGTGGCGAGATAGGCGCCGCGGTTCCACAGCGCGGAGCGATCGGGGCGGGGCTGGAAAGCGCCGGGCTCGAAGAACAGCTGCTTCCATGGCCCCACCGTGAAGCGCCAGCCGAACGGGGGGTCCACGTCATGTGACTGGTTGGGCCGGCGGACCGGCGGCACCGTATCGAGGTAGGCTTTGAGATCGGCGAGGTCGGCGGCGCTCATGCCGGTGAAGGCTGTATAGGGGAACACCGGGAAATAATGCGCGCCATCCGGGGACACGCCCTCAGTCATGGCGCGCACGAAATCGGCGCCGCTCCAGGCGCCGATCCCGGTTTCGGCATCGGGCGTAATGTTGGGGCTGTAGAAAATCCCGAAGGGCGTGTTGAGCGGCCGGCCGCCGGCGAGAAAATCACCACCGCTCTTGATATCCGTATGACAGCTACAGCCGCCGGTGGCTCGGAAGATATACTCGCCGCGCGCCACCGGCGTTGCCTCTTGCGCCAAGGCGGAGGTGGCGGCGGATAAGGCCAGCGCCAGACCGCCCAGGGCCGCCCCGATCCACCGGCCGGTCAGGATCAGCGCCTAATCCTTGGGTTTGCGGAACGGTTTATGGCAACCGCCGCAGCTTTTACCAACGCCGCCCATGGCGTCGCCGATGGCGGCCATATCACCCGATTCGGCGGCCTGGACCAGAACAACGGTGGCATCCTGATAGGCCTTGACCACCGCCTTGAATTTTTCCGGCTGCTGCCAGATTTCCGGTTTGGCCCGGGTCTGGCCGAAATCGCTGTCGGGCGGAAAGATATCATCGAGCATGAGTGACAACGCCTGCAACGCCCGGGCATGGCCAAGGATGTGGCTGCTGTGTGGCACCTTGCCTTTGAGAACGTCGGCGATGGCGCCGATATGGGCGACGTTTCCGTTCATCACCTTTTGGCGGTAATTGATCGCATCGTCCGGATCGCCGGTCGCTTGGGCGATGACGGCAAACAGGAATGCGGCGAGGATTGTCACCATAAGAACACTACGGATTTCGAGCATTTCAGACTTCTCCACAATCTATGAACCGAGCCCCTCTGGTGATAAGTGTTCCCGACCCGGCCCCAACGTCAAGCCAGCCCCGAATAAAAAGATCGGCACATAGAAGGTGAATTTGCACCACTGGGAGGCGGCGTATAGTATGATAACCCGAATGATAGAGGCTGTGGCGCGGCCATGGCTAAACATGATGAAAATCCCATGAGACCATTACTCATCCCCTCTTTCTTCTTAATCGCGGCGGTCGTCTTGTATCTCGGCTGGCGGCCCACGAGCGATCCTGTTCAGCCGCCGGGTCAATTGATTGAAGCCGAAACAGCGGCGACCCCGGCGCCGGTTGCCATGACGGCCGCCGCCTCGGACTCGGATACCGCACCGGCCGCCGTCCCGGAGTCGGGTACGGCACCAGCCGCCGCCTCGGACTCAGATACCGCGTCGGCCGCTGCCCCGGAATCGGATACGGCGCCAGCCGCTGCCCCGGAATCGGATACCGCGTCGGCCGCCGCTCCGGAGTCGAATACCGTGTCGGCCGCCGCCCCGGAATCGGACACCGCGCCAGCCGCCGCCCCGGAGTCGAATGCCGCGCCGGCCGCCGCTCCGGAATCGGATATCGCGCCGGCCGCCGAACCCGTCGCATCGCCGAGCTTCGATGTGGTTCGCATCAGCCCCGAAGGCAATGCGGTGATCGCCGGCCGCGCCGAGCCCGGCGGCGTAGTTGATATCCTCGAGGGTGGCGTCGTCATCGCCACGGTCACCGCCGATGCGCGCGGTGAATGGGTGGCCCTGCCCGATAAGCCCATCGACGAAGGCAGCCGCCAACTCGCCCTCATTCAGCACACCAGCGATGGCGAGACCATGGAAGGCGAATCCGTGGTGGTTGTTGTCGTGCCCGAGCACACCAACGACGGCGAGGCCGAGAATAAAACCGCTCTCGTGGTCTTGATGCCGAGCGACGAGACGGCCAGCATTACGCTGTTGCAGGAACCCGCCGCCGGCGTCGGGATTAAGGGCTCGGACAATCTGTCTCTCGATACCATTGAATATGATGATACCGGCGCATTCTCCCTGGGCGGGCGAGATGACGCAGGCAGCCTTATCAAAGTCTATATCAACAATAAATTCATCGGCGCCGCCGAGGCCGACGAGAAAGGCGAGTGGCGCATCACGCCGAGCGAATCGGTAACGCCTGGTCTGCACACGTTGCGGGTCGATCAGACCGACACCGATGGCAAGGTAATTGCCCGCCTGGAGACACCCTTTTCACGCGCCGATTTTCTACAGCCCACTGAGACGGCGGCCCTGGTGGTGGTGCAGCCCGGCAACAGTCTGTGGCGTATCGCCCGGCGGCGCTATGGGCTAGGCCTTCAATATGTGGAAATATTCGAGGCGAACCGAGATCAGATCACCGATCCCGAACTGATCTATCCGGGACAGATATTCGAGCTGCCCAGTCTTAATTAGCTAATCATTAATTAGCTATTCTGAGCAGGCGTCGGCAGGCGCCGCGGTAAACTCGGCGATAAGATCGAGGTAGGGTGCTGTATTCATCACCAGCATGGTGAGCTGGGTGACGATGTTCGCCACCGTGTTGTCCAGGGATCGGGGCAGCTCAATCTCATGCTCAAGCATGATCGTACTCCCCTGGTACACCATGAGCTTAGCCTCGCTGCCGCCAGCGCAGGTGTCGACCACGGCGAGCATATCGCCGCGGGTGTCCGCGTTTTCAGCGGAATAAGGGATCGCCGCCAGAGAGCTGCGAAGCGACAGACGCATGCCGGTCTCAAGGCACTCGACCAAGCCCATGAATTGACTGCCGCGCCAGTCGAAGGAGAAGCTCAAGGGCTGGTCTTTGGCGCGTCGCATGAGCTCGCCATAGGAGCCGGCCTCGAAGCGATTTAGCTCGCTATCGGCCTCGTCCTCGGCTATTGCCGGCTCGAAAGCGCTGTTTTGCAGTTGGTTGACTGCTTCCACAACGTCACCTCTTCACATAATTCTGACTGCAGTAAGCCCCACGTAAGTTAAAAAACAATGAATACAACGTCATGATTACAGTGATCCATCGCCTGACTGCTGATATTATGGCGCATATCTTTGGCTTCACGACAATGCCCGACATTGCTCTGTCACTATGGACCGTCACCGACTGAAATCATGAATTTATCCGCCCTCGATACTGTTCTCACACCGATACGCCGGGAAGGCTGGCCCTTCATCTTGGCTTTCGCCCTGGTCGCCCTGCTCCTGGCCCTGGCCTCCGAACCCTTGGGATGGATCGGCCTGATAATGACCGCCTGGTGTACCTATTTCTTCCGCGATCCGGCTCGGGTCACACCCACGGAACCCGGCTTGGTTATCAGTCCCGCGGATGGCCTGGTGCAATCCATCGGCCCGGCGTTGCCGCCGCCGGAACTCGGCATGGAGGCGCGCCCGCGAACCCGGATCAGCATTTTCATGAATGTTTTCGATGTGCATGTGAACCGCGCCCCCATGGATGGCAAGATTACGGCGCTCGCCTATCGGCCGGGAAAGTTCTTCAATGCTTCGCTCGACAAGGCAAGCGATCTCAACGAGCGCCAGTCCCTGCGCATGACCAGCACCGACGGTAAGGATATCGCAATCGTGCAGATCGCCGGGCTGGTGGCGCGGCGTATTCTGTGCTGGGCCAACGAGGGCCAGGACATGCGCGCCGGCGAACGGTTCGGCATGATCCGGTTCGGCAGCCGGGTCGATGTCTATCTCGATGACGGTATGATCCCGTTAGCAATTGTCGGCCAAAGCGCACTTTCCGGCGAAACCGTTCTCGCGCGCTCGCTTGAGCCCGGCGAGAATGCCACTGCGCGGGCCGGTCAGGTGCGGTGATGGCCCGTCCGGCCCCGTCTCGGCCCCGCGCCCGGCGTCTGCGGCGGCTTCGCGGCCTCTCGGTCAACGCCCTGATCCCCAACGCGGTCACTATCATGGGTCTCGCCGCCGGGATTTCCGCCATCCGTTTCGCCATTGCGGAGCGCTGGGAACTGGCCGTCGGCCTGATCTTTCTGGCCGCCGTCATCGACGGCCTCGATGGCCGTATCGCACGTGTTCTCAAAGCCTCGTCCGAGTTCGGCGCCCAGCTCGATTCCCTGTCGGACTTTGCCTGTTTCGGCGTCGCCCCGGCGCTGGTGCTGTTTCTCTGGACCCTCAACGCCGGATCCGGTCTGGGCTGGACCGTTTCGCTGCTGTTCGCGGTCTGCATGGCTCTGCGACTGGCGCGCTTCAACGCCAGCCTCGGCGATCCCGACCGGGCTGTCTGGACGTCGTATTTTTTCACCGGGTCGCCGGCGCCGGCCTCCAGCAGTATCGTCCTGGTGCCGATGATGCTGTCTTTCGAATTCGGCGACAGCATTCTTCGCGAGCCCCTTTTGGTGGCGATCTACACCATTGGAATCTCGTTTCTGACCGTGAGCACGATCCCGATGTTCTCCGGCAAGGGGCTGAAGCTGCGCCACCAGCACTTGCTGCCGGTGCTGTTGATGGTCGGCCTGTTATTCACCCTAATCGTCGGCTATCCCTGGCATACCTTATCGCTACTCGCCATCTGCTATGTCTGCTCGATCCCCTGGAGCCTGCGCAGCTATCGTCGCTACAAGGAAGAGGCCGAGGCCAACGCTGGAGCCGACGACGACACTCCAACCTTGGAAAGCGCTGATAGCGCCGAGGACTAATTTTTTCGGAGAGAATTCATGAAGCTCGTACGGTATGGCCCCGCCGGGTCGGAAAAACCTGGTTTGATCGATAGCTCGGGAGATCTTCGCGACCTCTCCGGCAAGATCGATGATCTGGACGCGCAAAGCCTTGCGCCCGACTCCCTGGCCCGCCTTGGCGCGCTGGATGCGTCCGCTCTGGCCCTGGTGCCCGGCAGCCCGCGTCTCGGCGTGCCGCTCAGCGGCATCGGCAAAATCGTCGGCGTCGGCCTCAACTACGCAGACCACGCCGCCGAGTCGGGCAGGCCGATACCCGACGAGCCGATACTCTTCGCCAAGCAAACCACCGCGCTCAATGGCCCCCATGACCGGGTGATGATACCGCGCAACAGCACGAAAACCGATTGGGAAGTCGAGCTCGCCGTGGTAATCGGCAGCCGCGCCACTTACGTGACCGAAGACGCAGCACTTAGCCATGTGGCCGGCTATTGCATCGCCAATGATGTCTCCGAGCGGGATTTCCAGATCAGGCGTGGCGGCGATTGGCAAAAAGGCAAAAGCTGCGACAGCTTCGGGCCGCTCGGGCCCTGGCTGGTGACTGCCGACGAGGTGGGCGACCCGCAGAACCTGCGGCTCTGGCTCAATCTCAACGGCGAGACCATGCAGGACGGCTCGACCGCGCAGATGATATTCGGGGTTGCCCATCTGATCAGCTATATCAGCGAATTCATGACCCTGATGCCGAGCGATGTGATCATCACCGGCACCCCGCCGGGGGTGGGCGCGGGGCGTAAACCGCCGTGTTTCCTAGCACCTGGCGATGTTATGACCCTGGGGGTCGAAGGCCTCGGCGAGCAATGCCAGGACGTCATCGCCTATAGTAAATCTAATTCGGCCCATTAGGCTTCTTAGAGATGCGCAAAGCCCGGCTTCGTGACATTGTTCGTCACACAATTTTTGGCTCCGCGAAACATTTTCAGAAAGATGCAAATCATGAACGGCGCTGAAAGCCTTGCGCGTACCCTTGTGGGATGCGGTATCGACACCTGCTTTGCCAATCCCGGCACATCGGAAATGCATTTCGTCGCGGCGCTCGATAGGGTCGAGGGTATCCGGTGCGTGCTCGGGCTGTTCGAAGGCGTCGTCACCGGCGCCGCCGACGGCTACGCCCGAATGGCCGATAAGCCGGCGGCAACCCTGCTGCATCTCGGGCCGGGCTTGGGCAACGGCCTCGCCAATCTGCATAACGCCAAAAAGGCAATGACCCCGGTGGTCAATGTGATTGGCGATCATGCGACTTATCATGTGCGTCACGACGCGCCGCTGACCGCCGACATCGAGGGCATTGCCTGGCCGGTCTCCCATTGGGTGCGGACCTCGCTTGATGCCCGTTCGGTGGCCGCCGACGGCGCCGAAGCCATCGCCGCCGCCATGACCCCACCGGGACAGGTGGCCAGCCTGATCCTGCCCGCTGATACCGCCTGGAACGAGGCAGACGGCCCCGCCCCGCTGCCCGCCGTTGCGCCGCGCCGAGCCGTCGACAGCGACGCCATCGGCGAGGCCGCGCAGCTCTTGCGGTCGGGCGAGAATTGCGCCCTGCTGCTGGCCGGCCGGGCGCTGCGCGAGGATGCGCTCCACCTGGCAGGAAGAATTGCGGCGGCGACCGGCGCCCGGCTGATGTGCCCGATGTCGAATGCGCGCCTGCAACGGGGCGCCGGGCGGGTGATGGTCGAGCGCGTGCCCTACCCGGTCGATATGGCCCTGGCCATGCTTGCCGATGTGCGCCATATCATCCTGGTCGGCTCAAAATCGCCGGTCGCCTTCTTTGCCTATCCCGACAAGCCCAGCCTGTTGACCCCTGAGGGTTGCGAAGCCTTCCCCATGGCGGCGGCGGGCGATGATCTGCTCGGCGCTCTGGAAGCCCTCGCCGACGAACTCGGCGCCCCGCCGGAAGCCGCCCATGTGGCCCAGCCCGAACGGACTGACCCGGCGACCGGCGAACTCACCGTTGACGCCCTGGCCATCTCTATCAGCGCCTTGATGCCGGAGCATGCCATCATCGCTGACGAGGGCATCACCGTGGGCCGCCAGGTGCCGGCGAAGACCCTGGGCGCGCCGCCCCACGACTGGATGCAGATCACCGGCGGCTCCATCGGTATCGGCCTGCCCCTGGCAACCGGCGCCGCGGTCGCCTGCCCCGACCGCCCGGTGATCGGCCTGCAGGCCGACGGCAGTGCCATGTATACAATTCAGGCCCTGTGGACCCAGGCGCGTGAAGGCCTCAACATCACCACGATCATTTTCGCCAACCGAACCTATGCCTGTCTGCGCGACGAGCTGACCAACGTCGGCGCGCTCAACCCGGGGCGCAAGGCGCTCGACATGCTCGATATCGGTAACCCCGATCTCGACTGGGTGACTCTCGCCAAAGGCATGGGGGTCGAGGCTGGGCGGGCGACAACCGCCGATGAATTCAACCGCCAGCTCGAAGCCGGCTTCTCCTGCCAGGGCCCCTATCTGATCGAGGCGGTGCTGTAACACCATGACCTGGCGCACGCCCGTGGTGATCCTGATCTTCGGCACTATCATCATGATGGTGTCGTTCGGCACGCGAGCGGGTTTCGGACTGTTCCTGCAGCCGATCAGCACCGACTTCGGTTGGGGCCGCGAGGTCTTTGCCTTCTCGGTGGCCATACAGAACCTGTTTTGGGGGCTGTCCCAACCCGTCGCCGGCGCCATCGCCGACAAATACGGCTCGGGCCGGGTGATCTCGGTCTGTATCGGCCTGCTCGCCCTCGGCCTCTATACGATGTCCCAGGTTACCACCCCCGGCGAGCTGACCCTGACCGCCGGCCTGCTGATCGGCGTCGGTCTCAGCGGCACCAGCTTCGGGGTCATCCTGGCGGTGATCGGGCGTAGCGTGCCGGAACACCGGCGCAGCCTGTTCCTCGGCATCGGCAGCGCCGGCGGCGCGTCGGGCCAGCTTTTCATGGTGCCGCTCGGCCAGTCCTTCCTGTCGGCCTACGGCTGGATGACCACCATGGTGCTGCTCGGCGCTATGGTCCTGGTGACCATGCCCCTCGCTTTCGCCCTCACCGGCAAGCGCTCGGCTTCCCAGGCAGCGGCGGCAAGCCTGGCAGTCGTCGAACAGACCCTGGGCGAGGCCTTCCATGAGGCCCGCAACCATCGCAGCTATCTTTATCTCACTACCGGCTTCTTCGTCTGCGGCTTCCAGCTTGCCTTCATCACCACCCATCTGCCGGCCTTCATTGTCGACCACGGGGTCGCGGCCTCCCTGGCGGCGACCGCCTTGGCGGTGATCGGCTTCAGCAATATTATCGGCTCCTACTTCGCCGGGGTCCTGGGCGGGCGGATCGCCAAGAAGAACATCCTGAGCGCCATCTATGTCCTGCGTTCGATTATCATCGCGGTCTTCATTCTGTCGCCGATCAGTGACATCTCGATCCTCATCTTCGCCGGCACCATGGGATTTCTATGGCTCTCCACGGTGCCCCTGACCAGCGGCCTGGTGGCGGATATGTTCGGTGTGCGCTATATGGCGACCCTGTTCGGCTTCGTCTTTCTCAGCCACCAGATCGGTGGCTTCCTGGGCGCCTGGCTCGGCGGCTATCTCTACGACGTCACCGGTTCTTACGACGTGGTCTGGTGGCTCTCGGTGGTCCTCGGCCTGTTATCGGCGGCCTTCCACCTGCCGATCGACGAGAGGCGCGTATCCCGGTTGGCACCGGCTAGTAGCTAACAGCAATCAGATAGAGCCCGTCGGCGGGGGCGTTGGGGCCGGCGGCGGTGCGATCGCGGGCGGCGAGAGCGGCGGCAAGATCGTCGGCGGTCCATTTCCCTTCGCCCACCAAGGCCAGGCTGCCCACCATATTGCGCACCTGATGATGGAGGAACGAGCGGGCGCTCGCCCTGATCTCGATGTCATCGCCCCGGCGCTCGACGGTCAGCACGTCCAGGGTTTTGAGCGGTGATTTGGCCTGGCACTGGCTGGCCCGAAAACTGGTGAAATCATGCCGCCCGACCAGGCCCTGGGCCGCCGCGTTCATGGCCTCGGCATCGAGCGGCGCCGGCACCCACCAGGCGCGCCCGGCATCGAGGGTGAGCGGCGCATGACGATTGACGATGCTATAACGGTAGCGCCGCCCGGTGGCCGAGAAGCGGGCGTGAAACTCATCATCGACAGCCTCGGCGGACAGCACGGCAATGGCCGCCGGTTTGAGATGATAATTAAGCGCGCCGAACACCTCGTCCGCGCCGCGCTCGGCGGCAAGATCAAAATGCGCCACCTGGCCGAGGGCATGCACTCCGGCATCGGTGCGCCCGGCCCCGGTCACCGCAACGCTTTCGTCGCAGAACCGCTCGATGGCCGTCTCCAGGGCTTGCTGGATCGACGGCCCATTGTCCTGGCGCTGCCAACCGACAAAGCCACGGCCGTCATATTCGAGAATGAGCTTATAGCGCGCCATTGTCAGGCCAGCATGTTGCCGGGTAACAGGCGCAGGCCGTTGAGATACGCCGCCCCGTCGGTCGCCGCACGGCCCGGCCGTTGCACACGGGTCAGACAGAGAGCGCCCTCGCCGCAAGCCACGGTCAGACTCTTTTTACTGAGCAGCTCTCCCGGCTGGCCGGAGCCATCGCCAAGCGTGGCGGCGAGCACCTTCACAGCCTCGTCGCCCGCCGTGAAGCGCGCGCTGGGGCGCGGGCTGAAGGCGCGGATTTGCCGTTCCAGCTCGACCGCCGGACGATGCCAGTCGAGAGCTTCTTCGCCGGGCTTGAACTTGGCCGCCTGGGTCAGCCCTTCCGCGCTCTGCGGGGTCGGTATGAAAGGCTCTTTCAAGGTCTCGACCACTGCCTGGGCGCCCGCTTCGGCAAGGCTCTCATGGAGCGAGCCGGAGGTCGCGTCGGCGGGTATGGTGAGACGTTTGCAAAACAGAATGGGGCCGCTGTCGATGCCTTCGTCCATGGCGATAATCGCGACGCCGGTCTCCGCATCGCCGGCTTCGATGGCGCGCTGGATCGGCGCCGGGCCGCGCCAGCGGGGCAGCAGGGAGGGATGCAGATTAATGCAGCCCAGGCGTGGCGACTCCAGCACGGCGGCGGGGAGGATCAGGCCGTAGGCAACCACCACGCAGACGTCCAGGTCGAGCGCCACAAGCTCCGCCTGGGTGACGCCGTCTTTGAGGCTGGCCGGGGTGCGCACCGTGAGGCCGAGTTCATTCGCCGCCCTATGGACCGGCGAGGGCCGTGGCTTCATGCCCCGCCCCGCAAGGCGCGGCGGCTGGGTGTAGACGGCGGCGATGTCGTGGCCCGCTTCGGCCAGCGCCCCGAGGGTCGGTGTCGCGAACTCCGAGGTCCCCATGAAGGCGAGGCGCAAGCTCGCCATGTCAGGCGCTCTTCAGGTTTTCGGCTTTGCGCAGCTTGGTCAGCTTGCGAAGGATCATGCCGCGGCGCAACGCCGACAGGTGATCGACCATGAGCACCCCGTCGAGATGGTCCATTTCATGCTGGATACAGCGCGCCAGCAAGCCCGAAGCATCGATCTCGACGGGCTGGTTGTTCTCGTCCGTGAAGCGCGCCTTGACCGCCGAGGGGCGTATAATCTCGCCGAAGTGATCGGGAAAGGACAGGCAGCCTTCGTCGAATATTTCGGTCTCGGACGAAAGCCAGGTGATCTCGGGATCGATCAGACGGAGCAGACGGGATTCGCCCTCGTCCACTGCCACGTCGAGTACAATGATCCTCTTGGTGACCCCAACCTGGACCGCCGACAACCCGATGCCTGGCGCGGCATGCATGGTTTCCAGCATATCGTCCATCAATTGGCGCGTCTCATCGCCGACCGTGCCGACCGGCTCGGAATGCAGCTTGAGCCGCGGGTCTGGGGCGAAGATGATGGGCAACAGGGACATGGCGCGCAACCTATCGTCACGGGTGTTCCCTGGCAACTAGCATGGTAATCTAGATCTATGGATTCGATAGTTTCAATATTCGCTATGGCCCTGGCGGCGGTTGCCGTGCTCGCCGCCATCGCCCTATACCGGAGCCGGAGCCTCGCTGATCGCGGCGCGTCGGCCAACAGCGAGATGGTTCGCATGGCCGAGGCCATCACCGCCGGCCAGCACGATCTGGCCGGCCGCCTCACCGCGATCAGCGAGGCCAGCGCCGCCAGCCAGAACCAATTGACCAAGACCCTGAATGACCGACTCGATGCGGTCTCCAAGCGCCTCGGCGAGAGCCTGGAATCGTCATCGGAGAAAACCGGCAAGACCATGATCGATCTGCGCGAGCGGCTGGCCAAGATCGACGCGGCGCAGAAAAATATCACCGAGTTGAGCAGCCAGGTGGTGTCGCTCCAGGACGTGCTGTCGAACAAACAGGCGCGCGGCGCCTTCGGCGAAATCCAGCTCAACGATCTGGTGATCAACGCCCTGCCGCCTTCGGCTTACAGCTTCCAGGTGACCCTCGGCAACAACAGCCGCGCCGACTGCCTGCTGACCCTGCCCAACCCGCCCGGCGCCATTGTCATCGACGCCAAGTTTCCCTTAGAGAGCTACAGCGCCCTGCGCAACGCCGAAAACGATGGCGACAAGACCGTTGCCGCGCGCAGCTTCAAGGCGGATATGCTCAAGCATATCAACGATATAGCGGGGAAATACATCATCCCCGGCGAGACCGCCGAATCGGCACTGCTGTTCCTGCCCAGCGAAGCGGTCTATGCGGAACTGCACGCCAATTTCACCGAGGTGGTGGAGCGTTCGCACAAGGCAAGAGTGTGGATTGTCTCGCCGACCACTCTGATGGCCGTCCTGAACACCATTCGCGCGGTGCTCAAGGACGCCAACATGCGCGAACAGGCCGGGGTCATCCAAAAAGAGGTGCTCACCCTGATCGAGGATGTCGCACGCCTAGACGACCGAGTCGAGAGTCTGTCAAAGCACTTCTCCCAGGCCGGCAAGGATATCGAACTGATCAAGACGTCGAGCCAGAAAATCACCCGCCGCGCCGAGCGTATCGAGGAAGTCCAGCTCGAAGAACTGGACAGCCCGGCCGCCGAGCTGGAAGGCCCGGCGTCTAATCAGGACGAGTTTTAAACAGGCGGCGCCGTGGGTAAATCCGGGCGGCCACCAGAGCAAAACCCTTCCTCGGACGCCTTCGTTGAGTGGGCGCGGGAGCAGGCCGTTGCGCTGTCAATTCCCCGGCACGATGACGGTTATGACGATCTCGGCTTCATTCCCGCTGTGATTGGCGCCAAGCGGATCGTCGCCGTGGGCGAGAGCGCTCACTATCTGCACGAGTGGAACCGATGGCGGGCCCGGCTGTTTAAGTATCTTGTGCTTGAGCACGGATTCAGCACCTTCGTGCTCGAATCGGCCCTGGTCGAAGGCCGCCGGGTGCATGACTATGTCGCCGGCGCCGATTACGACTGGGACAGTATCGCCCTCGCCATCAACAACGTCTGGGGCGTTTGGACCGAGATCAACGAGTTGGTCCGCTGGATGCGGGAGTGGAATGCCAATCCGGACCGGCCGAGAAAGCTTCGCTTCTATGGCATGGACGGCACCGGCAACTGGGCCCATGCCCGGCATGCCTATGGCGCTGTGCACGGTTTCGCATGCCGGGTCGACCAGGCGCTGGCCGATGACATTGCCCGGGATTTCGAGCAGGCCGTGGAAGAGGTCACCTTCACAACCCGCGAGCAGGTCACGGCGTCCCGGTTCCGAGATTTGATCGGCGCGGCATCCCATGTGGTGAGCCGTATCGAGCAGGCGCGTGGCGCCTACACCACGGCGACATCTCACGATGACTACGACTGGGCGCTACGCTGCGCGCAAATCCTTCGGGACGTGTTCCTGGCCATTGCGCAGACAGAGGTCGACTTCGAGGTCGGCTTTCGCCAGTTCTGGAATGTGCGCGACGTGTCCATGGCTGAGTCGTTGCGCTGGATTCGTGAGCGCGAGGGTCAGGATGTCGGCATGGTGGTCGGCGCCCACAATACCCATTTGCAGCGATACCCCGTGCGGCCGCAAAAAGCGATATCCATGGGCTCGTATTTTTCCGACCGCTTCGGGCGCGAGGACATCCTTTTAATTGGCTCGGCGAGCGAGCGATCGTTGAAAGGCGAGCCGCCACGGCCCGACAGCAACCAAGCCGCCTATGCAGACATAGGTCCGGATTGTTTTTTTCTGGATTTGCGCGAGGCCCCAACGAGCGGCCCTGTAGCCGATTGGCTCGCCCTCGAGCGGCCGGACCGTTCGAATTTGAGGTATCAACCGGTCTGTGCGGGCAACGCCTGGGATTGTCTGATATTCCACCGCACACTTTCCCTTGCCGAGGTCGAGCTTCCCGGTTATCTGCAATCCCCACCGGCCGAGCACTCCGCGGACGCGCTCAAACGCCTCAGCGGCCGCTACGTGATCTACGGATTCCTTGCCGCCATCAATACTCTCGATGTGATTTTTGAAGATGGCGCTCTGTACACCGACGGTCAGGACGACACCAGCGGCGAGGTGTTTCCGCCGTTCAAGACGCCGATTCACTTCTGTAGAGACGGCCGCTTTCGCTGGTCGATCTGGCCATCGATCCTCGAGTTTCATCAAGGCGAGGGCCCGGTGACGGTGAGCGTCTCCACGCCGGGCGGGGCGCTCTATCACGGCGAGCGAGTCGGCGACGCAGTCCGAAATTAAAGCGGCCGGCGCGCCTTGAGCGCGGCTGCGAGAGTACCGTCGTCGAGATATTCAAGCTCACCGCCCATGGGCACGCCATGGGCGAGATGGGAGACCAGCACATCGCAGCCGGCAAGGCGGTCGGTGATGTAATGGGCGGTGGTCTGGCCATCGACGGTGGCGGAGGTGGCCAGGATCACTTCCTTGACGGACCCCTGACGCGCACGGTTGACCAGAGAAGAAATTTGCAGATCCTCGGGCCCGATGCCGTCGAGCGCCGACAGCACGCCGCCGAGCACGTGATAGCGCCCGCGATAGGTGGCGCCGCGCTCCAGCGCCCAGAGATCCGCGACATCCTCGACAACGCAAATCAGCCCGTCGTCGCGGCGCGTATCACCGCATAAGGCGCAGGGGTCGCTGGTGTCGAGATTGCCGCAGACGCCGCAGGACCGCACCCGGTCAGCCGCCTGGGTCAAGGCCGCGATAAGCGGATCGAGCGCCACGGCACGTCGCTTCAGCAGGTGAAGTGCGACCCGCCTCGACGATCGTGGTCCCAGCCCCGGCAGCTTGGCAAGCTGTGCGATAAGGCGGTCAATTTCAGAACTAGCCACTTCAAAACGGCAGGCTGAGACCGGGTGGCAATTGCAGCCCGCCGGTGACTTTTTTCATCTCCTCGGCGGCGTGGGCCTCGACCTTATGCTTGGCGTCATTGACGGCGGCAATGACCAGGTCTTCCAGCACCTCCACATCGGACGGATCGACCAGAGCGGGATCTATCTTGAGCCGGCGCAACGCGCCCTTGCCGTTCAAGGTGACGGTAACCATGCCGCCACCGGAAGCGCCTTCGATCTCAAAGGCCTCAAGCTGCTCCTGCATGGCGGCCATCTTGGATTGCATCTCCTGGGCCTGCTTCATCATCTTGCCGAGGTTGGTCATGCCGTATCGTCTCCCTTGTCGTTTTTTGGGTCGTTTTTCATGGGGCGGTCCCGCACGTCGGTGATCTCGGCGCCGGTAAAGGTTTCCAGAGCGGCGGCGACCAGGGGGTGATTTGAGGCTTCCTCGATACGCGCCGCGCGGATCGTTGCCGCCGTCTCGTCCAGGGTCGGCGCGCCCTCCTGGCTGGAAACGGTGACGATCCAGCGCTCGCCGGTCCAGCCGCTGAGCTTCCCGCCGAGATCGTTGGCGAGGGTTTTGGAGGCCCCGTCCAGGGAGTGAATTTCGATACGGCCAGGGGCAAATTCGACGAGGCGGACGTAAGCGCGCAAGTCCGATAGCATAAGCATTTCCTGGTTTTCCTCGACCAGGGCCACGACTTGCGCAAAACTTTGCGGGCCGCTCAGCACCGCGACCGGTTCACCGGGATCTGGTTCGGCCGGCTCCGGTTGCGCCGCTGAAGCGAGTGCGGCTTGCGGCGCCGATGGCGATTGAGGCGCGCTGACCGGTGCTGTCTCGGCTGGTTTCCGAGGCGGGTTCTCGGGCGCGGCGGCAGCGGGCGCGTCCCCGCCGTCGCTCAAGCTTTTGACCAGATCGGCGGGAGTCGGCAGGTCGGACACATAGGCGATCCGCACCAGGGCCATTTCCGCCGCCGCCAGGCTGTTTGGCGCCGCCCGCGCTTCGCCCAGAGCCTTGAGCAGCATCTGCCAGCAACGGGTCAGCGTTGCCATGGACAATCGCTCGGCCAGATCACCGCCCCGGCGGCGCTCGGCCTCGGCCACGGCGATGGCATTGGCGGCGTCGGGGGTGACCTTGATGCGGGTCAGCCAATGGGTCAACTCCAGCAGGTCGACCAGCACCATGATGGGATCGACCCCGGCGGCATACTGGCGGGAGAGTTCCGCCAGGGCCTCGGCGATATTCCCGCCCATAAGCGCCTCGAACAGATCGAACAGTTTCTCCCGGTCGGCGAGGCCGAGCATGGCGCCGAGAGCCTCTTCCTCGACGGCGCCGCCGCAATGGGCTATGGCCTGATCGAGGATGGACAGGCCGTCGCGCACCGAGCCGTCGGCAGCGCGTGCGATCAGCGCCAGGGCCGCCGGTGACGCCTGAACCTCTTCCTGCTTTGCGATGGCGGCGAGATGGACGGCCAGGACCTCGGCCTCAACCCGGCGCAAGTCGAACCGCTGGCAGCGCGACAATACGGTCATCGGGACTTTACGGATTTCGGTCGTGGCGAAGATGAAAACGACGCTTTCGGGCGGCTCTTCCAGGGTCTTCAACAGGGCGTTGAAGGCGCCCGTGGACAGCATATGAACTTCGTCGATGATATAGATCTTGTTGCGCGCCGACACCGGACGGTAGCGCACGCCGTCGATCAGCTCGCGGATATCGGCGACTCCGGTGCGGCTCGCCGCATCCATTTCGACCACATCCACATGGCGGTCCTCGGCAATCGCCAAACAGGACTCGCATTCACCGCAGGGGCTGATGGTCGGGCCGCCCTGGCCGTCTGGCCCGATGCAATTGAGCGCCCGGGCCAGGATGCGCGCCGTGGTCGTCTTGCCGACGCCGCGCACACCGGTGAACAGATAGGCATGGGCCAGGCGGCCGCTCTCGATGGCGTTGGTCAGGGTGCGCACCAGCGCTTCCTGACCGATCAGTTCCGAGAACGATGCTGGGCGGTATTTACGGGCCAGAACCCGGTATGGCCTATCCTCGGAGCTCAAATTCCTGGCCCTAACAAAGAGGGGTGGAGACGGGTGGAAGACTGGACAGCGACCCGGCACAATCTCGTTACGGCTGCTTCCTTCCGGACCTGACCGGATTGGCGAGCGCTCCGTCCGCCGCCAGCCTTCCAAGGTCAATATATCAGCTATCCCGCCGCGGTTGGTGTAAAGTTTCACCATGTCACGCAATAACGTCTTCGCCGGCGGCGAACTCGACCGCGCTGCCCCCCTGAGAAGCGATGAGGGATGGGTCGCTGCCCATCGCGCCAATCCGGCGTCGCGCTATGTCGCCCTGTGGCGCGGGTTTTGCCTGATCAGTGGGGACGATAAGCCGCGCGCGGCTTATCTCGACCGCGAGACTATCGAGCGGATCATTCCCAACGACGCCATCCTGACCCTGCTCGGCCTGGAGGATGACATCGCCACTTTCGCCGTTGATCTCTCCTACTTCGACGACGATCCGAGCCAAGGTGCGCTCGCGGGGTTGGGCGCGTTTCGCGATCTCAGGGACTTCGGCGGGCTCATGGCGGGGCCCGAGGCGTCCCTCATGGCCCATGCGCGGGGCCTGATCTATTGGCACCAGCGCCACCGTTTCTGCGGTGTCTGCGGAAGTGCGAGCCATATCCGCGACGCCGGACATTTGCGCCGCTGCGGCAATCAGGACTGCGGCGCCGATCATTTCCCGCGCACCGATCCGGCGGTGATCATGCTGGTGGCCGACGGCGACCGCTGCCTCATGGGACGCCAGACGGAATGGCCCGAGGGGCTCTATTCGACCCTGGCCGGATTCGTCGACCCCGGCGAAAGCCTGGAAGAAGCCGTGGCCCGTGAAATCTGGGAGGAAGCCGGCATTACGGTCCGCGATGTGCGCTATCACTCGTCCCAGCCCTGGCCGTTCCCGGCCTCCCTGATGCTGGGCTTCTACGCCACCGCCACAAGCACCGAAATTACCCTGAACTGCGATGAACTCGACGACGCCCGCTGGTTTCACCGCGATGAATTGCGTAATCCCGGCGATGGCATGCGCCTGCCCCGCCCGACCTCGATTTCCCGCCGCCTGGTGGATGACTGGCTGGAGGGTGTGGGTTAGTTGTGAACCGGCACCAAAAATGGGAGTATACTGCCCGGAAGGCTCGATCTCAGACCGGATCAGCGGATGGATATTCTTGCTTTTCTAAACCGGTTGCTTTGTTGGGTTGGCTTTCATGATGACCAGCTAGTCGAAGCAACCTACGGGTTCGGAGACGGTGGCGGCGTTGAGAAGGATCAGTGCCGCCGCTGCGGAAGGATTCGCACGCGCCGGATTTAGCTTATCCGGTGCATGCAAATGCAGGCCTGCCTTCAAGGCGGATCATTTCTCGGTCTTTCGCATGGCCAGGCCGGCCAGCAGGTACATGATAACGTAGACGATCGTACGGTACGCGACCGCTGAGCCGGGCGGGATGCAGATGAACGACATGCCGGACAAACCCCGTCGGCCAATCTCGTGGGCGATGCGGATGACTTCGTAATCGGTCAGCCCGATCGGCTCGGCAAGCTCGCCCAGGATGTCGCCCGACGCAGCGCCCGCGCCGCCCAGCACGTCCATGTCGAAATGGACGTAGACCCCCTCGGTTCCGTCATAAGCGAGGTCGAGGGCCTCGACGATCCCCTCGATACCGAGGCCCGAGCGGACCTCCCACGACGAGATGAAACGCGCGCCGTCGTTGAGATAACGCCGCACGATCTCCTTGCGCTCGAGCATGCCGCGCTCACCGATCTCGACCAGGTGCCGGGGGTGCATGTTGTCGAGGAACTCGTACATCTTATGCTTCCAGCTGCCGCTCCCGGCGATGCGCGGATCACCGGTCATCATATCGAGGTGTGCTGCGTCCCAATGGGTATCAAGGCTGATGCAGCCGACCGCACCCGTAGTGTGATCGGCCACCGCCTTGGCGATGGCGTAGGAGCCCAGGGGCGAGTTTTGACCGATGACGATGGGCACGGCGCCGGCATTGATGGCGTCGGCGCACATGGCCTCGACCACGGCCTGAGCCTCGAGGATGAGATCGGGCGACTGATCATCGTTGAGCTCGGGCGCAAATTTGGCGTCGCCGTAATCGACGATCTTCAGATGCTCGAAGACGTCGAGGTCGAAGTCCTGAATATAGCCCGACCGGTAACGCGCCGATTGCTGCCGCACACGCTTCGGCCCGGCGACCCATTCATTCTTGTCGACGCCGGCGTACTGGTCGCTGGTCGTCGCCACATAGGGCGCGCCGATGATCACCGCATCGCAGCCTTCGAGCTCAGCCGCCGTGGTCACATGGGGCAGGCACATGAAGCTCGGCGTCTCGGGAGCGATCATCGGGAAGTCCTTGCCGGCGGCAAAGCTCGTCCGCATGAACTCTTCCCAGTCCGGATATGTCGTCGCGCTCATCTGATCTCTCCGCTATGGTTTGGCCTGCGTGGTCTCCACCATACCCGATGTGCTGCTTCGGGTAGGCTGGATCTGCCGACACGAACGCGGCCATCGGGCTCCATAGCGGTGACCCGGTCAGTTTAGCAATTTGACGGCGAGGGAACCATGCTGGGAATCACACCGCACAGGTCATGAGAATCATGTCGCCCGCCACCGCGCCATCCTGCAGGGCGACCCAATGATTTTCATAGAAAGGCGTGGTGTTGGGTTGCGAGAATGAGGGTTGAATGAGGCTTTCGGTCGATTGATCCGGCGCCAGGCCGTCATAGAGGACTTCGAAGTAGCCGCCGTATGCCTCGATCGCGAAGCGGGCGAGGTGCGGAATATCGTCGGCCGTTGCCCGTCGTAATTCCGCTGTCATGGCGTTCTGTTCCGTCTAGCTTTCAGCCGCTTCGCCCGCCGCGAACGCCGCCGCCAGCCCTGTGTCTTCATCGCAGCGCACGCGGGGCTGGCTTTCATCGAAGTGAAGCCACGGTAGTTGGGACTCCACGCCGTAATGACTGTTGATGGTTATAGCTTCCGGCTCGTCGAGGGTGCCGATATGGACCCATACCTTGTCCGTGGACAGGAATTCCGAAACCGGGACCAGGTATCGGTCCGTCAACGGGCTACCACAGTGAGAGCAGAAGCATTTCTCCATAATCGATGAGGATCTGTATCGTTTCGGTTCGCCCTTGGTGTAGCGGAATGTGGCTCGCAAGCAGCCGATGAGAGCCTCGAACGCGCTGCCCGTGGTTTTTTGGCACACGCGACAATGACATAACCCGCCTTCACTGGGGGGCTCGCTAATCTCATAGCGCACCGCGCCGCACAGACAGCCGCCGGTTACCGATTTGGTCTTGTCTGTCATCACACTCTCCTTCGACCCCTTGCTTGTTATTCCTCGCCCGCTTCGGCTGCCGCAAAGTCCGCCGCCATACCTGGGTCTTTATCGCAACGCCGCTGTGGCAACCCATCATCGAAATTAACCCACGGTAACTGGCTTTCCACACCGTAATGCCAGTCGACGGAAGAGGCTTCGGGGTGGTCGAGCGTGCCTATTTGGATCCAGACCATGTCCGGACGGCGCCCCGGCGTTTCGGAATTTTCCACGAGGTAGCGATCACACAACAAGCTGCCGCAATTGGAACAGAATCCTTTGTCCTTGATGGAAGAAGATCGATAGAGCTTCGGCTCGCCCTTGATGTATCGCAGGGCTGCATGCGAAAACCTGGCCATGACCATAAAGGCGCTGCCCGTCGATTTCTGGCAGTCGCGGCAATGGCAGGTTCCGGTTTCGATTGGTAGCTCGCTCACCTCATAGCGGATCGCGCCACACAGACAGCCGCCGGTTATGGGTACTGTATGGCCTGTCATCTTGAATCTCCTTTAACGTCAGAACGCTCAGTTCAGGTTCCAGATATCACGATGGAGCTGCCAGGTGTGGCCGATACGCTTCCAGACCACGATATACTGTCCAGGCATTACGGTGCGACCGTTTTCACCGGGAGCGCTTAGAGCAAATATACCCATCTCGCTGGCCGTCGCCCCGCCGGGGATGACTTCGACGGCATGAAGATCATCAAGTTTCATCCCGGCATCGATGGCGCCCCGCCAGAAGGTCTGAATGGCGGAACGGCCATTAATAGGCTCTCCACCGGGCGGGAAAAGAGTGGCGTCTTCACTGTAGAAGCCGGCTACGGTTGCGCCGTCTCCGGCATTGAAGGCCGCCACAAACCTAACCAAGGTCTCATCGATGTGTGCACGGGGCTCGCCTGCCTCTGCAACAGTCGGTAACAGAATTACGAGCGCGAGAATATTCAGCAATTTTTTCATGTTTCCCCCTGTGGTTGTAAGGCACTCCGATGCCAAAATTGATACAATCACACTAGCCGCCGCCCGTTATCACAGCGTTATTTACAATTGCGGATTTCGTGAATTTATCGTCAAATTGTACCGACGAGCCGGTTTAGCCGGTTCATCGTCGATTGGGGGGAATTCGGCGGTATGATTTGCTTGCGCATCACACTGTTGGGCGGATTTACGGTTGCTTCGGCTGCCGGAGAGCAAATCACCCTGAAGGGCCGCAAGATCCAGGCTCTGCTCGCCTGTCTAGCCATGAAACCGGGCGAGGCGTGGCCGCGCGACAAGCTGTGCGGCCTGTTGTGGAGCGAGCGGGGCGT
>JAYGED010000106.1:0-24162 GCA_046582565.1 Alphaproteobacteria bacterium
ATACTGTGAAAGCTTCAATGCTCGTTTCCGGGACGAACTGCTAAATGGTGAAATCTTCTACAGCCTGAAAGAGGCACAAATAATCATCGAGGAATGGAGGAAACACTACAACACGAAGAGGCCGCACAGTGCGTTGGGATATCGCCCACCGGCTCCAGTGACCATCGTGCCATTAGACCAAAAGCCGATCATGCACTAACATTCAAACTGGACCTCTCAAGGGGGGCTGACCAGGGGCGGGTGCGCCAAAAATTTTCTGACCTTTTTGGCCACCCCCGCTCAGGCCGGGCTATCGCCGGGAGGTCGTAATGCAGACACGCACGATCCACCAATCCGTAATTGACTGACGCCGGCTCGCTGCAGGCGTCGCGTTTAAGGAGAACATATCAGTGAAACCCTCGGTTGCCTTCATCGGTCTCGGCGTCATGGGCCATCGCATGTTGACCAACATGGCGGCCCATGGCGGTTTCCGCCTGGCCTCGGCCTGGGACCCGAGCGCCGAGGCCTGCCGCACGGTGGCGGCTCAGTACGCCGGCATCGCCATCGCCGACAATGCCGACGAGATCATCAACGCGCCCGAGACAGATGTCGTCTATATCGCCTGCCCGCCGATTGCCCATCGCGGCTACGCCCTGGCCGCCGCCGATGCGGGCAAGGCGGTGTTCTGCGAAAAGCCCCTCGGCGTCAGCGTCGATGACAGCCGCGAGATGGTCGAGCGCATCGAGGCCTCGGGGGTGATCAACGCGGTCAATTTTCCCTTCGCCGACGCCGAAGCGATCAATCTATTGCAACAACGGCTGAACGACGGTGCTCTCGGCACGCTCATGGGGGTCGATATCCGTATCCATTTCGCCACCTGGCCGCGTGGCTGGCAGGAAACCGCGACCTGGCTGGCCATGCGCCAGGAGGGCGGTTTTGTCCGCGAGGTGCTGTCTCATTATGTCTACCTCACCGAGAAACTGTTCGGTCCCGCCCAATTGATTGACGCCGCCGTGACCTATCCCGAAGACGAGCGGCTCTGCGAGACCCATGTGGTGGCGCTGATCGATTGCGCGGGCCTGCCGGTCTCGACGATTATCAACGCCGGCGGCGTCGGCCCGGACGTGATCGAATACACGGTCTGGGGCTCGAAATCCTCCTACCGCCTGTGGGACTGGAACCGCCTGAAATCGACCAGCGGCGGGGACTGGGCCGATGAACTCACCGACTTCGAGGATCCGCGCCAGGACGGCTATGGGCGGGTGCTCGACAATTTCCTCGCGCAACTCGGCGGCAAGCCCCATTCCATGCCGCACTTTAGGGACGCGCTGTCCGTGCAGGCGCTGATCGAGGCCATTCTGAATTACTGAGCACGGCTGAATCACTGAGCACGGCTCAGACGCTGAGAACACTCTCCACCAGGCGCGAGAAATAAGTCGCGCCGACCGGCAGGATCTCGTCGTTGAAGTCGTAATGGGGGTTGTGCAGCATGCAGCCGTCCTCGCCCGGCCCGTTGCCGATGAACAGATAGCATCCCGGCACTTTCTCGAGCATGAAGGAAAAGTCTTCGCCCCCCATCATCGGCGTGGTGTTGGCGTCCACATTGGCCTCGCCGGCGACATCGGCTGCAATGCGCGCGGCAATCGCGGTCTCGGCCACATGATTGATGGTCGGCGGGTAGCGGCGCTGGTAATCGAAGGCGATCTCGGCGCCGAAGACGGCGGCCGTGTTATCGACGATGCGGCGCATGCTGGATTCCAGCCAATCGCGGATTTCCGGCTTGAAGCAGCGCGTCGTGCCTTCCATGAAAACAAGATCAGGAATCACGTTGTTGGTGGAACCGCCATGGAACTGGGTGACGCTGATCACCGCCGATTCGAGCGGATCGAGATTGCGCGAGGCGATGGTTTGCAGGCTCGAGACGATCTGCGAGCCGACGATGATGGGATCGATGCTCTGGTGCGGCATGGCGGCGTGGGAGCCGCGCCCCTGGATATTGATCTCGAAGGTGTCGTAGGCTGCCATCAAGGCCCCCGGACAGACCGCGAATGTACCCACATCCTGGCCCGGCTTGTTGTGAACGCCATAGACGCTGTCGCAGGGGAACTGATCAAACAATCCTTCCTCGATCATCACCCGGGCGCCGCCCTCGCCTTCCTCGGCGGGCTGGAAGATGAAATGAACCGTGCCGGAAAAACGCTTGGTCTCGGCCAGGTACTTGGCCGCGCCGAGCAGCATGGAGGTATGGCCGTCATGGCCGCAGGCATGCATCTTGCCGTCGTTGGTCGATTTGTAATCGAAGCTGTTGGCCTCGAGGATGGGCAGGGCGTCCATGTCGGCGCGCAGGCCGATGGAGGGGCCGTCGCCGTTTTTCAGAACCCCGACGACGCCGGTCTTGGCAAGACCGCGATGAATTTCGATGCCAAAGGATTCGAGCTGGCGGGCGACGATGTCGGAGGTCCGCTGCTCCTCGAAAGCAAGCTCGGGATGGGCGTGGATATCATGGCGCCAGGCGGTCATTTCGTCGTGATAGTCGGCAATCCGGTTGATAATGGGCATCGATAGATCCTTTATTCGGCGGCGCTGATCGCCGCTGTTGATTGTTCCGCGGGCACTGAGTCCTCGTGCAATGAGGATGCGGGCAGCCCGGAGGCCACGAATTCGGCCATCAGGTCCTCTTCCATCTCGATGGCGAGGGCCTGATTGAGCTTGTTGAACATGCCGGTCAGGGCGATGCGCATGGTCAGCTCGACGATCTGGGCGTTGGAGAAATGCCGGCGCAGTTGATCGAACATGGCGTCGCGGATGCCCCAGGCGCGCTCGGTTACGCAAAGCGCGTAATCACGCACCAGGCGCTCCTCTTCGCTAAGCTCCGGCGAGTCCTCACCATCCAGGGCCGCGACAGTTTCGGCGCCCAGGCCAAGCTCGACCAGGATCGGGGAATGATGGGCAACGCAATAGGCGCAGCGGTTGGCGTGGCTGGTGGCGACGACGGCGATCTCGATCAGCCGGCGCGAAAGAGTGCCGGTCTCTCTCAAGGCCAAGGACATATCGAAGATATGCTTCATGCCGACCGGCGAATGGGCATAGACGGGAACCTGATTGGAAAAGGCGGCGAACCTGTCGCTGAGCCGCTCGAAGTCGCCCCGGTATTCCGGGTCTATATCCCCGACGCCCAAATTGGGTACCCGCGCCATGATGCTCTCCTCCCTCTTTCCGTGACCTCGCTGCATAAAGAATAGGGCCGGGGGCGGCCCCCGACGACAAAAAATTTCAAATTGATAAAAAGACGCAATTCCTCAAAGGAATGATCTATGTTTATCTGAGACGTGGATAGCAATACGCCACGGGGGGATCGCGTCGGTCACCGGTAGGCCGGTGATCCAAGATTTTAAAATAACCAGTGTTACGAGGAGGATATCAGATGAAATTCAAGGTCACGACGGCCTTCGCCGCGGTTCTCGCGGCGGCGGCCTTCACCATGCCGGCTTCGGCCGAAAATGTAATCCGCTGGGCGAGTCAGGGCGATGCGCTGACCTCGGACCCGCACGCAGCCAACGAATCGCCGACCCATTCCGCGTCGCGTAAGGTTTACGGCACTCTGGCCTACAACGACAAGGACATGATCCTGACACCGTGGCTGGCGACATCCTGGACGCTCACCGACGACCCCAATGTGTGGGAGTTCGATCTGCGCAAGGGAGTTAGATTCCACGACGGCAGCGACATGACCGCGACCGACGTGAAGTTCTCCTTCGAGCGCGCCAAGTCGGATACCTCGGACATCTCCGGCGATATCTCGAGCATCAGTGAAGTCAAGATCATCAACGACCATAAGGTCCAGCTCATCACCGATGGGCCGAACCCGATTCTGCCCAACCTGCTGACCAACGTCTACATCATGTCGAAGGCTTGGTCCGTGGAGCATGGCGTCGAAACTCCTCAGGACCGCACCACGGACGTGGAAACCTATGCCGTGACCCACGCCATGGGCACCGGACCCTTCAAGATGGAGATGCGCGATCCGGACGTGAAGACGATCCTGGTCAAGAACGAAGACTGGTGGGGTCTTGCCAAATACCCCCACGAGGTCGACCGGATCATCTATACGCCGATCGCCAATCAGGCGACTCGTGTCGCCGCCCTGCTTTCGGGTGAGCTCGACTTCATCCTCGATCCACCGCTCCAGGATCTGGATAGGATCAGAAACACCGACGGCCTGCACCTCGAGCAGACCGCTCAGGTGCGGACCATCTTCCTCGGCATGAACCAAGGCAAAGCGGAACTGGCGTCGTCGAACATCAAGGGCAAAAACCCGCTCGCCGACCAGCGCGTCCGCCAGGCCTTCTATCAGGCGATCAACATCGAGGCGATCAAGAAGAAGGTCATGCGCGGGTTCGCCGTGCCGGCCGGCTTGATTACCCCACCGGCGGTTCACGGCTATACGGAAGAACTCAACAGCCGCCGTCCGTTTGACGTAGCCGCCGCCAAGAAGCTGATGGCGGATGCCGGTTATGGAGATGGTTTCTCGATCCAGCTCGATTGCCCCAACAACCGCTATATCAACGATGAAGGCATCTGCCAGGCGGTTGTCGGCATGCTGGCCAAGATCAACGTCAAGGTCACCTTGTCGGCGATCCCCAAGACCATTCACTTCCCCAAGATTAAAAGCCGGGAGACAGATTTCTACATGCTCGGCTGGGGCGTCTCGACCCTCGATTCTCACTATGTGTTCAATTACCTGACCAAGGGCGGAGACAAGAACTGGAACGGCACCGGCTTTGATGACCCAAAGATCAACCAATTGATCGACGACATGGCGGTGGAAGTCGATTTCTCCAAGCGCGACGCGATGATCAACACCGTGTGGACGAGAATGCGTGACAACGTCAATTATCTGCCGCTTCACCACCAGGTGATCGTATGGGCGATGAGCGACAAACTCGACATTCCCATCGTCGCTGATGATGGAGTGCGTTTCATCTACACCAAGTTCAATAACTAGCCGACCATATCGGAGTCTCGAACCCCCGGACGCGTCTACAAGCGCATCCGGGGATTTTCCATGATTTCCACATGATCTCATACGTCATCCAAAGGGTCTTGCAGGCCATCGCCGTGATGCTCGCCGTCGCGCTGGTGTCCTTTATGCTGTTCAATTTTGTCGGTGATCCCATCGACAACATGATCGGACAGGATGCCTCGATCGATGACCGCGAGGCGATGCGCGAGGCGCTCGGCCTCAACGATCCCTTCATCGTCCAGTTCACCCGCTTCGTCGGCCGGGCGATGCAGGGTGAATTCGGTATTTCCTACCGCATTCAGCGGCCGGTGTCGGACCTCATCAAGGAGCGCATGCCGGCCACCCTGGAGCTGGTCGCCGCATCGGCGGTCCTCGCCCTGCTGCTCGGCATACCGCTTGGAGTCTATACGGGGATAAACCGTTATTCCTGGATCAGCCGGGTCATACTCACCATATCCCTGGTCGGGGTTTCTCTGCCGACCTTCGTTATCGGCATCCTCCTGATCTATCTGTTCGCCGTGACCTGGGGGGTGCTGCCGTCATTCGGCCGCGGCGAGACGGTGCAGCTCGGCGTCTGGTCGACGGGTTTCCTGACAACCAGCGGCTGGAAGGCGATCATCCTGCCCTCGGTCACCCTGTGTTTGTTTCAGCTGACCCTGATCCTGCGCCTGGTGCGCTCGGAAATGCTCGAGGTCATGCGCACCGACTACATCAAGTTCGCCCGCGCCCGGGGCCTAAGCGAACGCACGATCAATTTCGGCCACGCCCTGAAGAACACTCTGGTGCCGGTGATCACAATCGCCGGTTTGAATATCGGTTCACTGATTGCCTTCTCGATCATCACCGAGACCGTGTTCCAGTGGCCCGGCATGGGATTTTTGTTCATCCAGGCGGTGGGTTTCGCCGACATACCGGTGATGGCCGCCTATCTGGTGCTGGTCGCCGTGTTTTTCGTCGCCATCAACCTGATCGTCGATATTCTCTATTTCGTCGTCGATCCGCGCTTGCGCGCCGACAAGGCAGTGGCGGCGGGAAACGACGGCTAGGCCGATGACAAATTCAACGTCAGGGCACAAGCGGCCCCATGGATTGCTCTATCGCATTTACGACAGCGATATCTTCTACAGCTTCATCCAATCACCGGTGACCATGCTGTCGGCGCTGGTCACGGCGGTGTTCTTCATCGCCGCCGGCTTCGCCCCCTGGCTAGCGCCGTTTGATTCCTTCGACCCCGGCACCCTCGATCTCATGGACGCCTTCACGCCGCCGGCCTGGGAAGAAGACGGTGTGCCGCATTTCATACTCGGCACCGATGACCAGGGCCGCGACATCCTCTCGACCATCATGTACGGCAGCCGGGTTTCCCTGATCGTGGGTTTCACCGCTGTCACCTTCTCCGTCGTGCTGGGGGTGGGCCTGGGCCTGATGGCCGGATACCTGGGCGGCTGGGTGGAAGCCATCGTCATGCGCCTCGCCGATGTGCAGTTGACCATCCCGGCCATCCTGGTGGCGCTGATGATCGACGGGGTGGCGCGCATCATGGTGCCCTTCCATCTGCGCGACCAGATGGCGATCTATGTCTTGATCCTGGCGATCGGCATTTCCGACTGGCCGCGCTACGCCCGGGTGACGCGGGGCGCCGCCATGGTCGAGAAGAACAAGGAATATGTCTCCGCCGCCAGGGTCATCGGGGTCCATCCGGTGATCATCATGCTGCGCCATATCCTGCCCAACGTCATGGGGCCGGTGCTGGTGTTGGGCACCATCGGGTTGGCGCTCGCCATCATCACCGAGGCCACCCTGTCGTTTCTCGGTATCGGCGTGCCGCCGACGACGCCGTCCCTCGGCACCCTGATCCGGGTCGGCAACAACTTCCTGTTTTCCGGTGAATATTGGATCACCCTGTTCCCCTCCGGCGCCCTGGTGATTCTGGTGCTCGCCGTCAATCTGCTCGGCGATTGGCTGCGCGACGCCCTCAACCCGAAGCTCCGGTGAGCGTCTGCGATGGCGCTTCTCGAGGTCAAAAACTTAAAGGTTGAATTCCCCAACCGGCACGGCACCCTGCACGCCATCAACGACATATCCTTTTCCATCGACGAGGGCGAAGTGCTGGGCGTAGTCGGTGAATCCGGAGCCGGCAAGTCCCTGACCGGGGCCGCTATCATCGGCCTGCTCGAGCCGCCGGGCCGCATCGCCGGCGGCGAGGTATGGCTGGAAGGCGAGCGCATCGACGAGCTCGATTATGTTGCCATGAGCAGGATCAGGGGGGCGCGCATCGGCGCCATCTTCCAGGACCCGCTGACCAGCCTCAATCCGCTCTACACCATCGGCCGCCAGCTTACCGAAACCATCATCGTCCATAGCGGCATGAGCCAGAAGGCAGCCCTGAATCGGGCCATCGAGCTTCTCGCCGAGGTCGGCATCCCGGCCCCGGCCCAGCGCATCGAAGCCTACCCCCATGAATTTTCCGGCGGCATGCGCCAACGGGTGGTCATCGCCCTGGCGCTGTGCGCCAATCCGAGCCTGATCATCGCCGACGAGCCGACCACGGCGCTCGATGTGTCGATCCAGGCGCAGATCATCGCCCTCTTGAAGCGGCTGTGCCGCGATCACGGAACGGCGGTCATGCTGATCACTCACGACATGGGCGTGATCGCTGAGACCGCCGACCGGGTGGCGGTGATGTACGCCGGTCGAATCGCCGAGATCGGACCGGTTCGCGAGGTCATCAAGCACGCCCAGCACCCCTATACTTCCGGCCTGATGAACTCGATCCCCATCCCCGGCCATGACACAGAGCGGCTAAGCCAGATCAAGGGCGCCATGCCGCGCCTGAACGAGATTCCCAACGGCTGCGCCTTCAGCCCGCGCTGTCCCCAGGCCTTGGACCGCTGTTTCACCGAGCGTCCGGATTTGATGGCCACGAAACAGAGCGGCCAGGCTGCCTGCTGGCTCTATGAGGAGGGCGCCGATAATGGCTGAGGTCCTGCTTCGCGTGCACGGCCTGGCCAAGCATTTCGATGTTTCGAAGGGCTGGCTGACCCGTGTCGTCGAGCGCCAGCCGCGGCGCATCCTCAAGGCCGTGGACGGCATCAATTTTGAAATCGCCAAGGGCGAGACCTTCAGCCTGGTCGGCGAATCCGGCTGCGGAAAATCGACCGTAGCGAAGCTGGTGGTCGGGCTTCATAAGCCCTCGGGCGGGCGCATCGAGTTCGACGGCAACGATACAAACGATGCCGTCACCCGCAAGGATTCGGCGGCGCTGAGACGGCGCTGGCAGATGATCTTCCAAGACCCCTACGCCAGCCTCAATCCCCGCTGGCGGGTGCGCGACATCATCGCCGAGCCGATCCGGGTGTTCAGGCTGGCCAGGGACAAGAGGGAAATCGATGCGCGCGTGGCGACCCTGCTAACCCAGGTCGGCATGTCGCCGGTGGACGGCGAAAAATACCCCCATGAATTCTCCGGCGGCCAGCGCCAGCGCATCTCCATTGCCCGGGCGCTGTCCAGCCAGCCCGAATTCCTGATCTGCGACGAACCGACCTCGGCGCTCGATGTCTCCGTGCAGTCGCAGATTCTCAACCTGATGAAGGACCTGCAACAGGACCTCGGCCTGACCTATCTGTTCATCAGCCATAACCTGGCCGTGGTCTATCATGTCTCGGATCATATCGGCGTTATGTATCTCGGGCGGCTGTGCGAAATCGCTACCGCCAAGGATTTGTTCGACAGTCCCCGCCACCCCTATACCCGGCTGCTGCTCGACACCATCCCCGACCTCGACATGAGCGGCCGGGCCCGCGAGCCGGTGCAGGGCGAGGTGCCGAACCCGATCGACCCGCCGAGCGGCTGCGCCTTCCATCCGCGCTGCCCCCTCGCCAACGACCGCTGCCGGAGCGAAACTCCAAAACCTATATCCGCCAACGGCGCCATGATCGCCTGCCACGCAGTCGAGGAAGGGCGAGACTAGCGGTAAGCCTTACGGGGGTCTTCCTTTGGGGTCTTCCTGAGTTGCGGCTTCCCTGTGGCGTCGCCCGCTCAGGCCAGGCCGTCTCCGGCGGGGATCAGGTAGCAGCCGCCGATTTTCCAGCTGCCGTCGGCTTGCCGTTCCATGGGGTAGAGCGCCATGATGGGAGCCCCGTCCGGGCCGATGATAAAGACCCGTTGCACGGGGGCGCCGTCGACCTCGACGATGTCGCGGAATTCAACCTGCTGGGGCCGATAGACCGACTGATAACCGGTGCGCACCATGCGCATGAACTGTTCGGGGGTTTGAAAGATCTCCTGGATATTGGGCGATGCCTGGGCAAAGGCGGCGTTAGCGTCGTCACGCTGGAATGCGCCAAGCTGCTCCTCAATGACCATTCGTATGGCCTGCCTGTCGGCTTCGCCAACCGATGAAGGCAAGGTCTGCGCAACCGCGGGAAATGCGAAAAACAGCAAAGCGACGATCACCGATAGACGTTGCATGGATTTACCTCCTGGCTGCCGTTACGAACATCAAAATTAGCACATCGCGCCGATACCCGCCACCGGCCCTGTGAAGGTGGCGCGTCCTGTGATAGGAAAAAGCCATGACAGATTTGAAACTCAAAGGCCGCATCGCTTTGGTCACCGGCGCCGGTGGGGGCATCGGGCGCGCTATCTGCGAAGCCTTCGCCGCCGAGGGGGCGTCGGTAATCTGCAGCGATGTCGACGGCTCATCGGTCCGCGAAACCGCCCGCCTGCTCGGGCCCGCCGGCATGGCCGTAGAGTGTGACGTGCGCTCGGCCGAGGCTGCCAAGGCCGCCGTGGACGCTGCCCGGGAGCATTTCGGCGGGCTTCATATATTGGTCAATTGCGCGGCGGTCTTCCCGCGCAAGGTTGCCCTCCCCGAGCTCGACGAGGCGGAATGGCAATCGGCGCTCGACGTCAATGTCACCGGCGCCTATCAGATGAGCCGCTTCGCCGTTCCCGTCATCGCCGAGTCCGGCGGCGGCAGCATCATCCATGTGGCGTCGCAAATGGCCAAGGTCGCCCATGTTGGACATACCGCCTACTGCGTCACCAAGGGTGCTCTGCTAATGCTGGCCAAGGGCATGGCGCTCGATCACGCGGGCCAGGGCATTCGCGTCAACACCTTGTCGCCCGGCGGCATCGCGACGCAGGGCATGGCCGATCAATGGGGCGGTGCGGAAGCCGCCGAGCGCGAATGGGGCAAGCCCAAGCATCCTCTGGGACGCCTCGGCACGCCGGCGGAAATCGCCCGCGCCGCCGTCTTCTTGGCGTCCGACGACTCGTCCTTCATGACCGCCGCCGATCTGGTCGTGGACGGCGGCTATACAGCCTGGTGAACGCGGCTTTATACCCGGCGCGTTACGAATTTATTATACAGCCAGGCCATAAGCACGCCGCCGATGAAACCGTCGACGAAGCCCCAAACCGCGCCGGCAATACTGCCGACAAAGCTCGGGCTATAGCCGATGTAGACCGACGACAGCACGGCAACGACTGGAACGCCCCAGTCGAAAAGCGCCGCCGCGATGCCCAGCAAAAACATACCGAGCGCCCAGGTTATGCCGAAGGCGAGGCCAAGGCTGACGACGCCGAGGGTCGATTTGGTTAGGGTCTGTGTCACGATGCACCTCACATGTATGTAATGCGGATCGCGCGCGGCCTGGCGATCTAAAGAAGCCGCCGAGCCTGTTAAATATGTAAGATCGTTTGCTGATCGTTACTACCAGGAGATGAAGCCAAAGATATGGAAGCCGCACTTGACCTGATCGCCGTGCTGCTCGGCCTCGCCGCGCTGTTTGGCTATATCAACCATGTTTTTCTTAAATTGCCCCATACCATCGGGCTGGTGGTCATCGCCTTGGCTGTATCCATCGGCGTGCTCGCCGCCGATGCGTTGGCCCCGGGCCTGGCCCTCGGCGACAGTGTGCGCGGCGCGCTCGATCAGATCGACTTCACCGAGGCCCTGATGAAGGGGATGCTGGCCTTCCTGCTGTTCGCCGGGGCGCTGCATGTGGATTTATCGAATCTCGCCTCGCACAAATGGGCCATCGGCAGCATGGCGACCATCGGCGTGGTGATTTCGACAGCCATCATCGGCGGCGGCTCCTGGGCCATCTTCCAGGCGGTCGGTCTCGATGTATCCTTTGCCTATTGTCTGGTGTTCGGCGCCCTTATATCGCCGACCGACCCGGTCGCCGTGCTCAGTATTCTCAAACATGTCGCGGTGCCGAAAAGCCTGGAAGCAAAGATCGCCGGCGAAAGCCTGTTCAATGACGGCGTCGGCGTCGTGGTGTTCACCATTCTCGCCGCTATCGCCACCGGTGTCGGCGGCGCCGAAATCAGTCCCAGCTCGGCGGCTTTATTGTTCCTCGCCGAGGCTGTCGGCGGGGCGGTTCTTGGCCTGGCGGCGGGCTGGATTGCCTTCCTCGCCATGCGCTCGCTGGACGAGCATAACATCGAGGTGATCATCACCCTGGCCCTGGTCACGGTGATCTACGCCATTGCCCACAAAATTCATGTCTCGGGCCTGATCGCGGTGGTGGTCGCTGGATTACTGATCGGCAATCACGGCGCCCGCCTGGCGATGAGCGAAAAGACCCGTGAGCATATCAACAGCTTCTGGTCGCTGATCGACGAAATTCTCAATTCGGTGCTGTTCATGCTGATCGGTTTCGAGGTTATCGCTCTTTCCTTCGCGCCGAACATTGTTGTGGCCGCCGTCCTGGCCATTCCCCTGGCGCTGATCAGCCGCTTTGTCGCCGTGGCGACTCCGGTGTCGATTCTGCGCCTCCGGCTCGCCTTTTCTCCCGGCGTCATTCCGATCCTCACCTGGGGTGGCCTGCGCGGTGGTATCTCGGTCGCTCTGGCGCTCTCCCTGCCGCCGACGCCCGAGCGCGAAATCCTGCTCGTCGCCTGTTATGCGGTGGTCATCTTCTCGATCATCGTCCAAGGTCTGACCATGGCTTGGGTGGTGCGCCGGTATGCGGACGAGGCCTCGTAACAGCCGCGCCAAGAGGGCTATTTGCCCCTTTTCAGTTGCCTGTGACGCCGGTCACAGACCGCGCCCAACTGTCGATAGTACAAAGCCAGGGTGGCATCTTGAATTAGGTGTCCTCCCTGCATTCCCTAACTGGGGGTCGGATCTTCCGACCCCCTTTTTTTAACTCTCGATCGGGTTCCATGCCTCGGCGCGCTCTTCGGCATCGTTGAGTTCACTCGGCGACAATTGCTTTGAAATGACGCCGCGAGTCTTCATGGCGCCCCGGTAGTCTTGCTTCACCGCAAGATTGATCCACATGTAGGCCTCGACCAGATCGCGCTCCACCGACTGCCCCTCGAAGTACATCAAGGAAAGATTATACTGCGCATCGGCGTAGCCTTGATCGGCGCCCTTGCGGAACCATTTGACCGCCGTCTCAAAGTCCACATCGACGCCGGACCCCTTGAGATAGACCTTGCCAAAATTGCTGCAGGCGGGAGCATAGCCCTGCTCGGCCGCATTGAGGAGATAGTCGTGGCCGCGTTTAGCGTCCGCCGTGACGCCGCCGTCACCCTGCATGTAGAACATGCCCAACAGATCAAGGGCTTCAGGGCAATCGACTTCAGCGCCCTTGGTAAACAGCTTGATCGCCCGAGCCTCGTCGGCTTCAACGCCACGGCCTTTCTGATACATCAGGCCGAGACGGTAGCAGCTTGGGCCGTGGTTGCTCTCAACCCCCTTGCTGTAGCAGCTCGCGGCCTCTTCATAATCGGACGCCATGCCGACACCGTTCTCGTACATCATGCCGAGCGCATGATTGCCGTTGGGATTATTCTGTGCGGCGGCCAACCTGTACCAGCGCAAAGCCTTTTGCGGATCTTTACTCATACCGCGGCCGGTTTCGTAGAGCTGACCCATAATGCACTGGGTATCGCCATGTTCCACATCGGTCGCCTTTTGGAACCAGGTCTGCGCCTTTGTTTCGTCGCGCGTCACGCCCTTGCCATCCAAATACATCAATCCGAGGCTGTGATAAGCCTCCGGGCACTTCTTATCGGCGGCGACATCGTACAAACGCCGGGCGTTACTGAAATCCTGCTCAACTCCCTTGCCCGTTTCATAGAGATGGCCAAGCCGGAAGCAGGATAGGGCGTGTTCTTTTTTTGCAAGATCGGCATAAAGCTGGGCGGCGCGGACATAATCGCGCCCAATACCATCGCCTTCTTCCAGAAGCCGCCCGAGGGAATATTGCCCCTGCAGGCTGCCTTTCTCAGCGGCCTCGACGTATCTCAACATCGCTTGATTGATATTCTTAGCCACACCCCGGCCATGCTCACTGAGCATGCCTAAGGCGCAGTAGCCGGCCAAATTTCCATGATCGGCGGCCCGACCATACCATTTGGCCGCCTCCTCATAGTCCTGATCAACGGCTTCGCCGTTCTCAAACATAACGCCGATGTTGAATGACGCCTTGGCGTGGCCCTTGTCCGCGGCCATGCGATACCATTTTTACGCCTCGGCCAGATCGCGCTCCACGCCTTGTCCCTTGGCGCACATAATACCGAGATTCACCTGGGCCTCGACCGCGCCGTCATTGGCGAGTGGAACCCATTTCTCCAGAGCGACATCATAGTCGCCCTCGCGATAAGCAGCGATGCCCGCTTTGAAATCAGCCTTGGAATCGGCTGGCAGGTTGTCTGGTCTTGCCAACATTGATTAACTTGTAGAGGACAATAGTAAAAATCGGTTTAACGTTGAATGCGATTAATACTTTTTTCATTGTGAATGAAATCGCCCTTTCCACTGGCCGCCGCGCCCACGCCAATGGCGCAAAGCCGAATCAAACGTCATGGCCATATAAAACAGCGCCGCCACCGGCAGCATGGCCGACGCCGCCCGGGGCTGGCCATAGAGCCCAAGGGTCGGCCCATAGGCAGCCGCCATCAACAAACAAGCAGCCAGCCCCAGCCCCGCCAAGGGGCCGCTGCCCATAACCAGGCCGCCAGCCAAGGCCAGCGGCGGCGCAATGTAAATCACCAGCATGCCGGCCATCGACGCCACCAGCAAGATCCCCGAATAGCGGAGCTGAAAGAAGGCCGTGCGAGCCACCATGGCCCATATATCCCCGAGGCCGTCATGGCCCCGAATGCTGCGTGTGGTCTCGCTCAGACCCAGCCAGATCATGCCCTGGCGCTTGATCAGCCGCGCCAGGGCGCAATCATCGATCAGGGCGTCGCTGATCGCCGCGATGCCGCCGGCCCGGGCCAGGGCGTCACGGCGCACCAGGGTGCATCCGCCCGCGGCAGCCGCCGTACTGTTGGCCGGATCGTTGACCCAGGCGAAGGGGTAGAGCTTTTGAAAGAAATAAACAAAGGCCGGCACCAGCAATCGCTCCCACTTTGTCCTGCAGGCGAGCAGCGCCATCAAGGAAACCAGATCCAACCGTTCGGTCTCGGCCTTGGTGACTAAATCACGCAGGGTTGCCGGGTGATGTTCGATATCGGCATCGCTGAACAGGATATAGCCTGCATCGGGCAGCAGCTCGGCGGCGCGCTCGACCCCTGTTGCCAGGGCCCACAGCTTGCCGGTCCAGCATTTCGGCGGTGGCGAGCCGCTAATGACAGTCAAACGCTGCTCAGCGCCGGGGGCGGTACGGGCGATCTGGGCGGTGCCGTCGCTGCTGGCGTCATCGACCAGCAGGACGGCGAAGCGGCCAGGGTAATCCTGCGCCAGCAAGGCGCTCACGGTTTGCCCGATAACCGGCGCTTCATCGCGGGCCGGGATGATAACCGCTATATCCGGCCAGGCATCATCGTTGTTCGTACGCTGCCCGAGACGCTGGTCGGCGCGCCAGAACCCGCCCCGGAAAAAAATCAGATAAAGCCAGATCGCAACTGACAAGGCGGTTACGGATGTGACAACCTGAATCGTCGATAGAGTCATGAACCATCCTACTGGAGAGAGGCCGTGAAACTGGTTAGCTATAATACCCAATACTCGAAGGGTAAGGATGGGCGCTATGATCTTGAGCGTATCGCCAAGACCCTCGAGGGTGCCGACGTCATCGCCCTGCAGGATGTCGACCGCTTCTGGCCCCGCACCGGCATGATCGATCAGCCGGCCGAGTTGGCGGCTCTGCTACCGAATTATTACTGGGTCTATGGTCCTGCCTTCAACATGGACGCCAGCGAAGCCGGAGCCGACGGCGCCGTCATCAACCGCCGCCGTCAGTTCGGCAATATGATCCTCTCGCGCTGGCCGTTGATATGGTCGCGGCTGCATGTGCTGCCCAAACTGTCGAACGTCAATCAGTTCACCATGGATATGCCCGCCCTTGAGGCCGTCATCGATGCCCCCAGCGGCCCGCTCAGGCTGCTGTCGATCCATCTCAGCAGCGTCTCCAGCCGTGAGCGTATGATCCAGGTCGACTATCTCCTTGGCCGGCATGACGGCGCCCCGGCCAACGGCGGCGCCTGGGCCGGCATATCCAACATTCGCGGTGACGAATCCTGGTCCCTGGGCGCGCCGCCGCCCGAGGCGCCCTCCGAGGCGATCTGGATGGGTGACTTTAACTCAGAGCCCAGCGGTCCCGAATACGACGCCATCGTCGGCCTGAAGGGCAGGCTCTATGGCCGGGTGCATTTCGCCGACCGCTTCGCCGACGCCTGGCTCTGCGCCGGCAATGACGAGGCCAGTGGCACGACCATGCATTTTGAGGGGACGAAACCCGACAGGCGTCTCGATTACTGTTTCGTCAGCGCTGCTCTTGCTGGCTGTGTCAGCTCCGCCCGGGTGGACACCGACGCCCAGGGCTCGGACCACCAGCCGGTATGGGTGGAAATAGAGCCGTGACAGAGGGAGAGCGGCCTTGAAGCTGGTTAGCTATAATATTCAATATTCGAAGGGCCGGGATGGGCGCTACGACCTTGAGCGCATCACCGACAGCCTCCAAGGCGCCGACGTCATCGCCCTGCAGGAAGTCGAGCGCAACTGGCCCCATTCCGGCATGACCGATCAGCCAGCCCTACTGGAGGCGCTGATGCCGGGTTATTACGCGATCTACGGTCCCGGATTCGATATGGACGCCAGCGAAATCTCGAATGACGGCGTGGTCACCAACCGCCGCCGCCAGTTCGGCAATATGATCCTCGCGCGCTGGCCGTTGATATGGTCGCGCGTCTATAGCCTGCCCAGACTGAAGACCGTCGATCAGTACGATCCGTGCATGTCCACCCTCGAAGCCGTTATCGACACGCCCGGGACCGCGCTGCGGTTCTTGTCGGTCCATCTCAGCAGCATCTCATGCCGCGAGCGCCTGATGCAGATCGATTATCTGCTCGGCCTGCATGACCATGCCCCGGCCGGTGGCGGCCCCTGGACCAGCACGCCGACCATACGCGGCGACGACTTCTGGGCCTTGGGCGCCCTGCCGCCCGAGGCCCCCCATGAGGCGATCTGGATGGGTGATTTCAACCTCGAACCCGACAGCCCGGAATATGAAGCCATGGTCGGCCCGAAGAGCAGGCTCTATGGCCGGGTGCAGTATGCCGACCGCTTCGCCGACGCCTGGGTCGCGGCCGGCCATGACGAGGCCGACAGCGTGACCTACCTCGCCGATGAGACGTTCCCCGCCATGCGGCTCGATTACTGTTTCGTCAGCGCCGGTCTCGCCGAGCGCGTCCGCTCCGCTCACGTAGACAAGGACGCCGCGGGCTCGGACCATCAGCCTGTGTGGGTGGATATAGACCTGTGACGAGCTCGTTGTCCGCCGCGATTCGAATCCTCGCGACCCTTTGTGCGGCCTATATCGTCAGCCAGTTTTTTCGCTCCTCGACGGCGGTCATTGCGCCTGATCTGGTGCGCGACATCGGCTTTTCGCCCGAGTCCCTGGGGCTGCTCACCGGCGCCTTCTTCCTCGCCTTCGGGCTGACCCAGATACCGCTCGGCATCCTGCTCGACCGCTTCGGGGCGCGCCGCACCATGGCTGTCATGCTGTTGTTTGCGGTTGCCGGCTCCCTGCTGTTCGCCGGCGCCGAGAGCCCGGTCATGCTGACCGTCGGCCGCGCCCTCATCGGCATCGGCTGCGCCGCCGTGTTCATGGGCTCGGTGGTGATCTGCGCCCGCTGGTTTGCCCCCGACAGGCTGGCCACCACGGCTTCCATCGTGCTGGCGGTAGGCGGCGCCGGCAATCTTCTATCGGCGACACCCCTGGCCTACGCCACCGAACATGTCGGCTGGCGCAGCGCCTTCATAGGCATGGCGGCAATCACCGCCTTGATCGCCCTGGCGGTTTTCCTGCTGGTTCGCGATGCGCCGCCGGATCATCCCTTTCACAGACGCAAACGAGAAACCCTGGGCGCGGTATTGCGCGGCCTCGGTGAGGTTCTTCGCAACAAAAGGCTGCCCTACCTCGCCGCCATGGCCTTCGTCTCCTACCCCGCCATGGCGACCATCCTGACCCTGTGGGCCGGACCTTATCTCGCCGATATCCACGGTCTCGACGGCGTCGGGCGCGGCAATGTTTTGTTGGCGACCGGCGTGGCGATGATCCTCGGCACCCTGCTCTACGGTCCGCTCGACAGGCTCCTGGATACCCGCAAGGGGATTGCCATGGCCGGCGCCAGCTCGACGGCCGTCGTGCTCATGGCCCTGGCCCTTATCGCGGCCCCTCCCCTGTGGCTGGCGGTCATCCTGTTGACCCTGCTCGGTTTTTTCGGCACCTACTCGATCATGATTATGGCCCACGGCCGGGCAAGCTTTCCCGAGCATCTCGTGGGCCGCGCCGTCACCATGGTGAATTTCGTCAATTTCACCGGCGTCGCGGTGATGCAGGTGCTAACCGGCTTCATCGTGGGCGCTTTGACGAGAGCCGGCGATGCGCCGCCCGAAATCGCCTACCGGGCGGTCTTCGGCTTCCTCGCCGTGACGGTGATCATCGCCTTGTTCTTCTACCGGCGAATCGGTGACGCCAAGCCGAGTGAGGATAAAGACCTCAGGTAAATTCGACGAAACCGTCGATGGCTTCCCGGTCATAGCCCTTGCTAGCGACCAGCAGCTGCTGGGTATAGCCGTGAATCGGGGTCGATGTGCGCAGTTGCTCGTCAGTCATTTCCTCGACAAAGACGCCCCGGTTCATCACCGCGATGCGCTCGCAGAGATGAGCCACCACGGCGAGGTTATGGCTGACCATGATGTAGGTCAGGCCATGTTCCCTGCGCAGGCGGTCGAGCAGGTTGAGGATTTCCGCCTGGACCGAGACATCGAGCGCAGAGGTCGGCTCATCAAGCAGCACAACGCGCGGCTCGAGGATCAGGGCACGGGCGATGGCGATGCGCTGGCGCTGGCCGCCGGACAGCTGATGGGGGTAGCGAAAGCGGAACTCAGGCCCCAGCCCGACCTCGTCGAGCGCTTTGAGGATGCGTGGCTCGACAGTATCGAAACGGTGGATGGCGAGCGGTTCCTTGAGGATGAAATCGACCGTATGGCGCGGGTGAAGCGAGCCGAAGGGATCCTGAAAGACCATCTGCAAGAGCTTGCGAAAGGCGCGTGGCCGCTTCTGGGTGAGCGCCATGCCGTCGACCTTGATGCTGCCGGTCCAATGAGTATGAAGACCGGCGATGGCCCTGAGCACTGTTGACTTACCCGACCCTGACTCGCCGACCAGGCCGAAGCTTTCTCCCTCGGCCACGGCGAAAGACGCGTTGCGCACCGCCTGCACCGTGTTGCGGCCACGGCCGAACATGACGTTGAGATTCTCGACGGTTATCATTCTTCGAGCCACGCCGGATCGCGCTTGAGAACCGGTAAGGCCCCGTGGGATCCGTCGAGCTGGGGCAGGCATTCGAGCAGGCCCCGGGTATAGGAATGCTGGGCGCTATGCAAGTCCTTGGCATCCAGAGTCTCCATGATGCGCCCGCCGTACATCACCAACACCCGGTCGCAGAACGAGGCGACCAGATTGAGATCATGGCTGATCAGGATCAGCCCCATGCCGCGCTCGCGAACCATATCGTCGAGCAGGGCCAGGACTTGAAGCTGAACGGTGACGTCGAGCGCCGAGGTCGGTTCATCGGCGATCATCAGATCGGGCTCGGGGATCAGCATCATGGCGATCATGATGCGTTGACCCATACCGCCCGAAACTTCATGGGGGTAGAGGTTGTAGACCTTCTCATGCTCGCGGATGCGAACGGTCTCCAGCATGTCGAGGGCGCGGTCCCGGGCTTCCCGCCTGCCCGCCTTGGAATGGACCCGATAGGCCTCGGCGATTTGCGAGCCGACGGTCATCACCGGGTTCAGGGAATATTGCGGATCCTGCATGATCATCGATATGCGATTGCCGCGGATCGAGCGCATACGGCGCTCGTTGGCGGACAGCAGGTCGATGCCGTCGAATTCCATTTTCTTGGCCTCTATACGGCCGTTACCGCTGATCAGCCGTAGGATGGCGCGGCCGGTCTGAGACTTGCCCGAGCCCGATTCGCCGACGATCCCCAGACGCTCCTGGCCAAGCTCGAAATCAATCCCGCGCACGGCCTCGACCACACCCTTGGGGGTATTGAAGGAGACCCGCAGGTCTTCAACGCTGAGAAGAGGTGTGTCGGCCATGATCAGTGACCGCTCCGGGGATCGAGAACATCACGCAGGCCGTCACCGAGCAGATTGAACCCCATGCTGACCACCAGAATGGCGATGCCGGGGATGGTTGGCACCCACCATTGATCGATCAGGAACTGGCGGCCGGTGGAAATCATCGCGCCCCATTCGGGCAGCGGCGGCTGGGCGCCCAGCCCGAGGAAGCCGAGCCCGGCGGCAACCAGGATGATGCCCGCCATGTCGAGGGTCAGGCGGACGATGATCGACGAGGCGCAGAGCGGCATAATATGAGACAGCAGGATGCGCATGGTGGAGGCGCCCTGAACCTGGGCCGCCATGATGAATTCCGAATTGCGGATGGTCAGTGTCTCGGCGCGCGCGATGCGGGCGAAGGGAGACCAGGTGGTTATGGCGATGGCGAAGACCGCGTTCTCAAGCCCCGGCCCGAGAGCCGCAACGAAGGCGAGCGCCAGGATAAGACGCGGAAAAGCCAGGAAAATATCGGTGACGCGCATCAATATATTATCGATCCAGCCGCCCATATAGCCGGCGATGATGCCGATGATCAATCCGAGTGGCGCCACGATCACCCCGACCAGACCGACGATATAAAGCGTGATCCGCGATCCCCAGACGATGCGTTCATAGACGTCGCGCCCAAGCTCGTCGGTGCCGAACCAATGCTCGGCGCTGGGCGGTTGCAGACGGTTTGCGAGATACTGCTCGATGCCGTTACCGCTGGTCAACAGCGGGGCAAAGACGGCGATCAGCACCAACGACGCGATGATGAAAAATCCCACCATGGCGATCGGGTTGGCGCTGAAGGCAATCCAGTTCAGATAGAGACGCTGACAGCGGGCATGGGACATCGAGCCCGGCGAATCCGATAGCAGCCAGGATTTCAATCCCGGTTTTGCTCCGCCTGGGGGGGTGGTGGTGTTATCGCTCATCGCCGCGCCCTGGGATCGACCATGCGGTAGAGCACATCGGAGAGCATATTGATGCCGACGAAGCCGATGCCGACCACCACCGTGCCGCCGATTACCGCATTCATGTCTGCGTTGAACAGCGATTTGGTTATGTACTGGCCAATGCCCGGCCAGGCGAAGATGGTTTCGGTCAGGACCGAGCCTTCGAGCAGGGACGCATAGGTCAGACCGATGATGGTGATGAGCTGGATCAGCACATTGCGAAAGGCGTGACGCCAGATCACCGTAAATTCCGACAGGCCCTTGACCCGGGCGGTGATGACGTATTCCTGGCTAAGCTGATCGAGCATGAAGCTGCGCGTCATGCGCGCGATATAGGCCAGGGCATAGGTCGCCAGCATGGCGGACGGCAGGATCAGATGGGAGAGTGCGTTGTCGAAGATTTCCCACTCGCCCTGCATGGCGGAATCGATGAGGATGAAGCCGGTGACCGGATCGACGATACCGTCGTAATAAACCTCGATGCGGCCCGGGCCGGGAACCCAGTCGAGCTTGGCGTAGAAGATCAAAAGCGAGACCAGGCCGAGCCAGAAAATGGGCACGGAATATCCGAACAGGCCAATGACGCGAACGATGTGGTCGGTCATGCGGCCCTGGCGAACCGCGGCGATGACCCCCATGGGTATGCCGAGGAAGATGCCGATGAAGGTGGCGACGGTCGCCAGCTCCAGGGTTGCCGGGAAATAGGTGATAATGTCGTCGAGCACCGGCCGCGAGGTCATGATCGACTTGCCGAAATCACCCTGAACGACGTTGGTCAGATAGATCCAATACTGCTGTAGCAGAGGCTTATCGAGCCCGAGCTTGAAGTACATGGCCTCGTAGACTTCGGTCGATGCGCGATCGCCGACGATGGCCAAAACCGGGTCGGCCGGCATCACGCGGCCGATGATAAAAGTGATGGCGGTTAGGCCGACGAAGGTGACGACGATGGTGAACAGGATGTTCGCCGGTGCTGCAAACATCTTTAAAAATGAAAGTTTGGCGGCCAACGGATGCGGGGACGAGCCTTCGCTCGTCCCCGACACCGTCGTAAAGTTACCCTCTACCATAGTGGTTCGGTACGGAGGGTTGGTACGCTACTTCTTGATCGTCCGATAGAAGACGAGATCGAAGTTGGCGCCGCTGACATAGCCCGTCACATTGCTGCGAAGCGCTGTCTGCTCGCTTTTCTGGAACATGATGGTGAACGGACCAATCTCCTGCATGCGCTTTTGCAGCTTCATATAGATTTTCTCACGCTTGTTGAGATCGGCTTCACTGGCTGCTGCTTCCGTCATCCCGTTGATTTCGGGGCTGAAGAAAGACGTCCGCCATGCCACCTTGCCGGTCAGCTTGGCTTCCAATGCATTGTCCGGATTGTGCGCGAACGCATCGGCGTTGGAATGCGGATCGACATAGTCCGGCGACCACTGAGCCAGGATCAGCTCATGCTTGCGCGCCCGATACATCGGCCACAGGGTTTTGCCCTCGGCAAGGGTGATCTCGGACTCGACGCCGATCTTCGACAGAGCCTGCTGAACCGCCTGGGCAATCTCCGGATAGGGAGACTTGGTCAGGGTGTCGATCCTGATCTTGAAGCCGCCGCCGGGATAACCGCCCTCGGCGAGCAGCGCCCGGGCCTTGTCGAGGTCGAGGGTGAACGGCGTCTTGTCATAGGACGCCCACAGGCCCGACGGCCAGAAGGCCTGATGGGTCTTGAACTGGCCGGCCAGGAAGGAATTGACCATGCCCTCGTAATCGACGATGTAGCGCAACGCCTCATTGACCTTGGGATTGCCAAGGATCGGATGAGCCTGGTTGGCCGCCATGTAGATCAGCGCCGCCTTGGGATCATCACTGATGATGACATCCTTGTTACCCTCGAGGCCCTTGATCAGATCGGGCGTCAAGTCGCGCGCCATGTCCACGTCGCCCTTCTCGATGAGCAACCGCTGGGCGGAAGCCTCGGGAATGTGGCGCAGAATGACCCGCTTCATAGCCGGCGCACCCTTGCGGTAGTCAGGGTTGTAATCGAGAATGACGACCTCGTTGGCCTTATAGGTCTTGAGCGAGTAGGGGCCCGAACCGGCGCTATGGTTCTTCAGCCATTCATAGCCCAGGTCGCCGTCTATCTCGTGGCTCATCACCAGCTTCATGTCGATGACCGCACCGACGCCAGCGGACAGGGCATTCAACGCCAAGGCCGGCGACAGGTCGGAATTCAGCTTGACGACAACCGTACTGTCGTCAGGCGCGGTGACCAGACTATCGACATTGTCGGCGTTCCACCCGAACTGGGTGAAGATGAACGACGGTGTCTTGTTGAGCTTGATAACCCGCTGCAGCGAAAAGGCCATATCGGCAGCAGTCATCATGTTGCCGGAATGGAACTTTTGATTGGGCCGGAGCTTCAATGTGATGGTCTTGCCGTCGTCGCTGATGGTGTAGCTCTCAGCGGCACCGCCGACCAGAGTGGTGAGGTCTTCGGCCTCGAACATCATGACCCGGTCATAGATGTTGGCGATCACCTCGCCGCCGGTGAATTCGAACACCTCGGCGGGATCAAGCGTGATGATGTCGTCGATATTTTTCGCCATCACCAGCGTGTCGCCCGGCGTCCCGGCTTGAACCGGCGCCGTTTGCCCTGCTGCGATGACGAGACCGACGAACATAGCGAGATATTTCAACTTACTCATTGCGTCCTCCTAATTTCGAAGATTGTTTGTGTTATGCGTTTTAGACCAAGGCGGTCAACCGTCTTATTGGAACTGTTTCTTCGGCATCGCCTCTGTGTAATCACAACCTAGGACAAATTGCCTCATCCCGGAAGCAATTGATTACCTTATGGTTAATTTATGGCTCCCCGCCAATCGGCACGCCGGGAACCCAGAGATAGCCGTCAGCGTCGATCAGGAAGGCTTCCCGCAGGCCATGGGGCTTGTCCGTGGCGCCTTGCAACACGGTGAAGTCGAGTTTGCGCGCCACCGCCTCGGCGGCGTCGGGGTCGCGGCCATAGAGACGTATTTCGGCGCCGATACCGCGCGCCAGGTCTTCGCTCAGGCTGCCGTGGAGAGGATGGTCCTGGTAGGTGTGGTCCGCATGGAGCATCCATTCTGCATCGCCCCGGCGCAGCACAGCAAAATCCGGGTCCGCGTGGATCACGTCGGCGTCCAATACCTCGCGGTGAAACGGCAGGGCGGCATCCATGTCTCGCACCAGGAGATTGACGCCGAGCCCCCGCAAGGACCGGCCATAATCATCAGCGGACATCCAGGGGTCGCCGGTGGCGCGTTGCATCGGTTCTTTCCTTTCAAATTCACCACATTCTAGCGCGATCCGCTAAATGTGCTACTTGCTCTTCCCCAGGTACTTCCCTCGGCCGAATGCGGCCTCTATAGTTCGACCAATCGACCCCCGAACCAACCCACAAATACCAATGATCGAAGTGCTTTTCCGGCACTGAGTGATATACGTCTGCTTTACCCCCGAAGATGCTATGAGGCTGAAGGATGCGGCCTCAAGCTCCTTCTCTATTTTCAACATAGATCTGAAGGAGCGGCCCAATGACAGAGTTTGCAGTATCGACATCCAACGAACAGTCCATTTTTGCGGCCCTG
>JAYGED010000108.1:0-4367 GCA_046582565.1 Alphaproteobacteria bacterium
TTCATCCCGACGTCAAGCTCATGGCTCAACGCGGTGGAGGGCTTTTTCGCAAAACTAACGCGGCGAAGGTTGAAGCACGGCGTGTTTCACTCCGTCGGCGATCTGCAAGTCGCCATTAACCGCTTCATCGCCGAACACAACAATACCGAGGCAAAGCCATTCATGTGGAGCGCCAACCCCGACGACATCATCGCAGCCAGAAACCGTGGGTTCCAAGTGTTAGATTCAATCCACTAGGGGGAACTAGGTCATCCGCTCGATTTTTCGATCTCGCTCTTGCGGCGGGCGATGAAGGCGTCAATTTCTTCTAAGGTTGCGGCGTCGAGAGGCGGCTGTTCATATTCCGCCAGCATCTGCTTCCAGATGCGGTTGGCGTTTTGCGCCGCATCGGGGCTGCCCGCCTCTTCCCAGGTCTCGAAATTACGCCAGTCCGACAACAGGGGCTGATAGAAGGCGGTCTCGTAGCGCTCAAGGGTGTGGGCAGTGCCGAAGAAATGGCCGCCCGGCCCGACCTCCTTGACGGCCTCGAAGCCGAAGGAGTCTTCATCGATGGTGGGCGGCTTCAGGAAGGCGGCCATCATCTGCAGCATTTCAGCGTCCAGGATGAATTTCTCGAAACTCGCCGTCATGCCGCCTTCCAGCCAGCCGGCGCAATGCTTGATAATATGCGCCTGGCCGAGACAGGCGGGCCACAGAGACATGGCGGACTCATAAGCGGCCTGGGCGTCGACGCTGTTGCCCGAGGTGACGTTGCTGGTGCGGTAGGGCACGGCATAGCGCCGGGCAAGCTGACAGCCGATGAGCACGGCCTGAGAGTATTCCGGTGTGCCGAAGGCGGGGGCGCCGGTTTTCATATCCACGTTGCTGGTGAAGCCGCCGTAGAGCACCGGCGTTCCCGGGCGGATGCATTGGGCCATGGCGATCATCGCCAGGGCCTCGGCGTTCTGTTGCACCAGGGCGCCTGCAATGGTCGCCGGCGCCATGGCGCCCGACAGGGTGAAGGGGGTCGCCGCGAAGGGCTGCCCCGCGCGGGCAAAGACGGTAAGCCCCTCGGACATGGCCTGATCGAGCCTGAGGGGCGAGTTGGAATTGATCACCGTGATGGCGGCGGGGCGATCCGCGAGACCGGCCCGGTCCTCGCCCAGGGTGATCGCCAGAATGTCGATGGCGTCATGGGCCCGGGCAGCACCCAGGGCGTAACCGGTCCACACCTTGTCGGTAAGCGTAATGAAGGATCGGTACATATCGAGATGGCGTGTATTCACCGGCAAGTCCGTCGGTTCCACCGCGCCGCCGCCTTCCATGTGAACCACGTTGAGCGATTGCGCCAGGCGGGTGAGGTCTTCCATGTCGGCATGGGTTGCCGCCCGCCGCCCGCGATCGAGGTCCGTCGAGAAGGCCGGGCCGCCGGTGGAGCAGAAGACGATGTTGCCGTCTTTCAGGGTCAGGTTGCGCGCCGGGTTGCGGGCATGCAGGGTGACCGACGCCGGGGCCAGGGCGACCTTTTCCTCGATCATCGCCGGATCGAAACGCACCCGGTCACCCTCGACGTCAGCGCCTGCGGCAGCCAGGATTTTGCGCAACGGCTCGTGCAACACCTCCATGCCCAGTTCCGACAGCACCCTCAAGGACGCGGCATGGATGTCTTCTATAAGCTCAGCGCCGACAATTTCGAACGGGGGATAGGGGCTGGAAAGCTCGGCCCAGCCCTGCTGATGGATGGCACCGGCCTTGCGGGCGCCGCCACCGCGCCGCCGTTTCCGCGACGGGCGACCGCTGGTTTCAATGCTCATTCGCGATGGTTGTCTATTTTCGGCTCACCGGTCAAACTCTTCCCGTATTTTTTAGATTCCGTCAGGAGCGCATTCACATCGATAACGATCCGACACCCGGTAGCCGGGGCGCCCGCGATTCCCATTATCCCCTTGGCGTTATCATGGTGCTGACGGCGGGGTTCTGCCTGAGCTTCGGCGGCGTCCTGCTGCGCTCCATGGAGACCAGCGACGGCTGGCTGGTGATGTTCTACCGCTCGATCGCCTTTACCCTCACCCTGCTGATCGTCGTGGCCCTGCGAAGCCGGGGTCGAGTGGCCGAGGCGTTTCTTGCCATTGGCCGGACGGGGCTGTTGGTTGCCCTGATTTCGGGCGCCGGCGCGATCAGCTACATCTTCTCCCTGCTGGCGACCAGCGTCGCCAATACCATGATCATCCTTGCCCTGACTCCGCTTTGTACAGCATTGCTGGCCTGGGCGGTGATCGGCGAGCGGGTGCGCGGGACCACCTGGGCCGCGATCGCCGGCGCGGTTGTCGGGGTCGTGCTGATGTTTGCTCAGGGCTTCACCGAGGCGCGGGTCATGGGCAGCCTGTTTGCCTTCGGCGCGGCCGTGGGGCTGGCCGCCATGATCGTCATCATCCGCCGCGCCAAAACCGTCGACATGCTGCCGGCGACCTGCCTCGGCGGTGTCGTTTCCGCCCTGGCGGCGTTCGTGATGATCGCCTCGACGACCGGGAGCTTCGCTATCTCGCCCCACGACATTGGTCTTTTGATCCTGCTCGGCTCGGTACAGATCGGCGGCGGATTCTCGCTTCTGACCCTGGGCTCCCGGCTGGTTCCGGCAGCCCAGGTCTCCCTGTTCGCGCTTACCGAAATTATTCTGGCGCCCCTCTGGGTCTGGCTCGTTGTCGATGAGGCCCCCGCAACCTTCACCCTGCTCGGCGGCGCCGTGGTGCTTGCTGCTGTGGTCGGCCAGGCTCTGGTGGGGTTGGCCGAGGAACGGCGCGCTTAGGCCGTTCGTTCATATTTGAGGGCCGGATCCGTGCCGAGGCAGCGCGCCACTCACGCCCTCTTAAACGTCGCCAAAGAAGAGGTTTCTTGCTGCATCATCGCAGGGCGCATCGGGACCGAGACCAAACAGATCAGGATCACGATCAGGCTCATCTCCCAAGAGTTCCATGGCATGATAACGGTGCTTTAACGTGACCTCGCCGGGCTCGAAAAACAAATCGCGTAAAATAGCTTCCCCGAGCCTCAGTCGGGATCCCTGCAAGGCCTGTTCGCTGGCATAGTCCGATGCCGCACAGCGCCAATCGCTGTTGGAGCACAGCCGATCGCCAAGCAAGCGCACGTCCCGCAACGTCATTGACAATCCGTTTCCCCAGCTCGGGTCGCTGGACGAGGCCGCGTCGCCGACTAGGACCACGCCGTCACGATAGGGATGTTCGACCCAGCGGGACGCGCCGTCGAAGGTTGCCAGTGGGCCAGCGATCTGCACATCTTCAAACCACTCCTTTGGAGCTCCTACGGCGACACAGTTTTGAATGAAGCTTGCCGCATCTCTTTTACCGGAGAGCCGCCGTCCAATCGCTTCGTTTCGGTACATCAGGTACGGCCTAAAGTAGCCGTCCGCGACGGGAACGATGAACGCGCTGCGTGGCGTCACCGGATCAAGCAGGTAGTGAACGGAACCTGCGAGATCCGTCGGTGCTTGCAGCAAAGCGCTCGCGGCGAACAGGTAGGTCGGATCTCGCAACACCTCAAAGCCTGCCCAGCCGCGAACCTTCGAGTCGCGGCCATCGGCGCCGACGACCAGCCGCACCGTTACCTCCCGCGTTCCTGCCTTATCGGAGAGGCCCACGACGGTTGAATTACCCGGCGCGACTCCCATGACCACATCGCTGCGGAGCACTTCGGCGCCAGCATCGCTTGCGGCTTCCAGCAGCACTTGTTGCATCTCGGGATGTTTGAAATTGAGGTTGCCCAGGCCGTGCAGGGTCGTGCGATGAAGATCACGAGGTTTGCTGGCCTCACCCCCAAACCAAAATGTCGTGTACTGCACCTCGATGCCGCAACGATCGCGCAAGAGATCGTAAACGCCCAACAACCGGGCTTCCTGGCTCCCCCATGGCGCCGTGGTTTCGCCGCGGATCCGATCCCGAAACTCTTTCGTCTTCTCGACGATGAGGACCCGTGCACCCTCGCGGGCCATCACCAAACCGAGCGTCGAACCGGCAAGCCCGCCGCCAACGATCACCAAATCAAAATCGGACATGCAAAGCTCTTTCCTTTGGGCGGGGAAGCACAGTGCCGCAGTCTGGCGAGCCAAAAATACTTTGGGAAATGCGCAGCGAAATATCCCGGCTGAAATTTATCCAGGGGTCAAGCCAAGACACAATCCTGACCAATGCCCGATTTGGGCCAACAACGGACATTTTGCGACTATCCGTCTAAATGTCCGCTTATATGAGGCGCTTGCTGTCAAGGTGGTTTTAGTCTGCGTCGCATGGCGGTCTCTTTTGTTGGTTACACCTTTGTGTCCAGGGCGGGTCTTGCGATGAGTTCCATGTCTCGTGCGAGGATCGCATCAACTT
>JAYGED010000161.1:0-8258 GCA_046582565.1 Alphaproteobacteria bacterium
GCCGAATTCCTCATGCCAGGCTTCGAAGGTGTATTCGCCGGAAGGAAGGCCGCTGATCTCAAAACTGCCGTTCTCGTCCGTCACCGCGAAGAAGGGGTGATCCACCACAAAGATCCAGGCCGCCATCCACCTGTGAAAATCGCAGCCGAGGCGGATGGGCCCTTCGGGGCGGCGGAAGACCCGCTCGCGGTCATTGGAGCCGGGTGGTTGCCCGATGTTGAAGGCGCGGTTGCGCAGGGAGAGTGAGCGCGTGTTGTGGATGTAGGGATCGCTGTTGCGGATGATGAATTTCTGGCCGACGCGAACACCCTGGATGCGGGGACGGAACATGGATTTCTGTTGGTCGAGCAACGCCGGCTTGTCAGGCACAGGGTATTGCTTTTGTTCCACACCACGCTTTGCGTAGACGAAGACGTTCGCAAGCCCACCGTTCTTGCCGGCGAGTACGTTTTCGTTGAGAGGTTGCTTGTCGTACATCTTCGCGCTTTCCGGGGTCATGTTGATGCCCTTGCGGGTCGGTGGCTTCCCATCGAAACGGACGACGCCGGACACTGTTGGCGGCGCAGGAGGCGGCTGGGTTGCGTCGAAGACCTTGGCCTTGATGATCAGTTCGCGAAACCGGCCGTCGTCGACGTCCTGCAGCGTTTGTAGAAAGGCGACGAGGTTGGGGACGTCGGCTTCGGTCAGATTCATGCGGGCATATGCCGGCGCCACGTCCTCTGCTCCGGATCTCCTCGACCTGCTGGCGGACATCTTGGCGTGAATCACTTTTTCGAGATCGGCCTGGCTCAGTTTCAGATTGCGAAGCGACGGTGTCGGCTTGGGCGAGCCTCCGGATGTGACGACGTGGGATTTGCCATCGGTGAATCCGGCGGGCGAATGGCAACTGACACAGTTCGCCACGTTCACGTCACCTTCGGATCCGAGGAAGGTTTTGAAACCGAAATACGCCCGGTGATTCATCGTTGGCGGGAGCTTCAACAGGATGCGGCCTTCCTGATTTGCTAGGCGGCCGTAGACGCGGCCGGCATAGTCTTCCAGCAGTTCACCCTCTTCGGGTTTGTCGGGAATGCGGTTGACGTAGACGAAAGCGTCAAAGGCGGAGCGCTGCTTGCTTTCCAGTCGATGGATCTTCGTTTTGGCCTCGATGCTCTTGGACTTATCAGCGGCCGCAAGTGTCATCGCGGAAAGGACTAGGGCGATAAGGGTCTTCATGATTCAGTGGGGCGAGCCCAGGTAGTGTTTGGCGTTTGTCTTCGGCAGCCACTGCCGCAATTCAGATCGGACAGAGGCCATGTCGGAACGGCCGGCAAGATTGGTCCATTGATGCGGATCCTTGCTCATGTTGTAGAGTTCCTCGCCGCCGTCGGCATAACGGATGTAGTGCCAGCGTTCGGAACGAACGGCATGATTGAACCCGTGCGAGTGAGGCGAATGGGTGATCAGCGCGGGATACGGCCACTTGGCTTCGGGGTTGCGCACCAACGGGGCGATGCTGCGGCCCTCTATCTTTTCGTTCCTCGGCAGGCCGCAGAGCTCGATCAAAGTGGGATACATGTCGAGCAGGCTCACCGGACGATTGCAGGTGGCGACTGCAGAGTTCCAGGACTTGTCGCGGAGTTTCTCCGGAACGTGAATGATGAGCGGTGTGCGGGTGGTCTGCTCCCAGAGGGCGGACTTGCCGATCTTCTTCTCGCCGATGTCGTAGCCGTGGTCGCCCCAGAGGACGATGATTGTGTTGTCGCGATAGCGGCTCTTCTCCAGGGCATCGAGAACGTGACCGACGCAGGCATCGGCGAAGGAGTCGGAGGCGAGGCAGGCCTGGACGGCCTCCTTCCATTTGCCACTGTTGCGGATGTGCTTGATGTGGCGTTCGCCCATGCGCTTGCCGATGGCGGGAATGTCATCGAAGTCATCGGGCTTGTGGGGTGGCAGTTGGATGTCTTCCAGCGGATGCAGGTCGAAGTACTTTTTGGGTGCGTACCAAGGCAGGTGCGGGAGGTAGATGCCACACCCGAGGAAGAACGGCTTCTCATGTTTCCGCTTCAGAAACTGGGCGGCGCCTTCGGCGGTTTTCCAATCAGGATTGGCCTGGTCCGAAACATCCGTCGGTCCCCAGTCGATGAGGCGAGCGAGGATGGGATTGGATTCGAACTTGGGGCGCAGGCCATGGGCGTAACGGTAACGCTTGGGTGGTGGGATCATTCCGGTGCGGGTGGAATAGACGTGATCCCAGGCCTCGGCATCGGAGAACTTGCCGTGGGCCTGATGATAGAGCTTGCCGCCGCCCCAAGCGAGGTAGCCGTGTTTCCGGAAGTACTGAGGCAGGGTCACCCAGTCCCTGAACTTTGGCATGTCGCGGAACCAGTTCCGGTTGCCGTAGATGCCGGTGGTCGATGGGCGCAGTCCCATCATGATGGCGGTGCGGGAAGGACTGCACAGCGGGGCGGCGCAGTGGGCCTGCTTGAAGAGCACGCCCTTGCGGGCCAGTGCGTCGATGTTCGGGGTCTTCGCCTGCGGATGTCCGCCCAGACAGCCTACCCAGTCATTCAGGTCATCAACCGCAAGGAAGAGGACGTTGGGTCGTGCGTTCGCGGGCGGTGCGATGGCCAACCAGCAGAGGATCGGTAGGAGAAGGTAAAACAGACGGGTCATTTTTTGTTGTTGGCCACCCATTCCATGACTTTCACGAAGGACGCGCCGGCGTTCTTCATGTTGCGGAGTTTCCGTCGCTGGTTCCAGAGCTGGCCGACCCGGCTCCGCTGTTCCTTGCTTAATCCAGCCATGCGCTTGTCGACGTAGGCCTGATGAATGCGGTCATAGTCGCCGGGTTTCTTGCCCTCCCAAGGTTTGTAGCCTCCGGGGAGTTTGGAGGCTTCGATGCGGGCGAACAGTCCGTTGAGCTTGGTGTTGCCCCTGGCCTTGGGCTGTGGGCGGCCCTTCTTCGGTAGCGGGGTGAACTTGCGCTTCCCGAGCGGGGCGGGTTTGTTTTCCGCGGTCAAGGTGCCGAGTTGGTCGTCGGTGAGTTTGACGCGGGCAAGTTTGACGCCACCGCCCTCGTCCTCAAGGATTTCTATCTTGATGACCTGGCCGAGAGCCCGCTCCATGTGACGCGAGGGGCCGCTGGTGCTGGTCCAGGCGTTGCCTTCTTCATCAAACTCGATCTCGCGGGTGTAGCTGACGCGCATGGGCAGGCGAATCTCAATCATCTTTTCGGTCTTGGGATCGAAGCGATTGATCGTGTCGTTGCCCGTGCCGCAGATCCAGACGAAGCCTTTCGGATCAACGTTCAACGCGTAAGGAATCTGGTTCTCCGCGTCGGGCAGGGCGTAGGTGGTCCATTTCTCAGTCTTCGGATCAAACTTGCCGAGCACGCCGGAACCGAATCCTGGCACCCAGACAATTCCGTCCTGATCGAGGTGCAAGCGGCGCGGTCCGCGGAAGGGAGGATTCCATTCCTTGATGTCACCGTCCGAAGCGTTGGGATCAATGCGGCCGATGCGGTTCCCGTTGAGCTTCGAATACCAGATCATGCCGTCCACCGGGGAGTAATCGAGACCGTAGGGCGTGATGCCACGTGACTCGCCTTTACCCGCACCGATCGCCTGACCTTCGCTAAGGAGCTTGTATTCCTTCACGAACTTGGTCTTCGGATGCATCGAGAAGACCGAGTTGCGCCCAGCATCGGTATACCAGATGAGGCCTTCGGGGTCTTTCGGATTCACGCGAAGGGTGTGCGGATAAGAACCCCGCTTGGCGGGGGCTTCGGCGCTGGAGTATGCGGTGATCTTTTTCGTGTTGAGATCGTACTTGGCCATCTGCCCGGAAGAGCAGAGCGTCATCCACATGTGCCCTTCATTGTCGGGCTCGATGGAATGCGGAGCCCAGGAGCCGCGCGGCATCTTGTATTCCTTTTGTTCGCCAGTCTTGGTGTCGAGAATGCCCATGTAGTGCTTGCTGATGTTCACGACATAGACGAGGCCATTGCGTCCCAGCTCAAGATCGTGGAAGGAGCTTTCAAACTGCTTGCCGTATTCCCACGCGGTGATCTTCACCTTCGCGGCCGTGCCGGAGGGTGGCGGGGGCGGATCAAAGGTGGGCCATTTGTCGACGGCGTCGTCTTTGTAGGTCTCGATCAGCTTGGGGATGATCGTTTCCTGCGTGTGAGGATAGAGACCGCCAAAGCCGTCCATACGACGGAGCATGGTTTCCCAATCGACCGGTTTCTCGGGGGTGCGAAAAGGCACGGTGCCAATCTGGTGGCAATAAGTGCACGCCATCTTGAAGTTCAGCTTGTCCCGCATGTTGTCAAACTTCAGCATGCTGAAGCCGCTGTTGGCCGGGCGTTGTTCCTCCAGATCAAGGCCGCTGGCGGGATGCATCTTGATGGCCATCGTGTCGCGTTCGGGCTTCACGTCGTCGTACCACTCGTCGACCTTGCCCATCAGGCGGGCACGGACCTGGTGCTCGACGTCTCGGAGTCCATCGAGGGTGAAGGAGCCATCTTCCTGACTGAACACTGAGATCCACTTGCGGTGTTTTTCGTCGAAGGCGCTGACCATCACTCCACTCATGGGAGAGCCCTTAGGATCGGTGACCTTACCGGTGAGTGATTTGGCCGCCGCGGGGGAGATCATCGCGAACATCGTCGCCAACAGAGCGACGCGGGAAAGGAGACTGAATGTCTTCATGAAATTGAATTTCTGTCTTGGTTTATATGAACACGCTGGGATCGGCAGGAATTGCTGCGGTTTCACTCCATCTACTTCTCATTATGATGGATGTATTCGAGAATCTTGAGATTGGAGCTGGGCCGGTGCCTGTCGGGATTGACGAGATCCATGTCCTGGCGCAGGGTTTGATACCGCCTTCGTTGCTTGTCGGTGAAGCTCGCCATTCGCTTCTTGAAGTGCTCAACCCGACTCTCGCCCCCCGGAATGCCTTTCGGCGCCGGCATGGCGTCGATCTTCTTGAGCAGTTCCCCGTGCGGTGACTTGTGCCACGGAACTTGACGGGCCACCTGATGATGCGGCAGGACGATTTGCTTCAGTTTCACGCCCTCGTCCGTCGCCGGATCGCCTTTCGGAAGTTCGATTCGAATCAACGATCCTCGACCGCGCTCGTTGTGCCGTGTGGGGCCGTTGGAACTGCAGGTCCAGACATTGCCCTTTTCGTCAAACTCGATCTCCCGAGTGAACGTGACCCGCGTCGGCATCGGGATTTCGATCAGGCGCTCGGTCTTCGGATCGAAGCGCGCGATGGTGTCGTTGCCCGTGCCGCAAATCCAAACGATGCCCTTGGCGTCGATGTTGAGCGCGTAGGGGATCTGGTTGTCGTAGTCGGGAAGCGCGTAGGTGGTCCATTGCTCCGTCGCGGGATCAAACCGGCCCAGCACGCCCGAGCCGAAACCCGGAACCCACACAATTCCGTCCGGGGCAACATGATGCCGCCGCGGTCCGCGAAAGGGAGGGTTCCATTCCTTGACGTCTCCATCCGGCGCCTTCGGATCGATGCGGCCGATGCGATTGGCGTTGAGTTTGGAATACCAAATCGAGCCATCGGGGGCGACGTCCAGTCCGTAGGGAGTCAATCCGCGCGACTCGCCCTTGCCCGATCCGACGGCCTGCCCCTTGCTCAACAAATGATACTCCTTCACGTAACCGGTCTTCGGGTGAATGGAGAAAACCGAGTTGCGCCCCGCGTCCGTGTACCAGACCAGACCCTGCGGGTCTTTCGGATTCACGCGCAGCGTGTGCGGATAGGAGCCGCGTTTGGCCGGGGCCTCGGCGCTGGACCAGATCGTGATGTCCGTCGTCCTGGGATCGAACTTACCCATGTGTCCCGAGGTGCAAAGTGTCACCCAGTAGTTGCCGTCGTTATCCGGCTCGATCGAATGGGGGCCGCGGACTCCTCTCGGCATGCGATACACCGTCCGGCGTCCGGTCGGGATATCCAGCTCAACGATCGCGTTCTGCCCCATGTCCACAGCGTACATGATTCCGGGCGGACCGGGTTCGAGGTCGTGCACCATGGCTTTCATGGGATTGCCGATGTCCCATTCGGTAATCTTCACCCGTGCGGCGAACCCGTGCGGCGACGGTGGCGGGACATACTCCGGCCAACGCGATTCGGCATCCAGCGTGTAGGTGTCCACCAGTCGCTTGACGATGGTCCGTTGCGTGTGCTTATACAGCCCGCCGAAACCGTCCATGCGCCGGATCATCGTCTCCCAATCTACCGGTTTCTCCGGCGTGCGGAATCCGAGCGTGCCGGCTTGATGGCAGTAGGTGCAATTCATCTTGAAGTTCTCCTTGTCGCGCAGGCTGTCCCACTTCATCAGGCCCATGGCCGACGCGGCGGTTCGCTGCAATTGCAGGTCCTCGCCCGTGGCCGGCTCCATCGTGAGTGCCAGCGCGTCACTGTCCGGTTCCACGTCATCCACCCATTCATCGAGTTTGCCCGGCCGCCGCACGCGCACCTGATGTGTCGTCTTGCGAAGTCCCCTCAACTCGAACTTGCCGTCCGCAGCGGTGAACACGGATGTGCCCATCTCCAGGTCCTCGTCATACGCCGTTACCATGACGCCCTCCAATGGACCGCCTGTCGCGCTCGTCACCCGGCCGTGGATTCGTGTTTTTCCCACGGGCTTGACGCCCTTCAACTGAACAAAATGCCGGCTGGATTGGGGCTGCCCATGACTGTCACCTGTGAGGATCCGCCCCAGTTTTTCACCGCGGGAAACGTAGTGGAGAATTTTGACGAACGACTGGCCTGCATTGGACATGTTCGGGTCCAGCTTGCGCTTCGCTGCCCATAGCCGCCCGTTCAGCTTCTTCTGCGCCTCCGTTAACTTCGCCATTCGCGCATCGACCCATGCCTGATGGTTCTTGCGTCGATACGAATCAGGCGTTGCCTGTGCGTCGATCTTCTTCAGCAGGTTAGCCAGCGCAGCGTCGCCGGGACGGGATTCCTGGGCGAGGGCCGCGGAGCCGGGCAGGCCGGTGATGGCGAATGCCGCCGCAATAAGGGCGATACCGAAATAGAATTTGATTTTCTTCATGGGTCTAGTTTTTCACTGGCGATCACGTATTCAAGGGTTCTCACAAAGGGTCACTTCTCGTTCTTGGACACAGGCCAATCCGGAGCGTCGGCCAAGACGTCCTTATAGAGCTCCAGCAACTTCCGCTTTAGCCGCTCTGTCACTCTTGGACGCTGCTTTGAAATATCTTTGTTCTGCTTCGGATCGGCGATCACATCGTACAGGGCGAACCGGCTGAACCCGCCCGCTTTAATGATCGGGATCCACGACTCCTGAAACGTCCTCGCTCGAACAAACTCGTTCTTCAGTCGCTTGTATTCGCGGCTGGTGAAGGTGGTGTTGGAAACGGCGGAGCCCAGGTTGGGCGTCGACGGATCAATGCCCGCCAACTTGGCCATTTGCAGCATCAACTCGTTTCGTCGGGCATGGTCCTGGGGCAGTTTATAGCCGCGATAGCCCATCAGCGTGTAACGGCCTTCGCGCAAGGTTGCCAGGTGTCCCGACGTCGGCGCCAGCCAGAGCATTGGCTGCTCACGTTTAAACACTCCCTTCTCCGTCAGCAGCGGGGAAAGGTCGGCGCCATCAAGGTGCACGCCGTCCGGTTTCGCGACGCCGGTCAATCCGCAGATCGTCGGCAGGAGATCCACCGAGCCGGAAGGTGTTTTCTCGACGCGTCCTCCGCGAAAACCAGTTGGCCAGAAAAAGATGCCGGGGGAACGTAGGCCGCCTTCAAAGTTCGATCCCTTGGCGCCTTTCAGACCGCCGTTTCGATCGGCCCGGTAGCTTCCGTGGTCGGACGAGTAGATGATCAGAGTGTTGTCGAGTTGGCCCATGTCCTTGAGTTTCGCGACGAGGCGTCCAATGGCGCGGTCGGTGTTGTCAATCGTGGCGGAATAGACCGCCGCCTCGTCCTTGAGGTCTCCGTAGAGCGACACGATCTCGGCGGGCGCCGCGAGGGTGGAATGGGGCTCATTGAACCAGAGGTTCAAGAAGAATGGCTGGTCCGGCTGGTCCTTTTCGTCCAACCAACGGATCGCATCGTCCACGATCAGCTGACACGAATAGCCTTTCAGGGGGCCGACCCGTTTCCCGTTGCGAAGGAAGTTGACGGGATCCTGTCTCGCTCACTAAATTCGCTTGCGGGCGAATACAGAACGGCGTACCGCGGGCAATTTGTCCACGATCTGCTTACTATTTGGGTTAACTGTGTAGCGATAAA
>JAYGED010000178.1:0-51203 GCA_046582565.1 Alphaproteobacteria bacterium
GCCTATAGTCGCCCACACCTGTTTACCGCGAGGATCTCGGGTCACCGCGCAATATGACTTTGCTCCGGTCGGCGTGATGCGGACGTAGTGGCCTCGTAGTTCAGGATCGGGAAGTGTGACGCGCTTGATCCCCGGTTTTAATTTCTTAATCTGTAGATCTGTGAGGGTTTGGCGTCGGGCCATTTTATTACCAGGCTATCATCAGGCTAACATCATTGCCGCATAACATCGTGAAACACTGAGTTTCATAACCCAACAAATAAGCTTCTAAACAAGGTAATTCAAGAGTACAGTTGGTCTATGTTAGCCAGAGTAGTGTGATGCTTTCAGACTACGAATCTGGGGGTCGGGAGTTCGAATCTCTCCGGGCGCGCCACTCTCCTTCGTTTGCGGCGTTTGCGGCGTTTGCGGCCCTCTTCATTCATGACAGGCGCGTTCTCATGTCATCAAATCCTGAATATGAGACGTTCGGCGATCACCAAGGAGAAGGGCCTGGGCGCCGTCTTGCGGTGGCGCGAAAGCCAGTTCGCGGATTAACCCAGCCGCAATGACCAAAAAAACCACCTTCGGCACATCCGCATACGGCGGCGCGGGCTGGTCCCCACGGACGCGGCCTCTCGGTGAGGAGATCGGCGATCTGTGGACCGCTTGCGGCGTCGATAGCGAATGGGCGCCCCTGCGCGGCATTCTGCTGCACCGCCCGGGAGATGAACTCGCCGCCTCGGCCAAGGACGCCGATGCGGTCCAGATGCTCGATGCGGTCGATGTGGCGGCCGCCCAGGCCGAGCATGACGCGATGGCCGACGCCTTCCACGCCCATGGCGTTGTGGTGCACTACGTCGAGCCCGAGGGTGGCGTCACGCCCAATCAGATGTTCTGTGCCGATCAGATGTTCATGACGCCCGAGGGCTTGATCCTGGCGCGGCCGGCCTCGACCGTTCGCGCCGGTGAAGAACGCCACGTCGCGCGCCGCGTCGCCGCCCTCGGCATGCCCATCCTCAAAGGCCTGAGCGGTATCGCCGTCTTCGAGGGCGCCGACGCCATGTGGCTGGATAGCGAGACCGTCATCATCGGCCACGGCATGCGCACCAACCTCGAGGCCATCGATCAGGTGGCAACCGCCCTCGATGAGATCGGCGTTGATACCCTGGCCGTCGATATGCCCTACGGCACCATGCATCTCATGGGCATGCTGCGCTTTGCCGACCGGGACCTTGCCATTGCCTGGCCCCGGCGCACGCCCCATGCGGCGGTGTTGGCGCTGCGTGAGCACGGCTATGCGGTCGCCTTCCTGCCCGCGACCGATGACGACACAATGAACCGGGCGATGAATTTCGTCACCCTGGGCCCGCGCAAGATCCTGATGAATGCGGGCTACGGCGAAATCCAGAGTTTCTTCGAGGGCCTCGGCATCGAATGCGTCACCGTGCAAGCGCGCGAATTGATCAAGGCCGCCGGCGGCTTCGGCTGCCTCGCCGGGGTGCTGCACCGGGATCCGGGCTAGCCAAAGCGCATTTAGAGCAGGACGGCGGCCTATGAGGCAGCCTGCCGGACTTAATCAGGCCCGAACGCCGCCTCCATGTCGCGGCGGAAGGCGGCGGTGGGGTCGGTCTCATCGATGGATACATGAGCCCAGGTCAGGACTTCCCCTTCGGCGACGGCCGCCTTGAGGGCGACGCCGTGGGCGAGGCCCAGGGGCAGGGCGCCGGCGGCCAGGGATTGGGCGGCGCTGGTAAGCTTTCCCCAGACCGTATAGCCGCCTTCGCCGTCGAGCACTTCGCCCGCCGACAGGTCGCGCTTGGCGACGGCGATCACATCGGCGTTGAAGTCGCGCGATACTCCGGTCGGTTCGCCGCGCAGCGCCGCTGAAGCAACGCTCATGCCGAGTTCCAGGCCGATCAGGTGATAGGGCTTCCACATGGCCGCATAGCGCCCCGAACTGTCGGTCGAAAGTCCATATTCGGCGAAGCAGCGGCGGACATACTCATCGGGTGCGGCGAAGGTGACATAAACCCCCCAGCGCAGGTCGCGCGCTACCGCTGCGCCGTCGCGCTGTTCGCAGGAGACCACTTCGACGGTTCCCGACGTCTCGAGCAGGCCGCCGTCGCTTCGCGGTTTGAGCCGGTCCGCCAGCTGATCGACGCCGACGGGCGGAAAGCCGAGGCCGTCTTTGGGCGGCGCCAGCCCGCAGGCGTTCGCCACCGCCGCCATCTCGATGGCCGACTTGCTGCCGTCGAGGAAAGAATTGAACATCTGCGGGTTGAGGCCCCCGGCGGCGGCGTCCTCGGGTGACATCCCGTAATGACCCCATATGGTGTCCGGCGTCGAGGCGTGATAATGGGTCCGGTATTTGGTGCCCTTGCCGGCGCAAACCACTTTAAAGCCGGTGGCCCGCGCCCAATCGACCAGCTCCGAGATCAATGCCGGCTGATCGCCGTAGGCCAGGGAATAGACCACTCCGGCGGCCGCTGCGCGCCGCGCGATCAGCGGGCCTGCGAGGGCGTCGGCCTCGACGGTTACCATCACCACATGGCGGCCCTTGGCGATGGCGGCAAGGGCGTGCCTGGTCCCGGCGGCGGGGCTTCCCGTCGCCTCGATCACCACATCGAGGCCGTCGGCGGCGATCAGCTCCGAGGCGTCATCGGTTATGTGACATCCAGAGCTACTATAGGCGGCGTCGAAACCGGTTGCCTCATGGGCCTCATCGGGCCAGCCGACACGCGCGCATGTTTGATGCGCCCGGTCCACATCGAGATCGGCGATCGCCATGACATGGAGGCCGGGGGTGCGCCGCGCCTGCGCCAAAAACATGGCGCCGAATTTACCGGCGCCGATCAAGCCGACGCGGATCGGATTGCCCGCCGTCTGCCTGGCTAAAAGCTGGGAATGAAGGTTCATGATTCCCCATTATCAACATCTTCCATCAGCCGCACAAGCTCCATAGCCAGGGGGTCGCCACTGACGCGTAAGCCGGCGGCGGCGCCGCGCCTATCGGCATCGGGCTTGTTCTGGCCGAGCTTGTATTTGCCTTCCAGGCGACTGATGGGAATTTCGAAGGCGACAATGCCGCGCATCTGGGTATCGCGGAATTCGGTTGCCAGACTGTCGAGGCTCCAAGGCGTGGGTCTGGCGCTTTCATTCTGTGCGACCAGCCGTTCCAGCACGGCCAGCACCGCGCCGTGATCCTCGATAATTCGCGGCGCGCCATAGGCATGGACGGCGGCGTAATTCCAGGTCGGTACGGCCTGTTGCGAGGCATACCAGGACGGTGAGATATAGCCGTGCGGCCCCTGGAAGATAGCCAGGGCCTCCGCGTCTTCGGTGAACCCCCGCCACTGCGGGTTGTTGCGCGCCATATGGCCGATCAGGGAACCGAATTCCCCGGCCTCCCGATCGACCAGCAGCGGCAGGTGACTGGCAACCGGGGCACCGTCGACAACCGTGACCAGGCTGGCAAAGCCATAGTCCGCCATCAACCCCTGGAGTGTGGGTGCGTGATCTTCGGCAAAGTGCCGTGGAATATACATCGCCGCATACAGAGCAGGATTAGAGGCGGCGTTCGACCAGCATTTGCTTGATCCCGGCGATGGCCTTGGCGGGATTGAGGCCCTTGGGGCAGGTCCGGGTGCAATTCATGATCGTGTGGCAGCGATAGAGCCGGAACGGATCCTCGAGATCATCGAGGCGCTCGCCGGTGTTCTCGTCGCGGCTATCAACCAGCCAGCGATAGGCCTGCAGGAGAATGGCCGGGCCGAGATAGCGCTCGCTGTTCCACCAATAGCTCGGGCAGCTTGTCGAGCAGCAGGCGCAGAGGATGCATTCATAGAGCCCGTCGATCTTTTCGCGCTCACGCATCGACTGCGGCCGCTCGCGGTCCGACGGCGGCGGCGTTTCGCTCTGAATCCACGGCTTGATCGAGGCATATTGGGCGTAGAAATTGGTCATATCGGCGACCAGGTCCTTGACCACCATCATATGGGGCAGGGGGTAGACCTTGACGTCGCCCTTGCAGTCTTCGATGGATTTGATGCAGGCGAGGGTGTTGGTACCATCGATATTCATGGCGCAGCTGCCGCAAATCCCCTCGCGGCAGGAGCGCCTGAAGGTCAGCGTGGCGTCGTTGTCGCTTTTGATCTTGATCAGCGCGTCGAGCACCATGGGGCCGCAATCGTCGATATCCACATCATAGCTATCGACGCGGGGGTTCTCGCCGGATTCGGGTTCCCAGCGATAGACCTTGAAGGTCTTGACGTTGGTGGCGCCCGCCGGGGCCGGATGGTGTTTGCCGGGACCGATCTTCGAATTGGCGGGTAGCATGAATTCGACCATGTCTCCTCCTCGGAGCCTAGTAGACGCGGGCTTTGGGCGGCACCACCTCGACCTCATCGGTCAGGGTGTACATATGAACCGGGCGATAATCGATGGTCACCTCGCCGGCATCGCTGAGCCAGGTGACGGTGTGCTTCATCCAGTTTTCGTCATCGCGGTCGGGGAAATCCTCGCGGGCGTGACCGCCACGGCTTTCCTCGCGGTTATGGGCCGACTTGACCGTGACCAGGGATTGCTGCAACAGATTCTTCAGCTCCCAGGTCTCGACCAGATCGGAATTCCACACCAGAGAGCGATCGGAGACGCCGACATCGGCAAAGGACTTCCACACCTCGTCGATCTTGGCGACCCCCTCGGCGAGGATATCGCCGGTGCGGAACACCGCGCAGTTGGTCTGCATGGCCGCTTGAAGATTGTTGCGGATCTCAGCCGTCGGTGAGCTGCCGTCCGCGTGGCGCAGCGTATCGAAATCATCGAGAGTTTTCGCAAGCGCGTGATTGCCGATGGTCTTATGCAGGTCGTCGGGTTTGATCACTTCGGCGGCGCGGATCGCTGCGGCCCGGCCGAACACGACGATATCGAGCAGGGAATTCGAGCCCAGGCGGTTGGCGCCGTGGACCGAGACGCAGGCGCCCTCGCCGATCGCCATCAGGCCGGGGACGATGCTGTCGGGATCGCCGTCTTTCACGGTCACCACCTCGCCCCAAAGATTGGTCGGGATGCCGCCCATGTTGTAATGCACCGTCGGGATCACCGGGATCGGCTCCTTGGTGACATCGACGCCGGCAAAAATCTGCGCCGATTCCGAGATGCCCGGCAGGCGCTCCTCCAAAAGATCAGCGCCGAGATGTTCGAGATGGAGATAGATATGGTCCTGGTCCGGGCCGACGCCACGGCCTTCTCTGATCTCGATAGTCATGGCGCGGCTGACCACGTCGCGCGACGCCAGATCCTTGGCCGACGGCGCGTAGCGTTCCATGAACCGCTCGCCCTCCGAATTACTCAAATAGCCGCCCTCGCCGCGCGAGCCCTCGGTGATCAGGCAGCCCGAGCCGTAGATGCCGGTGGGATGGAACTGGATGAACTCCATATCCTGATTGGGCAGGCCGGCGCGCAGGGCCATGGCGTTGCCGTCGCCGGTGCAGGTATGGGCCGAGGTGCAGGAGAAGAAGGCGCGCCCGTAGCCGCCGGTGGCCAGCACTACCGTATGGGCGCGGAAGCTGTGCAGGGTGCCGTCGTCCAGGTTCCAGGCGGTGACGCCCCTGCAGACGCCCTCGTCGTCCATGATCAGATCGAGGGCGAAATACTCGACAAAGAACTCGGCGTTATGCTTCAGCGATTGCTGATACAGGGTATGCAGGATGGCGTGGCCGGTGCGGTCGGCGGCGGCGCAGGTGCGCATGGCCTGGCCCTTGCCGAAATGGGTGCTCATGCCGCCGAAGGCGCGCTGATAGATCGAGCCGTCCTCGTTGCGCGAGAAGGGCACGCCATAATGCTCAAGCTCGATCACCGCAGGCGACGCCTCGCGGCACATATATTCGATGGCATCCTGATCGCCGAGCCAGTCCGAGCCCTTGATGGTGTCGTACATGTGCCAGCGCCAGTCGTCCTCGCCGTTGTTGCCGAGCGAGGCGCTCATACCGCCTTGGGCGGCGACCGTGTGGCTACGGGTCGGGAAGACCTTGGTGAGGCAGGCGGTCTTGAGGCCCTTCTCGGCCATGCCAAAGGTAGCGCGCAGGCCCGCGCCGCCGGCGCCGACAACCACCACATCGTAGAAATGTTCGACAATTGGATAGGCTTCCGACATTGCCTTAACTCCCGAGCGCGAGTTTGAGCAGCGCGAAGACGCTGGCGGTGGCGAGGGCAACGGTCCCCAACGTCACGCAGAGCAGCAGCGCGATCTTGGCGCCTTCGTGGGAGATATAATCTTCGATCACCACCTGCATGCCGAGCTTCATGTGATAGAAGCCGGTGAGCAGGAACAGCAGCATCACCGTGGCGACCAGGGGGTTGCCCATCAGCGCCACGGCGCGGGCATGATCAGCGCCGAAGAAGACAAACATGATGATGACGAACAGGAAGGTGAGCGGCACCAGGGCGATGGCGGTGAGCCTTTGGTGCCAGAAATGGCCGGTGCCTTCCTTGGCTGTACCCAGGCCGCGGACGCGCCCGAGAGGGGATTCTAAGCTCATGATAATCTCCCCTACAGGCTCAAGCCGATGAACCAGGCGATGAAGGTCAGCACCACCGACGCACAAAGCATCACCCAGCCCGAGCGGTAGACGTCTTCGATCTCGAGCATCCAGCCGGCATCCCAAAACAGGTGCCGCACCCCGTTGCATAGGTGATAGAACAGGCATACCGAAAAGCCGAACAACACCAATTGGCCGAACCAGGAGCCGTAGAATTCCCGCGTCGCCTCATAGGGCCCGGGGCCCGAGGCGGCGGCGACCAGCCACCAGGTGATGAACAGGGTTCCCACCGCCAGACCGACGCCGGTGCCCCGGTGAATGATCGACAGAACGGATGTGAGCTGAGGTTTGTAGACCTGCAAGTGAGGCGACATGGGTCGCTTATGTTGGGTCATTGATGTTCTCCCAACCAAAATTATTGCGCCCCGGGCGGCGCCTTTGAAACGATATTAACCCCTTGTGACAGCAAGTCAATCACGGCTTACACGCGGTGACGCCGGTGCCAGTCGCTCAAGGATTCCTCGGGGTATTCATCAAACTGTTCGTGGTCAGGGCCGGCTTCGGCTGCGACCCAGCCGGCCTTCGATGCGAGCATGATATGGACGGTTTCGGGCGGGGCGGGTAGCTCCGAATCGATAGCCGATGCGAAGGGATGGACCAGCTCGGGCCAACGCGGGTCATAGACCCAGAGCGCCGAGCCGCAAGCCTTGCAAAATGCCGCTGCGCCTGCCGCATGCCGTCTTCGTTGGTTTCCGAGGCGACCCGATAGACCGAGAGATTTTCCTCGCCCTCGATTCTGAGGCTGCCAGAATCGGCGCCGAGATTGATGGCGTAGCCGCCGCCGCCCGCGGTCTTGCGGCAGACCGAACAATAGCAGCGCATGTAGGGATAGGGCGCAGAGGAGTCGACGGAGAAACGCACCGCGCCGCAGTGACATGATCCTTCGAGTTTCATTCAAGGTCCCTCATGGCAGATGACTCGCCAGGGCGCCACTCAAACGGCGGCAATCAAGGATTACGCCCAGCAATCTGCTTCTCGTAGAGCACATCGTAGGGGCGGTAGTCGCACTTCTCGTAGACCGCGCGGGCGTTCGCGTTGCCCGCCATGACCCAGAGCATGACCCGGCTGAAGCCGCGACCGGCGAGATAGTCCTCTGCCGCATCCAGCAGGGCAGCACCCACGCCCCGGCCGCGATGGTCGGCGGCGACGAAAACATTGGAGACATATCCATAAGGCCGGAATTTCTCTTGCAGATTTTTATCCTCGTCATCACCGTCATGGCAGGAGACGAAACCGATGGCCTTGCCGGATAACACGGCCATCAACAAGGCTCCGTTATGGGCCGCCATCTTGCGCTCAATTTCGGCGAGAGCGCTCTCGGCCGCCTCGGCGCCGAGCCTAAGCTTAGGGTCCAACGCGCGCTCATAGTCCTGTATCGCGACGAGGAAACCCAGCAGCGTCGCGCGGTCGTCGGCACGGGCCGGCCTGATTTCGATGTCTCTCATCGCCGCCTCGGCATCAGCGCCGGGTGGTTGCCGCCGTCGGCGTTTTTATAAGGATAATCGGCGCTGGGGTGGTCCTTGGTGGCCACTGCGCCGTAGTGGCAGGAGCCTTCAAGCTTCATTCTAGCGCCCTCATGGCAGATGACTCGGCAGGGCGTCACGCAAGGGGCGGATATAGTCGATCTCGACGCCGCAGCAGCCGCCGATGATCTGCACGCCGCCGGCGACGCAGCCCTGGGCCCAGGCGACGAATTCGTCGGGTGTGATCGGCGTTGCCACCGCGTCGTCGCGGTGGGCGGAGACGTAATCGTTGCGCTCGGCCTCGGGATAGACACAGACCGGGCCGTCCCAGGCTCCCTTCACGATATCGAGTGCCGCGTCGGTGGCGTCGAGCGGTGAATGAAACACGCTGACCACCGACCCACCGAGGGCGGTGATCTCGCCGAAGCCGTCGGCGAAGCTCTGCTCGGAGGAATAACCGAGGCGGGCGACGCCGTCATCAAGGCGGCATTTGAAGCCGTCCCACACCGGCAGGCCGGACGATAGACAGGCCTCGACGACCCATTGCCGGTGATTATTGCCGCCGGTGGATTCGGAAATCAGGAAATCGACCCCCGCTTCGGCCAGAATATCGGCCTGTTCGCGCAAGTTGGCCTTGGCCTGGGCCTCGGAGGTTTCCGAGCGGCGGCGCGCCATGGACCATCGGTCCATGCCCGGTTCCTGGCCGACTTTGATGCCAAAATTGGAGACCGAGCCGGCGATCAGCACCGGCCGGTCGCGGGCCGCCTTGTCGCGCGCGTCCTGGGCCAGCATGACGGCGCGCAGGTTGAGCTCGGCGGTGCGTTCGCCAAGGCCGAGGGGCTCGAGATTATGACGCGCCGAGGCGTAGGAGTTGGTGGTGATGATATCGACCCCGGCGGCAATATAGTTCTCATGCATATGGCGCACGGTGAAGGGATGGGTGTCCAGCGCCAGGGCCGCCCAGGCGAATTCGGCCATCGGCGCCCCCATGGACTGAAGTTGGGTGCCGATGGCGCCGTCGAGGATGATGACCTCGCGCGCCGCCAGACGCTCCTCAAGGTGGCTGTAGTCGCTCATTTTCTGTCCTCTCCAGTTGGCCGACGCGGCATCAGTGCCGTGTAATCGAGATCGAGCACCACCGCCGGGTGGTCGGCGCCGTCGGCGTTTTTATAGGGATAATCGGCGCAAGCGTGGTCCTTGGTGGCGACCGTGCGCAGGCGCAGGGCGCCGATGTCGTCGCGTCCCGGCAGAGGCATGGTCTCCAGCACCTCGCTCCAGGCATAGACGGTGTCGCCGGCGAACAGCGGCGCGACGTGGCGGCCGCCGTTTATGGCGATGATGCGGAGGGCGTTGGCCAGGCCGTTGAAGCTCAGCGAGCGGGCGATGCTGATGACATGGCCGCCATAGACCACGCGGCGGCCGAAGTGGCTTGCCTGGGCGGCGTGGGCGTCGAAATGCACCCGCGCGGTGTTCTGATACATCCGCGTCGCCATCATATGCTCGGCCGCCTCGACGGTGGTCCCGTCGATATGATCGATGCGCTCACCGGCTGTGTAGTCCTCCCACAGGTAGGGCGATCCGGCGGCGGCCAGGTCATAGCCCGCAAGATCGAGTTCACCGGGCAGGACAATACGCTCGAGCGCAACCTTGGCGGGCAGCTCGGGCACCGACGGCTCGGGTGCCGGCGATGCCGGGTCGCGCTTGGCCACCATCACCCAGCGGATAAACTCGACCAGCACCTCGCCGTGCTGGTTGCGCCCGGTGGTGCGCACGTAGACCGTGCCGGTCTTGCCGTTGGAGTTCTGTTTGACGCCGATGACCCGGCTGGTGGCGCTGACCGTGTCGCCGGGGTAGGTCGGCGCCTTGAACAGGCAATCGGCGTAGCCCAGATTAGCGATGGCGTTGAGCGAAATATTGGGCACCGACTTGCCGAACACCACATGGAAGGTCAGCAGGCTGTCGATCGGCGAGCGCTCGAGCCCGGCGGCGCGGGCGAACTCATCGGACGAGATGAAGGGAAAGCGCGAACCGTAAATGGCGTTATACAGCGCCTGGTCGCCGAGGGTTATGGTGCGCGGCGTGGCATGGATGATTTCCTGGTCGAGGTGAAAATCCTCGAAGAAGTTACCGCCCCCGGATTTATTAGACATAGGAGATTTATTCGACATGGCGCGCTGCTATGGCGTCGGCCAGGGCAACCAGACGATGGGCGGCCTCGACATGGAGGTTTTCGATCAGCTTGCCGTCGATCACCACGACGCCCTTGCCTTCTTTGGTGGCCTCGCCATGGGCGACGATGATCCGTTTCGACCATTCCACCTCGTCGGCCGAAGGGGCGAACAGCTCATTGGCCACGGCGATGGTCTTGGGGTGGATCAGGGTCTTGCCGTCGAAGCCGAGCTCCAGCCCCTGGCGGCAGGAATTGGCGAACCCTTCGTCGTCGGCGAGGTCGAGATGAACCCCGTCGACGATGGCGACGCCGTGGGCCCGCGCCGCCAGCAGACAGAGGGACAATCCGGTGAGCAGGGGCAGCCGGTCGCGGGTGTGGGCGGCGTGGAGGTCCTTGGCGAGGTCCGAGGTGCCCATCACCAGACAGGCGACGCGGCCATGGGCGCCGGCCACCTCCTCGGCGTGCAGCATGCCGATGGGGGTCTCCATCATGCACCAGATGGTCAGCTCGTCGGGCGCGCCGTTGGCTTCCAGCACGGCGACCGCCTGCTCGACCATATCGGCGCTGCCGACCTTGGGCAGCAGCACCGCATGGGCCCCGCTGGCCGCCACCGCCACCAGATCGTCGTTGCCCCAGGAGGACGCCAGCCCGTTGACCCGCACGACCAGTTCGCGCGACCCGTAGCCGCCCTTGGCGAGGGTTGCGAGCACCTGATCCCGCGCCATCTGTTTGGCGTCGGGGGCGACCGCGTCCTCGAGATCGAGGATCAGCGCATCGGCGGCCAGGCTGCGGCCCTTCTCAAGCGCCCGGGCGTTGGAGCCCGGCATATAAAGCACGCTGCGGCGAGGTCGTATGGTTGAGGGCATTGATAAATCCTATGGCTATCGCTTGGTGATTATGTGTACATAATCAATTTCCGCATCATAGAGGCGACATTAAGGACATCGCAACATGGCTGAGAGCGAGCTCATCACCGTCCCGGCGCGGCGCGGCAAGGCGGTGCGGCTGAATAAGGGGCAATCCATCCGGGTCATCAACACTCACGGCGAACAGGTGGTCGATACCTGGGCCTTCGTTGCTGACGACCTCTATGAATTCATGTCCATGGAGCATTGGCGGCCGACCGTGCAGCGGATCATTCCCGAGGTCGGCGACGGCCTGGTGACCAACAAGCGCCGCCCCATCCTGACCCTCACCGAGGATACCTCCTCGGGCATCCACGACACCCTCATGGCGGCCTGCGATTCATATCGCTACGGGCTGCTCGGCTGCACCGAGTATCACGACAACTGCACCGACAATCTGATCGCCGCCATGCGCCAGATCGGCCTGACCCCGCCGGAGGTGCCGTGCCCGCTGAATTTGTTCATGAACATCCCGGTGCTCGACGGCCGCCGTCTGGAATTCAGCGCGCCCGAGAACAAGCCCGGTGATTACGTCACCCTGCGCGCCGAGATGGATTGCATCATGGCCTTCTCGACCTGCCCGCAGGATATCCTGCCGATCAACGGCAAGGCCTGCATCGTCACCGAGGTTCATTTCGAGATAACCGGCCCCTGATGCATGACGGCGAGGACATCGAGCGGGCCGCCTTGGCGAGCCTGCATGCGGCGGCCCCGGATGATTTGGTCGCCGCCCTCGGCTTGCGCGCGGTGACCATCGGCGCGGGCCTGGTGTCGGTGGCCGCCGCCCTGCCGCCCACAGCTATCGTCATCAACCGGGCGGTGGGCTGTCGGCGCCGGAGACGGAAGCGTCGGTCAAACAGACCTTAGCGGCCTACCGGGGACGCCGGCATGGCTTGCTACTTCATCCAGCGCCACCCCGAGGCCGAACCGGCGGAGATGGTCGGCTGGCTGCTCGATGCCGGGCTTGAAAAGGCTCGGGGCTGGCAGAAATTCCAGCGCGGGCGGGAGGCGCCGCCGCACTCAACCAGCGATCTCAGGGTCGAAGAAATCGGCCCGGACCACGGGGACGCCTTCGCCAGCATCCTTTGCGCCGCTTTCGACCTCGGCGATCTGGCCGAGCCCTGGCTGGCGAAACTGCCGGGTCATGCGGGCTGGCACGTCTTTATGTGTTTCGACGGCGATCAGCCCGCCGGTACGGCAACCCTGTTCGTGAAGGACGGCCTCGCCTGGTTCGATTTCGCCGCGACCGCGCCTGCGTTCCGGCGGCGTGGAAGCCAGGGCGCGTTGCTGGCAGCGCGCATCAAGGCGGCCCTCGATCACGGTTGCCACGCCATGTTCACCTGCACCGGCGAGGAAGTCCCCGGCGACCCGCAGCATTCCTTCAAGAACATTCTCAAGGCGGGCTTCACGGAGGCCTACGTGCGCGAGAACTACGCCCCGCCGAAGGTTTGATGCACCCGAAAAACACCATGAAAGCGGATATCGTCATCATCGGTGGCGGTATCGTCGGCTCGGCAATCGCTTATTTCCTGGCGCGCGGCGGGCGGGCCGGCAGGGTCGTGGTCATCGAGCCGGACCCGAGCTATGAATTCTCCGCCACACCGGCGTCCAACGGCGGCATCCGTCAGCTTTTTAGCCTGCCCGAGAACATCCTCATGGCCCGCTACGGGCTGGATTTCTTCAGCAATTTTCACCAGACCATGGCGATCGACAGCGAGGCGGCGGATATCGGCTTCAAGCGCCGGGGCTATCTGTTCATCTCCGACCGTGGCGATCATGCCCAGATGGAAACCAATCATCGCCTGCAGGACTCTCTCGGCGCGCGGGTCGATCTGTTGGACAGGGACGGGCTCAAAGCGCGCTTCCCATCGCTCAATGGGGATGATGTGGCGCTGGCCGTCCATTCGCCGGACGACGCCTGGATCAACCCGCAGGCGGCTCTCATGGGATTTCGCGCCAAGGCGCGCGCCCTGGGGGTCGATTATATTGAGGACCGGGTCACCGAGTGGTGGGCCGAAGGCGGATTGGCGCGCGGCGTGGCGTGCAAATCGGGAGCGACAATTGCGGCGGACAGCTTCGTGCTCGCCGCCGGCGCCTGGTCGGCCGAAATCGGCGCCCTGATCGGCCTCGCCCTGCCTGTCGAAGCCATGTGCCGTGAGTCCCACTATTTTGTCACCAGCAACGACATCGAGCCCCTGCCGTTCATCAAGACCGAAAGCCATATCGCATTCGGGCCGGAGGGCGAAGGCTTCTCCGGCGGCCTGCCCGATTGGGACCAGCCGGCGGGCTTTCATCTCGGCGTGCATCCGAGCCGGTTCGAGGACCTGGTCTGGCCGATGCTGGCCCATCGCATACCAAAGCTTGAGACCCTCAAACTGCGGCGCAGCTGGGTCGGTCATTACGCCCGCAACGCCCTCGACCTCACCGCCATCGTCGGGCGCTGGGAAGGCGGCTGTGAAAATGTCTATATGGCCTGCGGCTATTCCGGCCACGGCATCATGCACGCCCCGGCGAGCGGCCTCGCCCTGGCCGAACTGATCCTGGACGGCGGCTATCAGAGCCTCGACATCTCGGCCTTCGGCTACGGCCGCATCGCCGCGGGCAAGCCCTATCGCGAGCAGGGCATAATCTAGGGAGCGGGCGTTTCCGCAAGGGTCCAGACGCCGATTTTTCCCCGGCGGCCGCGCACCTCTTGGGGTCCGGCGTCGGATAGTTTTTCCAGCAGGGCAGCGCTGTCGGCGTCTTCCCGGCGCACCGCCTGTATCAAGTCTTCACTGACCGTCAGCGGCGTCCCCAGGCTGCGGGTCAGATGCTCGACCCGGCTCGCCACATTCACCGTATCGCCGATGACCGCGAATTCCAGCCGGCGCTCGTCGCCGATGTCGCCGACCACCGTGACCCCGTAATGCACCCCGACACCCACCGAGACTGACGACTCGCCCGCGGCAATCCGCTGCCGTTTCCAGTCAGCCAGGGCCTCGACCATATCGAGGGCGCAAGCCAGGGCGTTGGTGGCGTCGTGGGGGCCGGTGCGCGGCGTGCCGAAGGTCGCCATCAGGCCGTCGCCGATATATTTGTCCAGGGTGCCGCCATGGCGGAACACCACATCCGCCAGCAGGCTGTGATAGTCACGCAGCAGGGCCGCCACCTTGGGCGCCGGTTCGGTTTCGCACAGGCTGGTGAAGCCGATGATGTCGGCGAACAGCACGGCGACGTCCTGATCGTGGGCGGCGGTGCCGATGCCGCCCGCCGAGGTTATCTCGTCGACCACGTTGGGCGAGAAATAGCGCGCCAGCTTGGAGCGCGCCCGCTCGGCCTGGGATCGGCTTTCCACACATCGGCGGGTGCGGATGACGATAACGGCGAGGCCGATTGCGGTCAGGATGATAGCCAATATTTCGTTTATCCGATCCCCGAGGAAGACAAAATTCGGATCGAAATATATGGCCTGTAATTCCTCCATCGTCGTCCCGCCGCTCTCAAAGCCGGAGTAGATGCCGGACAGGCTCAAGACCCAAAACAGGGATCCGAGCCGGGCGAGGACAATGCAGAATCCGCACCACAGCACCAGAGCCGGGCGAAAGCTGAAGGTGGCCTGCATGAGCAGTATGAAATACCAGACGAAGGCGCTGCCGCGCAGAACCACGGCCGGTGTAAAGCCTTCGGGTTCGAACGGATTGGGCGCGATGAAGATGATGGTCAGGACTGCAACATCGCCGACTACCCATACAAAAGGCGCCCATGGGGGATTGAGCCCACGCCTGATGAAATGGAATTGCGCCACGCCCAACAACAACATAAGCGTGACCTCGCCGAGCACATAGAAATAGGCCGGCCCGGTTAGCGGGTTGTCGAGGATTTGCCAGGCGAGGATCACGAGCAGCGCCCAGGACCGCACTTTGGCGGCGAACATCAGCCCCTGGCGTTCCTCCTCGATGAAAGCTCCGCGCAGGCGGACGAGCAGCCTGGCCGCACCCGCCCCGTCTCTCATCGCTTATTCCGGAAGAACGCTTTCAGCATCTCAGACGACTCGCGCTCCCGGATGCCGCCATAGACCTCCGGTTTATGGTGGCAGCTAGGCTGGTTGAAGATGCGCGGGCCGTGCTCGACGCCGCCACCCTTGGGGTCGGGGGCGGCGAAATAGAGCCGGCGGATGCGGAAAAAAGAGATTGCCTGGGCGCACATGGGGCAGGGCTCCAGGGTGACATAGAGATCGCAATCGGTCAGCCGGGCTATGCCGAGGCGCTTGGCCGCGGCGCGCAGGGCGAGCAATTCGGCGTGGGCCGAGGGATCCTTGTCCGCCTCGCATTGATTGCCGGCGGCGGCCAGGGTCTCGCCGCTCACCCCGTCGATGACCACGGCGCCGACTGGAACCTCGCCGCGCAGGCCCGCCGCGCGTGCCTGTTCCAGGGCCAACTCCATGGTCGATTGTGCTTGCTCCCCCATGGCGGCACCATCGCGGCGCGGGCCAGCGGCGTCAAGCGGTCTGGTTTTTCGCAGTTGCAGTATAAAAAATTTCAGGCATTCACGGCCTTGTGGCGGCTACACCCATGCGATATATTGCGCCGCACAATTTTTTTCATAATTCCCAATTAGGTTTCACGATGTCAGAAAAACAAGCCGACTCGATTACGCCGATGTTCGATGTCGCCGAACTCGAAGGTTACGCCATGGAAGAACTCGACGTCGGCATGTCCGCGATCTATTCCAAGACTGTCACCGAATCCGACATCAATCTGTTCTGCGCCATATCGGGCGACACCAATCCGCTCCATCTCGACCATGAATACGCCGCCACCACCATGTTCGGCGGCCCGATCGCCCATGGCATGCTGGCGGCGAGCTTCATCTCGACCGTCATCGGCACCAAGCTGCCGGGGCCGGGCTGCGTCTATATCAGCCAGAACTGCCGTTTCAAGGCGCCGGTGCGCGCCGGCGATACGGTGCGCGCGCGGGTGACGATTGTCGAGATCGACAGGAAACGCCGGCGGGTCAAGCTCGACACCGTCTGCACCGTCGGCGATACGGTGGTGATTGACGGTGACGCCAAGGTTCTGGTGCCGCCGCGCGGTTCGTGATTGTGGCCGGCTGTTCAGTCATGGTGGTAAAAACCCCCCAATTGCGGTAAACGCGCGGCTATGCGCATTTTTCGACATTACGATCGGATTCCCCCCGAGGCGCGCGGCGCCGTGGTTGCGCTGGGAAATTTCGACGGCCTGCATAACGGCCATCTCGGGGTTATTGCCGAGGCCGGTAGGATCGCTGAGCAACGCTCGGCTCCCTTGGCCGTGCTCACCTTCGAGCCTCATCCGCGGCATTATTTTCAACCCTCCACGGTGCCGTTCCGCCTGACTCCGTTTCGCGCCAAGATGCGATTGCTCGAGGAGGTCGGCGTCGATTCCGTCTTCAACCTGCGCTTCAGCGCCGCCCTGGCCGGGCAGGCGGCTGAGGATTTTATCGCAAATGTCCTGGTGGGCGGCCTCGGTATCAGCCATCTCGTGGTCGGCCCCGGTTTCGTTTTCGGCAAGGGCCGGGGCGGTGATGCAGCGCTGCTGCATCGGGCGGCCGAGAGCGCGGGCTTCGGCTTCACCGAAGTCGCGGCGGTACAGGATGCCGCCGATGGCCGGATGTTCGCCTCGACCGACATTCGCGTGCTGATCCGGCGCGGCCAGGTCGATCTGGCGGCCCGGGCCTTGGGGCGGATTTGGGAAATCGAGGCGCGCGTACAGCACGGCGACGCTCGCGGCGATGCCCTGGGCTTTCCGACCGCCAACATGCCGCTCGAGGGCGTCCTCCATCCCGGCCCCGGCATCTATGCGGTGCGCGTGGGCATGACTCATCAGGGCGAGACCCGGTGGCACGACGCAGCCGCCTATATCGGCACGCGCCCGACTTTCGCCGGCGAAACCATGCTGCTTGAAGTTTACCTGTTCGATTATTCGGGCGATCTTTATGATCGGCGCCTGCGTGTTGCCTTCGTCGGACTGGTGCGTAAGGATCAGACCTTCGACAGCCCGGAGACTCTGAAAGAACAGATGACTGTCGACTGCGAACGCGCCCGCGAACTTCTCGATCAAGCCAGCCAATAAAAATCCCGCCAATAAAAGTCCTGAAAGTTTATCTATGAGTAGCGATTACCGGTCGACCCTATACCTTCCGCAAACCGACTTTCCCATGAAGGCAAAGCTGCCCCTGCGCGAGCCGGAAATTTTGGCGCGCTGGAACAAGCTCGACATGTACAAGCGCAGGCGCGAGGCGGCGAAGGGTCGCGAGCCCTTTATCCTGCATGACGGCCCGCCCTATGCCAACGGCCATATCCATGCCGGCACGGCGATGAACAAGATCCTCAAGGATGTGGTGGCGCGCAGCCAGCAGATGCTCGGCCGCGACGCCAATTATGTGCCGGGCTGGGATTGCCACGGCCTGCCCATCGAATGGCAGATCGAGCAGAAATACCGCAAGGCGGGCCGTGACAAGGACGCCGTGGACATCATCGAGTTCCGCGAGGAATGCCGCACCTTCGCCGGCGAATGGATCGCCGTGCAGTCGGCCGAATTCCAGCGTCTCGGGGTGGTCGGCGATTGGCACAATCCCTATCTCACCATGACCCATGCCGCCGAGGCGCAAATCGCCCGCGAAATCGGCAAGTTCGCCATGAACGGCGGGCTCTATAAGGGCTCCAAGCCGGTCATGTGGTCGGTGGTGGAAAAGACCGCCCTGGCCGAGGCCGAGATCGAATATCACGACCATACTTCGACGACGATTCATGTGCGGTTTCCGGTTATCACGGCGTCTAACCCGGCTCTCGACGGCGCCGCCGTGGTGATCTGGACGACCACGCCCTGGACTATCGCCGGCAACCGCGGCGTCGCCTATGGCGATGACATCGAGTATGTGGTCTTCGAGGTGAATGACACGGAGGCGGGTAGCCTGGCGCGGAAAGGCGAGCGTCTGGTGTTTGCCAATCTCCTCATGGCAGAGGTCTTGATGGCGGCGGGCATCAAGGGTGGAGATGAAATCACCCGCCTCAAAGGCAGCGATCTTGCCGGCACGGTCTGCGCCCATCCCTGGCGCGGCCAGGGCTATGAGTTCGACGTGCCGCTTCTGGCCGCCGACCATGTCACCACCGAGGCCGGCACCGGCCTGGTGCACATCGCGCCGGGCCACGGCGCCGAGGATTACGTCGCCGGCATCGTCGCCGGCCTGGAGGTGCCCGAGACCGTCGATGGCGACGGTACCTATTTCCCCCATGTGCCGCTGTTCGCCGGTCTGCATGTGTTCAAGGCCAACGAGCCGGTCGCCGACAGCCTGGAGCAAGCCGGCGCCCTGCTCGCCAAGGGCAAGCTGGTGCATAGCTATCCCCATTCCTGGCGCTCCAAGGCGCCGCTGATTTTCCGCAACACGCCGCAATGGTTCATTTCCATGGCGACCAACGATCTGCGCGACAAGGCCTTGGCCGCTATCGAACAGGTGCGCTGGGTGCCCGAGAGCGGCGCCAACCGTATGCGCTCCATGGTCGAGCAGCGGCCCGATTGGGTGATCTCGCGCCAGCGCGCCTGGGGTGTGCCGATCGCCGTTTTCACCCATCGGGTCAGCGGCGAATTGCTGCGCGATCAGGCGGTGCTCGACCGCATCGCCGAAGCCTTCGAGGCCGGCGGCGCCGATGTCTGGTACACCACCGACGCGCAAGAATTTCTTGGGCATGAGTACGATGCCGCCGATTACGACAAGGTCGAGGATATCGTCGATGTCTGGTTCGAATCCGGCTCGACCCACGCCTTCGTGCTCGAGGCCCGCGATGACCTCGTATCCCCCGCCGCGATCTACCTGGAAGGCACGGATCAGCATCGCGGCTGGTTTCAATCCTCCCTGCTCGAATCCTGCGGCACCCGCGGCCGCGCGCCCTATGAGACCGTACTGACCCACGGATTCGTCCTCGACGGCAACGGCCGCAAGATGTCGAAATCTCTCGGCAATACGGTGGAGCCGCAGACCATCATCGACCAGTATGGCGCCGATATCCTGCGTATCTGGGTGGTTTCCTCCGATTACACTGAGGATGTGCGCATCTCCGACGAGATCATGCGCTATCAGGCGGATTCCTATCGCCGCCTGCGCAACACCCTGCGCTATCTGCTCGGCAACCTCACCGACTTCAATGAGGACGAACGCCTGCCCGCCGAGGACATGCCCGAGCTGGAACGCTGGGTGCTGCACCGGCTTACCGAGATTGACGCCGAGGTGCGCCGCGCCTGCCTTGAATATGATTTTCACGCCCTGTTCGCAGCGTTGCATAATTTCTGCGCCATGGACCTGTCGGCCTTCTATTTCGACATTCGCAAGGATGCGCTTTATTGCGACCCGCTCGACTCCACGCGCCGCCGCGCCGCGCGGACCGTGCTCGACACCCTGTTCAATTGTCTCACCGCCTGGCTCGCGCCGATCCTCGTCTTCACCGCCGAGGAGGCCTGGCTCAATCGGTTCCCCGACGATAACGACAGCGTGCATCTGCGCCTGTTCCCCGACATTCCCGAGGATTGGCGCAACGACGAACTGGCCGCCAAGTGGGCCAACGTCCGCCGGCTTCGCCGGGTGGTCACCGGGGCGCTTGAAATCGAGCGCCAGGAGAAACGCATCGGCTCAAGCCTTCAGGCCGACCCGGTTGTTCATGCGGATGACGGCTATATTCAGGCCCTGGAAGGACTCGATCTTGCCGAGCTGATGATTACCTCGGCGGCGACCCTGACCAAAGATGAGCCCAAGGGCGACGCCTTTACGCTCGATGATGTGGCTGGTGTGTCGGTGACGCCCGGCCTCGCCCAGGGCAGCAAATGCGATCGTTGTTGGAAGCTGCTGCCCGATGTCGGGGAGGAGGCCCTCTGCGGCCGCTGTACCGATGCTGTTGCCGCTGGCTGAGCTGAGCCCGTGCCGCGCCTAGGTCTCGCGGTGGCGGCGCTGGTCATTGTCGCCGACTGGATTGTCAAATGGTGGGCCATCGGCGCCCTCGGCGGCGACCTCTATGGGATAGAGGTTTTGCCCTTCTTCAATTTGGTTCTGGTGTGGAACCGGGGCATCAGTTTCGGCATGTTCGGCGGCGGCGCCGTGGCGCCGTGGTTGCTCGCCGTTGTCGCCCTCGGCGTCACACTGGCGTTGTTTATTTGGCTGCGTAAGGTGGTCAGCCGTCTGGTGGCGGTTGCCATCGGGCTGGTGATCGGCGGCGCGCTAGGCAATGTGGTCGATCGCTTCAAGTACGGCGCCGTGGCCGACTTTATCGACATCCATTGGGGCGATTACCATTGGCCGGCCTTCAATCTGGCTGATGCGGCGATCTCCGTAGGCGTGGTAATTTTGCTGATCGACGCCTTGCTCATTGGTTCTGAAAGGCATAAATAAGGTCCATGCGTCCAACCTTCAGACAAGGCCTATCCCGCCTGACACGCGCCGCCTGCGTAGCGTCGCTCGTGCTTGCGGTCGGCGCCTGTGAAAACGTCAAGGATCAGCTTGGTCTGAACAAAAATTCGCCCGACGAATTTACCGTACTGACCAACGCGCCCCTCAGCCTGCCGCCGGACTACAAGCTCAGGCCGCCCGAGCCGGGCGCCGAGCGGCCGCAGGAAATATCCATACAGGATCAGGTCAAGGCGGCGCTGTTCAACGCATCGCCCGACCATGCCGGCGGCCCGGCGTCGGCGGGCGAAAACGCGCTGCTGGCGCGCGCCGGCTCCAGCGAGGAAGATGCCGGCATCCGCGCGATCATCAATCAAGACAATGCCATATACGCCGAGGACAGCGACAGCTTCGTCGATTCGATGATCTTCTGGCGCGATGATCAACAGCCCGGCACGATCATCGATCCCGCCAAGGAAGATCAGCGCTTGCAGGAGGCCGAGGCGACAGGCGAAGACCCGAGCGCGGGAGAAACGGCGATCATACAGCGACGCGATCAGGGTATTCTCGAAGGACTTTTCTAAGAGTTTTAGCTCAGTTTAAGGACCGCTACGCGCTGGCAGGCGCGTGACAATCAAGGGGGCAATGGAGGAGTTATCATACGGCGGGCCGTTGGGATCCGCTGTCTAGGAGACTATTATTGTGCTGATACGTTTATTTGCCCTGGCCGCCCTTTTTGCAGTGATCACCGCATCCGCCCCCGCCTCGGCGGGTGTGTTCAATCCCGTGACCTTCATGCTGGACAACGGCATGCAGGTGGTGGTGGTGACCAACAAACGCGCACCCGTCGTCGTTCATATGGTGTGGTACAAGGTCGGCTCGGCCGACGATCCGGCGGGCCGCTCGGGCATCGCCCATTTTCTCGAACATCTCATGTTCAAGGGCACCCCCACCGTGCCCGACGGCGAGTTTTCAAAAATCGTCGCGCGCAACGGCGGCAACCAGAACGCTTTCACCAACCGCGATTACACCGGCTATTTCCAGAAGATCGCCAAGGACCGCCTCGAGCTGGTCATGGGTCTTGAGGCCGACCGCATGGTGAACCTGGTGCTCGACGACGCCGTGGTGATGTCCGAGCGAAAAGTTATCCTCGAGGAGCGCCGCTCGCGCACCGACAACAATCCGAGCGCCCTATGGAGCGAGCAATTGTCCGCGGCGCGCTATCTCGCCCATCCCTACCGTATCCCGGTGATCGGCTGGGCGCATGAGATCGCCGGCCTCAAGACCGAGGATATCCTCGCCTTTTATCGCCGATATTACGCCCCCGACAACGCCGTGCTGGTGGTTGCCGGCGACATCACCGCCGAAGAACTCAGGCCCATGGCATCGCGCACCTACGGCGCCGTGCCGGCGGCAGGGATTGCCGCTCGGATGCGGCCGCAAGAACCGCCGCACCGGGCCGCGCGCCGGGTCGAGCTGCGCGACGAACGGGTGCGCCAGGCCGAGTGGAGCCGCACCCATTTGGCGCCGAGCTATAATGCGGGGGACAGTGAACATGCCTATGCGCTGCAGGTGCTGGCCGATCTGCTCGGCGGCGGCAGCACCAGCCGCCTCTATCGCTCTCTGGTAATTGATCAAAAAGTCGCCGTTTCGGCGGGCGCCTGGTATGGCGCCACCAACCTCTACCTTAGCCAGTTCGGTCTCTACGGCACACCGGCGCCGGGCGTCGATCTCGGCCAACTGGAAGCGGCGGTCGAAGCCGAAGTCGCCGCCCTGCTCACCGAGGGGGTGTCCGATGACGAGGTTGCGCGCGTCACCGCCCGCATGGTGCGTGGCGCGATCTATGCCCGCGAAAGCCTTGGCACGGCGGCGCGTATCTTCGGCGCCGCGCTGACTTCGGGCATCACTGTCGCGGATGTCGAGGCCTGGCCCGATCGTATCGCTGCTGTGACTGCCGCCGGGGTCATGGCTGCCGCGCGTGCCGTTCTGAAACCGGAGACGTCGGTCACCGGCCTGTTGCTGCCGGCCGAGGGGAATTGAGATGAACATCTTGAACTCTGTGCGTCTCATGGTCTCCAGCGCCCTGGCCGCCCTCGCGCTGATGATTGCGGCCGCTGTCGTCTCTGGGCCGGTTTTTGCGGTGGAGGTCGTCAGGGTGATCAGCCCGGGCGGCATTGAGGCCTGGCTGGTCGAGGAGCACAGCATCCCGATCCTGTCGCTCAAAGCGGTATTCAGGGACGGCGCGGTGCTCGATCCGCCCGGCCGTGAGGGCCGTGCCTACATGGCCTCGGGTCTGCTCGACGAAGGCGGCGGCGCCTATGATTCGCAAGCTTTTCAGGGCCGCCTGGAAGACCTCGCCATTCATCTCTCCTTCGACGCCGGCTTCGATAGCTTTTCAGTCAGCCTTAAGACCCTGAGCGAGTATAGGGACGAGGCTTTCGAGATGCTGCGGCTCGGGCTGATCGAGCCGCGCTTCGATACGGAGCCGGTCGAGCGCATCCGCGCGCAAATTCGGGTCCAGCTCGTCCGCGGCGCCGAAAACCCCGACCGTATTGCCTCGCGCACCTGGTACGAAAATGCCTTTCCCGGCCACCCCTACGGCCGCCCGGTGATGGGCACGGAGGAGACCCTGGCCGCTCTGACCGTGGATGATCTACGCCGCTTCGTGGCCGAGCAGTTGGCCCTCGACCGCCTGGTCATCGGCGTGGTCGGCGACATCACGCCGGCGCGGCTCAGCACCCTGTTGGACAGTACATTCGGGAGTTTGCCGGCCACCGGCATCGCCCGCGACACGCCCTACACGGCCCCCCAGGCCAAGGGCCGCACGGTGATCATCGAGCGCGAAATTCCCCAGTCCATCGTGCTGTTCGGCCACGCCGGGCTGAAGCGCGACGATCCGGATTTCTATGCCGCTTCGGTGATGAATTATATCCTCGGCGGCAGCGGCTTCACGGCGCGGCTGACCGACGAGATCCGCGTCAAGCGGGGCCTTGCCTACGGGGTCTATAGCTACCTGTCGCCGATGAATTACGCCGCCCTGTTCATGGGCCGGGTGGCGACCGAGAACGGCTCGGTGGCCGAATCCCTCGACATTATCCGCACCGAATTCGCCCGCATGCGTGATTTTGGGGTGAGCGAGCAGGAACTCACCGACGCCAAGACCTACCTCACCGGCTCCTACCCCCTGCGCCTGGATTCCAACGCCAAGATCGCCAGGCTGCTGGTCGGCATCCAGCTCGAAGACCTGGGCATCGACTATATCGACCGGCGCAATGAGTATATCGAGGCGGTCAGCCTGGACGACATCAGCCGTGTCGCCCGCCGTCTGCTGGCGCCGGAGGACCTGGAAGTCGTCGTCGTCGGCAAGCCGGAGAACCTGGAAGCGACCAACTAGAACTTACAGGCATCCACGGGCCTGACCCATTGGGGCAGCACCCGTTTCAACGTGCTTGATCGTAATCGGTAACGTCGCTGTTCTTTACAGCGCGGCGCCGACGGTGGTGAACATGCCTTCGAGGCTGGTGCCGAGCAGGCCGACAGCGGCGATAATGGCAACCGCGATACCGGCGGCGATGAGGCCATACTCGATGGCGGTGGCGCCGGACTCGTCATTGATGAAGTTACGAATGAACGTTGTCATGTTTGCTCTCCTATAAAAGGTTTACTGCAATAATCCGCAGCTTCGTTATCTCGTCTGATGCGTTGTTACATCATGGCCCAGAGTTTACCGGCCCTGACCCGGCTGTGATATGACGGCCATCACAGCGGGTAATTACGTCGTCACACTCGATCCAGGATGGCGGTGAGGCGGGCGATTTGCTAGGTTCGTCCATGGTCAGCGATAGCCCCTTCCGCCATGACATTTCCGACTGCCTCGCCGCCAACATCGGCGCGGGCGGGTTGAGCGATGCAGCCTATAGGAGCGCTCTCGCCGATGCGGAGGCGGTCCTCGAGGGCCTGCGTGACCAGCGCGATAAGGCACTTACCGCCTTGTTCGGCCTGCCCGGCAGGGATGATGATCTGGCCGGCCTGGAGGCCGTCGCAGACCGTTACCGCGAGCGATTCGACGACGTGGTGGTGCTCGGCGCCGGCGGCTCCAGTCTCGGCGGTCAGACCGTGACGGCCCTGGCGGCGCCTGGCCAGGGGCCGCGCCTGCATTTCATGGACAATATCGATCCCGGCCCGTTCGAGGCGTTGCTCGGCCGCCTCGATCTCGCAGCTACGGGGTATCTCACGATCTCCAAGTCGGGCAGCACCGCTGAGACCCTGGCCCAGACCCTGATCTGCATGGGCGCCGCGCCGGTCGCAATTGCCGATCACTTCACCGCCATCGTCGAGCCCAGCGCCTCGCCCCTGCGCCGTCTCGCCGAGGGCCATGGCATGACCCTGCTCGATCACGATCCGCATATTGCCGGGCGGTTCTCGGTGCTCTCCCTGGTCGGGGTCCTGCCGGCGTTGATTGCCGGGCTCGAAGTGCGGGCATTGCGCGCCGGAGCGAGTGCTGTCCTGGAGGCGGCGCTCGCAGCACCCACCGCCGCCGATTGCGCGCCCGCGGCGGGGGGGGCGGTCTCTGTCGGCCTGCTGCGCGAGCACGGCGCCACCACCACCGTGCTGATGCCTTACGCGGAAGCCCTGGAGCCATTCGCCCGGTGGTTCCGCCAGCTCTGGGCCGAGAGCCTGGGCAAGGGGGGCTGTGGCACCACGCCGGCGGCGGCCATGGGGGTCACCGACCAGCACAGCCAGCTGCAGCTCTATCTCGACGGCCCGCGCGACAAGATGTTCACCCTGATCACCACCGCCCGTGACGGCGCCGGGCCGGTCATGCCCGAGGGATTGAGTAACGATCCAGAACTCGCCTATCTCGAAGGCCGTAGCCTCGGCGATCTGATGGCCGCCGAGCAGCGCGCCACCGCCGATACCCTGGCGCGAGGCGGCCATCCGCTCCGGCGCATCGAGCTTGACGGTCTGCAGGAACGCTCACTTGGGGGCCTGCTCATGCATTTCATGCTCGAGACCATCATCGCCGCCGGCCTGATGGGCGTCGATCCGTTCGGTCAGCCGGCGGTCGAGCAGGGCAAGCAGCGCGCCCGGGACTATCTGGCGGAGTCTAAAACATGATCATCCGCATCCTGCCGCCCGCCACCATCAACCGCATAGCCGCCGGTGAGGTGGTCGAGCGTCCGGCGTCGGTGGTCAAGGAGCTGGTGGAGAACGCCATCGATGCGGGGGCGATGCGCATCGACGTCATCATGGACGACGGCGGCCGCGGGCTGATCGCGGTGACCGACGACGGCCACGGCATGAACCCCGAAGCCCTCGATCTGGCGGTCACCCGCCACGCCACCTCGAAGCTCGCCGACGACGACGATCTTCTCAATATCACCGCCCTGGGCTTTCGCGGCGAGGCGCTGCCTTCGATTGCCTCGGTCTGCCGTATGAGCCTGATCAGCCGCGTGGCCGGCGCCGAGCAGGCCTGGGCGCTGACCATCGAGGGCGGCGAGAGGCAAAATCTGGCCCCGGCCGCCCTGGCCGCCGGCACCCGCATCGAGGTCCGCGACCTGTTCTACGCCACGCCGGCGCGGCTCAAATTCCTCAAGACCCCGCGCACCGAAATCGATTACGCCGCCGACGCGGTCAAGCGCCTGGCCATGGCCAATCCGGCCATCGGCTTCAGCCTGACCACGGACGGCCGAGATCTACTGCGTCTCGACGGGGTCGCGCCCGGCCTGCTGGAGTCTCCGGCCGAGGCCCGCCTGGCTCGTCTCGGGGCTGTCATGAAGCGCGGTTTCGCCGACAACGCCCTGATCATCGATGCGGAGCGCGACGGCGTGCGGCTGACCGGCCACGCCGGCCTGCCGACCCTCAATCGCGGCAACGCGGGCGCGCAATATCTCTTCGTCAACGGCCGCCCGGTGCGAGACAAGCTGATCCATGGCGCGGTGCGCGCCGCCTATATGGATTTCCTGGCGCGCGGCCGCCACCCCATGGTGGCGTTGTTTATCGAGCTGGAAGCCCACGGCGTCGATGTCAATGTGCATCCCACTAAGGCCGAGGTGAGGTTCCGCGATGCCGGTCTGGTGCGCGGTCTGATCGTCTCCGCCCTCAAACACGCTCTGGCCGACGCCGGCCACCGCGCCTCGACCACCGTGAGCGAGGCGGCGCTGGGCGCCATGCGTCCCGAGACCAACCGGGCGCCCCTGCTCGGGAACTACGGCGGACACGGCTCCCACAGCTTTAATCCCAGGCTAAATCCCGGATTGTCCGAGGCCGTTATGGCCTACGCAGCGCCCCTCGATGCCCCGTCCGGGCGGGTCGAGGCGGTGCCGGACGGGGAGGAATCCGGGGCGGCCTCCGAGGCGTATCCCCTGGGGGCGGCGCGCGGCCAGCTTCACGCCACCTATATCATCGCCCAGACCACCGACGGCATCGTCATCGTCGACCAGCACGCCGCCCATGAGCGCCTGGTCTATGAGCGCATGAAGCGGGATTTGGCGAGCCAGGGTGTCGCCCGCCAGGGCATGCTGATCCCCGAGGTGGTCGAGCTTGACGAGCCGGCGGTAGCCAGGCTGGTGGGGCGCGCAGACCAGCTCGCCGAGCTTGGCCTGGTGATCGAGGCGTTTGGGCCGGGCGCCGTGGTGGTGCGCGAAGTGCCGGCCCTGCTCGGCGATTGCGACATCCAGGGGCTGGTGCGCGACCTGGCCGACGACCTGGCCGAATTCGAAGACACCCTGGCGCTCAAGGAGCGGCTCGAAGAGGTCTGCTCGACCATGGCCTGCCACGGCAGCGTGCGCGCCGGGCGTATTCTGAACGTCTCCGAAATGAATGCCCTGCTGCGCGAGATGGAAGCCACCCCCCACTCAGGCCAATGCAACCACGGCCGCCCGACTTACGTCGACCTCAAACTCGCCGACATCGAAAAACTGTTCGGGCGGCGGTGAGGAAGGGCTATCAGCTATCAGCTTAAAATTATTTCTTGGCTGAAAGCTGACGGCTGATAGCTTCTCTAAGCCGCTTCCGCCGCCACAGCCTTGCCGTTGATTTCCAGGCCATCAGCCCCGGCGCTGACCGTAACTTCGGCGCCGTCATCGATGACGCCTTCGAGGATCATGGCGGCCAGGTTGTTCTGCAGATGGCGCTGGATGATGCGCTTCAGGGGGCGCGCCCCGTAGACCGGGTCGTAGCCGGTGTTGGCCAGCCAGTCGCGGGCGGCCTCGTCGAGGCTGAGCGTGATGCCGCGATCGGCCAACAGGCCAAGCAGATTGCCGAGCTGGATTTCGACGATGCCCTTCATATGCTCGCGGCCCAGGCGGTCGAACAGGATGATCTCGTCGAGGCGGTTGAGGAATTCCGGGCGGAAGGCATCGCGCACCGCCGCCATCACCTTGTCGCGGACCGGGCCCATAAGCGAGCCCTTGGGCAGCTCGGCGAGAAACTCGGAGCCCAGGTTCGAGGTCAGCACGATCAGGGTGTTGCGGAAATCCACCGTGCGGCCGTGGCCGTCGGTCAGGCGGCCGTCGTCGAGCACTTGCAGGAGCAGGTTAAAAACATCCGAGTGGGCCTTCTCGACCTCGTCAAACAGGATCACCTGGTAGGGCCGGCGCCGCACCGCCTCGGTCAGAGCGCCGCCTTCTTCATAGCCCACATAGCCCGGCGGGGCGCCGATCAGCCGCGCCACGGAATGCTTCTCCATATATTCCGACATATCGATGCGCAGCATGGCGTGGTCATCGTCGAACAGGAAGGCGGCCAGGGTCTTGGCGAGTTCGGTCTTGCCGACCCCGGTGGGCCCGAGGAAGAGGAACGAGCCGAGCGGCCGGTTGGGGTCCTGCAACCCGGCGCGATGGCGGCGTACGGCGTTGGACACGGCGACAATGGCCTCGTCCTGGCCGACCACCCTCTCGCGTAAGGAGTCTTCCATATGGAGCAGCCGCTCGCGTTGGCCTTCGAGCATGCGTTCCACCGGCACCCCGGTCCAGCGCGAGACGATGGCGGCGATATCCTCGCCGGTGACTTCCTCGCGGGCCTTGGAATCCTGGCTGCCTTCCGCGGCCCCGGCAAGCTTGTCTTCAAGATCGGGGATGATGCTGTAGGTGATTTCCCCGGCGCGGGCAAGGTCGCCCTGGCGCTGGGCGGCGTCGAGTTCGTTACGCGCCGCATCGAGCTGTTCAGTGAGCTTTTGCGATCCGGCGACACGGTCGCGCTCAAGCTGCCAGTGCGCGCCTTCCTCGTCGGCCCGGACCTCGAGCTCGGTGAGTTCGCTCTCAAGCTTCTCGAGGCGGTCCTTGGAGGCCGCGTCGGTCTCCGTCTTCAGGGCCTCGCGCTCAATCTTGAGCTGGATCACCCGGCGGTCGAGTTCGTCCAGGGCCTCGGGCTTGGAATCGACTTCCATGCGCTTGCGGCTCGCCGCTTCGTCCATCAGGTCGATGGCCTTATCGGGCAGGAAGCGGTCGGTGATATAGCGGTGCGACAGGGTGGCCGCCGAGACGATGGCTGAATCGGTGATCCGCACCCCGTGGTGCAGCTCGTATTTCTCTTTCAGGCCGCGCAGGATCGAGATCGCGTCCTCGACCGTGGGCTCGAGGATCATGATCGGCTGGAAGCGCCGCGCCAGAGCGGCGTCCTTCTCGATTTGCTTGCGGTATTCATCGAGGGTCGTCGCCCCGATGCAGTGCAGATCACCGCGCGCCAGGGCCGGTTTGAGCAGGTTTGATGCGTCCATGGCACCTTCAGCAGCACCCGCGCCGATCAGGGTATGCAGCTCGTCGATGAACATCAGCACCTCGCCGGCGGCGTCGGTGACCTCATTGAGCACCGCCTTGAGCCGTTCCTCGAATTCGCCGCGGAACTTGGCGCCGGCGACCAGGGCGCCGAGATCGAGCGACACCAAGCGTTTCTGCTTGAGGCTCTCGGGCACATCGCCGTTGACGATGCGCAGGGCCAGCCCTTCGGCGAGCGGCGTCTTGCCGACGCCGGGTTCGCCGATCAGCACCGGGTTGTTCTTGGTGCGCCGCGACAGCACCTGAATGACCCGGCGGATTTCCTCGTCCCGGCCGATCACCGGATCGAGCCGGCCGTCGCGGGCCAGGGCGGTAAGGTCGCGGGTGTATTTCTTGAGCGCTTCGTACTGGTTCTCGGCGGTCGCTGTATCGGCGCTGCGGCCTTTGCGCAGATCATTGATCGCTGCGTTCAAGGTCTCGGGCTTGAGCCCGGCGTCGCCGAGGATACGCGCGGTCTCAGTGCCGGCGCCGAGGGTCAGGGCGAGCAGCAGGCGCTCGACGGTAACGAAGCCGTCTCCGGCCTTGTTGGCAATTTCCACGGCGCTCTCGAACAAGCGTGCCGTCTCGGGCGCCAGATAGACCTGCCCGGCGCCGGGGCCTTCGACCTTGGGCTGTTTTTCAAGCTCGGCAATGACCGCGACGATGGCGTCCTCGGGGCGGGCGCCGGCGGCGGACATCAGGTTGGCGGCCAGGCCCTCATTGTCGTCGAGCAGGATTTTCAGCACATGCTCGGGCATGAAGCGCTGATGGCCGCTGCCTATGGCGAGTGCTTGGGCGGATTGAATCACGCCCTGGGATCGTTCGGTAAATTTCTCAATATTCATCGTTACACCATAACCCTCTCATGAGCGGTCAAACGTATCGTGCGCCGATCCTCGAATGAGCAATCAGCACCTGGGATATATGGTGATCGGCAACGGGAGACGCAAGACGCCTCAAAAACAGGCCTTATTCGATGGCTGGTTGGGGCTCCTTGGCCATATCCGGTTGCGCCGTCTCGACGGTCGCTTCCTTCTCGGCGTCGGCAGTCTCTGTCTCGGCGGGCTCGGTTGCGGCAGTCTCAGTGATGCTGACGACCGTTTTCGACTGGTCCGCCTTAACTGTCTGCTGCGACTGCGACTGCGACTGCGACTGCTGTGGCTGTTGCTGCTGTTCCGACGATTGTTGCTGCTGCTGTTGCTGCTCCTGCTGCTCCTGCTGCTCCTGCTGCTCCTGCTGGGGCTGCTGCTGTTGCCGTTGCTGCTGACCACCGCCGCCTTCACTGTTGGCCAGACGGTAATAATGCTCGGCATGCTGGGCGTAGTTTTCTTCCATCACCCGATCGCCGGCCGTATTGGCGTCACGCGCCAGAGCCGAATATTTTTCGAAAATCTGGTGCGGGTTGCCCCGTATTTTCATACCCGGTCCGTGGCTGTCCAGGGTTTGTCTGCCGCCACCACCGCCACCGCCACCGCGTCGTTGATTATTGCGGTTATTGCGCGGCCGCTTGGAATTCATGTTCGGTCTCATGACTGAATCATTTTTATGTTCACGCGCGCGGTTTGAAAGTCCCGCGCGGCTCCAATATCGTTGTTCGGGTTGGAGGGAACCGGCGCCTCAGCCTATGCTACGGAAACAGGGTAATGTTGTACCCTGAGCCCTTGAGCTAATGCTCCCTACCAAGGGATTATTTAATCAAGTCTTGCGCGTATTCCAAGCGTTTTCTCGCATGGTCGACAAATTAGCGCTGTAGCAGGAGGCAGCGTTCGACCCCCGCCAGGTCCTGTCGCCGGCCTTTTTCGGCCAGTCCCTGGGCGCTCATGACCGCCGCCACCGCGTCTGCCTGCCCCGCGCCGACCTCGATCACCGCCAATCCACCGGGCGCAAGCAGGCGGGCAATATCCGGTGCCAGGGCGCGATAGCAGGCCATGCCGTCCGGCCCGCCGGCCAGGGCGGAGGCGGGCTCAAAGCGGGTAATCTCAGGCGCCAGGCCGGCCATTTCGCCGTCTTCGATATAGGGCGGGTTTGCGACGATCAGGTCGTGGCTTCCGGCCACAGCCCGCCCCCAATCGCCGCACAGGAAACGCGCGCGCTCGCCCAGGCCGAGCCGGGCGGCGTTGCCGTGCGCCACGGCGAGGGCTTCCGGGCTGATATCGACGCCGAGGCCACAAGCGCCGGGCAGTTCGCTCAACAGTGCGAGCAGAAGACAGCCGCTGCCGGTGCCGAAATCGAGTAGGCGATGGGGCGCGTCGCAGTCAGACATGCCGTCGAGCGCCACTTCGATAAGGGTCTCGCTATCGGGGCGGGGGATCAGAGTGGCGCCGTTGACTGTAAAGTCGAGGCTCCAGAATTCCCGCTGCCCAAGGATATAGGCTGCCGGCTCGCGCGCGGCGCGGCGGTTGATCAAGGCCTCGAAATGCTGGCGCTGGCCGTTTTCCAGGGCCCGCTCGGGCGCGCCGATCAGGCCTTCGAGCCCGACGCCCAGGGCGGCGCCGAGCAGAAGCCGGGCTTCGCTGCGAGGGTCTTCCAGGCCGGCGTCGGCAAGGGTTTGCGCCCCCTGAGCTAGAGCTTTGCTACGACTCATGGCTCGATGGCCGCAAGGCGCGCCGCCTGATCGTCGGTGATCAGCGCCTCGATAATCTCGTCCAGGGCCTCGCCGGACAGCACCTTGTCGAGCTTATAGAGGGTGAGATTGATGCGGTGGTCGCTGACCCGCCCTTGGGGGAAATTATACGTGCGGATGCGTTCCGAGCGGTCGCCGGAACCGACCTGGCCGCGGCGCTGGGCGGCGCGCTCCGCATCGCGGGCGGCGCGCTCGGCTTCATAGATGCGGGCGCGCAGCACGCGCATGGCCTTGGCCTTGTTCTTGTGCTGGGATTTTTCGTCCTGCTGGGAAACCACGATGCCCGTCGGCAAGTGGGTGATGCGCACGGCGCTGTCGGTGGTGTTGACGGATTGTCCGCCGGGGCCGCTGGCGCGGAAGATATCGATGCGCAGGTCCTTGTCGTTGATCTGGATGTCGATCTCCTCGGCCTCGGGCAGCACCGCGACGGTCGCCGCCGAGGTGTGGATACGGCCGCCGGTCTCGGTCTCGGGCACCCGTTGCACGCGGTGAACGCCGGATTCGAATTTCAGGCGCGAGAACACGTCACGGCCGCTAAACGAGACCACCGCCTCGCGGATGCCGCCGAGGCCGGTTTCGGCCACATGCATGACCTCGGTCTTCCAGCCGTGGATTTCCGCATAGCGCTGATACATGCGGTACAGATCGGCGGCGAACAGGGCGGCCTCGTCGCCGCCGGTGCCGGCGCGCAGCTCGACGATGGCGTTCTTGGCGTCGGCCTCGTCGCGGGGCAGCAGATGCAGCCTTACCCGATCTTCGAGGGCCGGCAGTTTCTGCTTCAGGCTGTCGCGTTCATCGCCGGCCAGCTTACGCATTTCATCGTCGCTCTCGTCATCGATCAGGCTGTCGAGGTCGGCAATCTCGGTCGTGACGCTTTGCAGGTCGGTGATGGTCTCGACGATGGGCGTCAGCTCGGCATATTCCTTCGACAGGCGTACGATGTCGTCCGAGGAGAGGTCGTCCTGTTGCGACATCATGGCAGCGATCTTCTCGTGGCGTTCGATCAGGCGCAAAAGCTTTACGTCGAGAGTCACTGACTGGTCTCCCCGTCGTTCTGAAACAGCTGGCGAATGAGGCGTTCGGCCTCTTCCTGGTCACCGCCGGTCTCGGCCAGGATGTCTCTTCGTAGGGCGTCGATGCGCTGGCGCAGGGCATCGGCATCGGGCGCCTGGGCGCGGCCTGCACGATCCTCATGATAGGCGGCGAGGGTTTCGTCGACGATGCGCCAGGCCTCTTCGGCGGCGGCTTCGCGATGGGCGATCCCGGCGCGGGCGACGCCTTCCAGATCGTCGTTATCATAGAGGAAAGCGTCGTCGAGGTCTTCGATGGCTGGATCCGCATCGCCCGGCACCGCCAGATCGATGACGAATATCGGCTTTCTCCGCCGGGCCTTGAGGGCCGCCTCCAGGGCATCGGCTGTCAGCGTATAGCTGCCCAACCCGGCGCAGGTCACGACAACATCGGCGCCGGCGAGGGCATGATCGAGGGTCTCGAATTCGATCACATTGGCGTCGAGCGCGCGCGCCAGAGGGGCGACCCGCCGCGCTGTGCGATGGGTGACGGCGAGCCGCCCGAGACCGCCGTCAGTCAGGCGTCGGGCGACCATCTCGCCCATCTCGCCAAGGCCGATGAGTAGGCCCGAGCAGGACCCCAGGTCGCCGTGGATACCCCGCGTCACATCGAGCGCGGCGGCGGCGATGGAGACCGGCCGCTCGCCGATTTTGGTGGTTGAGCGAACCCGTTTCGCAGCGCTGTAGGCGGCGTCGAGCAGACGATCGAAGTCACTGCCGATCATGCCTGCCGCCTGGGCGACGCGATGGGCGGTCTTGACCTGGCCGAGTACGTTGGGCTCGCCGATTACCAGACTGTCGAGCGAGGCAGCGATAGCGAACAGGTGGCGCGCCGCCTCGGCGCCTTGCAGGGTGTAGAAACCGGCCGCCAGTTCGCTCGGATCGATGCTGGCATTGTCGGCGAGGATAGTGGTGATTGCCGTTGCGGCGGCGGCGGCGTCCTGATGGATTGTCTGAATTTCAACCCGGTCGCAGGTCGATAGCAAGAGAGCTTGCGTCACGCCGGCGTGCCTGAGGCGGTTGAACAGCGCGCCGACGTCTTCTTCCTCGACCATCAAATTTTCGCGCAGGGAAAGCGGCGCCGATTTGTGATTGGCGCCGACCACAACCAATGCCGGCCAATGCTCCATGGCGGCGCTAACGCTGCTTAGCGAGCCGGTCGTTCAGCTCTGGGAGAGGCACGCTCTCCTGCTCGCCCGTATCAAGATTCCGCAGTGTAACCACACCAGCGCGTCGTTCGTCTTCGCCGAGAATGACGGCGGCGCGAGCCCCCAGCTTGTTGGCCCGCTTCATGCGTTTGCCCACATTCCCGCGATAGCCGAGATCAACCGCAAAGCCGGCCTGGCGCAAGGTATGGGTCAGCACCAAGGCTTCGTTCATCGCCTCGGCGTCGGTCGGTATCATGGCGATCAACCGCACCTCGGCGGGCGGCTCGGCGATCAGCATGGCCAATCGCTCGATGCCCGAGGCCCAGCCGATACCCGGCGTCGGCGGCCCGCCCATGGTCTCGATCAGGCCGTCATAGCGCCCCCCGGCGATCACCGCGCCCTGGGCGCCGAGCGCCTGGGTGGTGAATTCGAAGGCGGTGTGGGTGTAATAGTCGAGCCCGCGCACCAGCCGGCTGTTCAGGGTATAGGCGATCTCCAGGCGATCGAGGCCGTCCTGGACGGCGGCGAAGAAATCGGCCGATTCAGCATTCAGATAATCGCCCATTTCCGGTGCGCACGTGACGATACGCCGGTCGCCTTCGTCCTTGGAATCGAGAATGCGCAGGGGGTTGCGATCGAGGCGCAGCAGGCTGTCTTCGGACAGCTTGTCCTTATGGCCGCTGAAATACTCGACCAGGGCCGCCCGGTAGGCGGTGCGGCTCTCTTTATCGCCCAGGCTGTTGAGCTCCAGGGTGGTGTCGCCGGCAACGCCGAGTTCCTTGAGCAGCTGATCGCCGAGGGCGATGACCTCGATATCGGCCAGGGGTTCGGCGACGCCGAGGATTTCTGCGTCCAACTGATGGAATTGCCGCTGCCGGCCCTTTTGCGGCCGCTCGTAGCGAAACATCGGCCCCGAGGCGAAGAACTTGAGCGGCAGGTTCTGGCTCAGGCCGCCGGAAATGAAGGCGCGGGCGATGCCGGCGGTGTATTCCGGGCGCAGGGTGATCTCTTCGCCGCCCCTATCGGTGAAGCTGTACATCTCCTTGGTGACCACGTCGGAGGTCTCACCCAGGGTGCGCTTGAAGACTTCTGAGAATTCGAAGATCGGCGTGGCGATCTCGCCGAAGCCGAAGCGCAGGGCGAGGTCGCGGAAGGTCTCGATGACAAGGCGGTGGCGCGCGACGTCCTCGGACAACAGGTCATGGGTGCCGCGAACGGGCTGCAGTTTTGCCAAGGGTCTACTTCCGCTTTAAGCGGCGGACGCCGTCTTGCCGGCGGCCTTTTTCTCGTCGGTTTTCCGGGCTTCGATTTCGGCCGCCTTGGCCTCGACCAGTTCAACGAGATGATCGACCAGCCCCGCGTCTTCGATCTTGTGATCGGAGACGCCGCTGAGATAGACCAGATGGCTGCCCTTGCCGCCGCCGGTCAGGCCGATGTCGGTTTCGCGCGCCTCGCCGGGGCCGTTGACCACGCAGCCGATGATCGAGAGGGTGAGAGGCGTCGAGATATGGGCGAGACGACGCTCGATGACCTCGACGGTCTTGATCACCTCGAACTGTTGGCGGGCGCAGGACGGGCAGGATATGACAGTGACCCCCCGGTGACGCAAATTCAGGGATTTAAGCATCTCAAAGCCGGCCTTGATCTCTTCCACCGGATCGGCCGAGAGCGAAACGCGCAGGGTGTCGCCGATGCCCGACCAGAGCAGCATGCCGAGTCCGATGGAGGATTTTACCGTGCCCGAGGTCAGGCCGCCGGCCTCGGTGATGCCGATATGCAGGGGATAGTCGCAGGCCTCGGCCAGGCCCTGATAGGCGGCGACGGAGAGGAACACGTCGGACGCCTTGACGCTGATCTTGAAATTACGGAAATTATTGTCTTCGAGGATGTGGGCGTGGTTCAGGGCGCTCTCGACCATGGCTTCAGGGCAAGGCTCGCCGTATTTTTCCAGCAAGTCACGCTCCAGGGAGCCGGCATTGACGCCGATGCGCATGGAGCAGCCATGGTCCCTGGCCGCCGCCACCACCTCGCGTACGCGCTCCGCCTTGCCGATGTTGCCGGGATTGATGCGCAGGCAGGCGGCGCCCGCCTCGGCGGCCTCGATGGCGCGCTTATAGTGGAAATGAATGTCGGCGACGATGGGCACGGTTATCTCGGCGATAATATCCTTGAGCGCCGCCGTCGACGCCTGATCGGGGCAGGAAACCCGCACAATATCGGCGCCCGCCGCCTCCAGGTCATGAATTTGCGCCACCGTGGCCGCCACATCGCTGGTCAGGCTGTTGGTCATGGATTGCACGGTAATCGGCGCGCCGTCACCGACCGGCACGCCGCCGACATTAACCCGCAACGATTTGCGGCGGTCGATATCGCGATAGGGGCGAACGCTCATGATGAGGCCCTGAAGAGGTGGTTAAGTCGAACTCGATTTTTCATGCAACTGATAACGTAGAGCGCGGGCGGCTGTAAAGCCAACTAGAGCATCATCCGCCAGATTGAATCGCCTTAGAAATTTAATCTGGCGGGTAAAGATGCTCTAGCTCGTTAAAACCTAGAGCAATTTTACCCGAAGATAATAAACCAGATAGGTTTATTATCTTCGGGTATTGCTCTAGGGATTGTTGATGCTCCCGGCAAGCAGCTTTTCGGGATCGAGCAAGACCTGACGGCGCACCTTGCCGATTTCTCCCAGGGACGGCGTCACCACACCGCCGACCAGAATTTCAATGCCCCCCGCGTTGCCGGTCATCAACTTCAGGCCGATGCGGTTGGGAACATGGTAGATATCGCCCGCCCGCAGGATGCGAGTCAGCAGCAGTTCGTTGTTAAGGCCGGTGACCTGGACCCAGCTTTCTTCGCGGGCGCGCAAGGTGATTATCGAGCCGATATTGGCCTGACCAAACTCCCGGGGAAGATAATCACTCGAGACGATCATCGGCGCTGGAATAACCGGCTGTAACGATGCGGTTTCAAGCGGGGCGGCCTCAAGCGTTTCGGCGGGCGTTGGTTCGGGCTCGATTTCGGTTGGCGGGGTTTCGACGAACGGCTCTGATATAAGCGCTGCTTCAGCCACCGGCTCGGGCTGGGTCTCGGTTATCGTTTCCAGCGGCTCCAGGGTTTCCGGCATAGCAGCGGGCTCAACAACCGATTCGGGCGCGGGCTCGGTTTCATCCACGAGATTTTGGTCCCCGGAATTTTGGTCTATCGCCGATGCCAAGATTGCATCGAAGGACTCCTCGGATAGAACAACCGGGATCGCGGCGGCAGCGGTTACGGGTGCGTCGGCCTGGTCCGCCGGTATCATCGGCGCGGCTTCGGCCTCGGCCACTATGGGTCCCGGTGTGGGCTCCGCTGCGGGTTCCGGCTCCGGTTCGCTTTGAACGGGCTCGGCGGACAGGGTGGGTTCTGCTTCTGGCAACACAACCGGGTCCACCGCCGCTGCCGGCTCCGGCGCGAGGGCGGCCACCATTCTCTCAGGCACTTCGGGGACCTGCTCGATGGCGACGTCGTCGCGATTGACCATATAATACCAACCCCCGTAGGCGCTGACGGTGAGAACCATGGCCAACATGATGAGAGCGCCCGTCGGCACTCCGCCTTCGTCGTAGGGCTCCAGGATGTTGAGATCCTGGCGGGGCTCGAATTCCGTCGTCTCGGCCTTGAAGCGCTGCACCAGGAGATTGGCGTCGAGACCGAGATAGCCCGCGTAGCTGCGCAGGAAGCCGATGACATAGGTCGGGCCGGGCAGATCGGAAAACCGGCATTCCTCGATAGCCAGCAGATAATCGTATTGAATTCGCAGTTCAGTCGCTACGGCGTGCAGATCAACGCCACGCTCCAGACGGGCGGCATAGAGCTCAGCGGCAACATCGCCGGGCAGGAGCACACCGTCGCTACTTATTTCACGCAGATGAATTGGCGCCATCTCAAAATCCCCGGCCCGGTTCAGTCATCATTTTAACGTTGCGGGCCGCTCATCACATTTAATCAAAGTATTCATTATGCATTGCTCACATTAAACAAGACTAACACGCCTGGAGGGGCTGGGTAAACCATGGAACGAGCTAGAGAAATTGCTGCCCTACACAATATCATTCAGCATCCAGACCATAGGCGCTGTGCAGGGCGCGCAAGGCAAGTTCGAGATAGTCTTCGGCGATCAGGATGCTGATCTTGATTTCGGAAGTCGAAATGACCTGGATATTGATGCCCTTGTCGGCCAGGGTCTGGAACATCATAGTCGCCACCCCGGCGTGACTGCGCATGCCGACGCCGATCACCGAGACCTTGACGACAGTGCCGTCTGACGTCAGCGACTTATAATCGAAACCCCGCCCGCCGTCTTCGAGCAGCGCCACCGTGCGCGCGAGATCGGCGGTGGTGACCGTGAAGGTCAGGTCGGTCAGGGATCCGTCGGCGGAGACATTCTGCACAATCATGTCGACATTGACATTGGCGTCGGCCAGGGGCCCGAAGATGGCGGCGGCGACGCCGGGTTTATCCTGCACGCCGACCAGGGTGATCTTGGCCTCGTCGCGGCTATAGGCGATGCCGCTTACCATTTGCTCTTCCACGATTTCATCCTCATCTACGACCAGGGTTCCGGGGGAATGGGTGAAACTCGACAGGACCTGGAGGCGAACCCGATGGCGCATGGCCAGCGCTACGGCGCGGGTTTGCAGGACCTTGGCACCCTGGGACGCCATTTCGAGCATTTCTTCATAGGTGATCAAATCGAGCTTGTGGGCCGCCGAGACGATGCGCGGATCGGCGGTATAGACGCCATCGACATCGGTGCAGATATCACAGCGTTCCGCGCCCAATGCCGCGGCCAGTGCGACAGCGGAGGTGTCCGATCCGCCGCGCCCCAGGGTGGTTATCCGGCCCTCGGGGCTGAGGCCCTGATAGCCGGTGATCACGGCGACCTGGCCGGCCTCGAGGCGGTTCTCGATCTCCGCGGTGTCGATGGACAGGATCCGCGCAGCGCCATGGGTGCCGTCGGTGCTCAGGGGAAGCTGCCAGCCGTGCCAGGAGCGCGCCGAGACGCCGATATTCTGCAAGGCCAGGGCGAGCAACCCGCTGGTCACCTGTTCGCCGGTGGCGACCACGGCGTCATATTCGCGGGCATCATGCAACGGCGCCGTCTCATTGACCCAGCCGACCAGTCGGTCGGTCACCCCGGCCATGGCCGAGACCACCACGGCGACCTGATTGCCGTCGTCGACCGCCGCCTTAACGCGCAGCGCAACGGCTTTGATGCGCTCAATATCGCCAACCGACGTGCCGCCGTATTTTTGAACCAGCCGGGCCATATGTTAGATTCTATCCACTAGTGCATGCTGTTTAGGGCGCGTATACATACTGGGGTGACGATCCGGTTTCAACCCCGACTTATGGGTAATTATGAGCAATACAGCCGCCGCATCGATCGACGCCGACGAAGTCGAGCGGTTTAATCTGCTCGCCGATGAATGGTGGGACCCCCAGGGCGGGCTCAAAGCGCTACACCAAATCAACCCGGTCCGTATCGCCTATATCCGCGATCATCTCGCGCGCCATTTCGATCGCGATGCGCTCGGCGATCGGCCCTTCGCCGGGCTCCGCCTGCTTGATATCGGCTGTGGCGGCGGCTTGCTGTGCGAGCCCCTGGCGCGGCTCGGCGCCGAGGTGGTGGGCGTCGATGCGGCCCGGGCTAGCATCGAGGTGGCGGCGCGCCATGCCGCCGACGGCGATCTCAAAATCGATTATCGCCACGGCGACGCCGAGTCTCTGGCCGCCGCCGGCGCGCGCTACGATGGGGTGCTCTGCATGGAGGTGATCGAGCATGTCGCCGATCTCGATGTCTTCTTCGCCGCGGCCTGCGCCCTGGTGCGGCCCGGCGGCCTGATTGTCGTAGCCACCCTGAACCGAACGCCTCAGGCTTTCGCCCTGGCCATCGTCGGCGCCGAATATCTCCTGCGCTGGCTCAAGCCCGGCACTCACGACTGGCGCAAATTCGTGCGCCCGGCCGAAATGGCCCGCCAGTTTCGCTCTCGCGGCATCGCCGTCATCGCCACGGACGGCGTGCGCTACCACCCGCTCGATGACGAATGGAGCTTATCGCGCGACCTCTCGGTCAACTATATGGCTGTGGGGGTGAAGGAAGGGCTCTGAATCGGGCTGTCAGCCTCACAAGCATTCTCCGACCGCTACCGGTCGGAGAAGCAAGCGAGCAAGCGCGAGCCGCCGGCTTACCCGGTGTAAGTTTGCGTGACGTTTGAACGCAGGGAGCCCTTTTGGGCGACCGAAATTGCTTTAATTATCCCGGCGCTTGGGCAGCGGCGGCAATATTCCGAACTCGATGCCTTCTTCGTCAAGGGCGCGGGCGTCTGCCATGTCGGCGCGGCCGTGGATATTGCGCCTTTCGGTCTCGCCGTAATGAATTTTGCGCGCTTCTTCGGGGAATTTCTCGCCGACATCGTCGCTGTTCTTGGTGATTTCCTCGTGCATGGCTTGCAGCTGGCGCATCATCTGGGCGGCCTGGGCGGGATCCCTGGTCTCGGAGCTGCGGGCGACGTTGGGCGCCATCAGCGCCTTGGTGATACGGCAATCGCCGCACAACGGGCACTCGATTTCGCCGGCCGCCGCCTGGGTATCGTAGGTCTCGCTGTCACGGAACCACGCCTCGAAAACATGGTCCTCAGCACATTTGAGATCGAACAGGATCATCGCCGCGTCCCTATTATTCGCATAATCGCCAAATAATCATATTTTCCACATAATCGCTTTCGGATTTGTAAACAACATGAAATTGTCTGCCTGACCATGACCGAGACTGTCCATCATACGCCAATCGATGAGCCCTCGCCCTGGGTGGTGCGCTTCGCCACACGGGTGCACGAGGGCGCCGAGGTGCTCGATGTTGCCTGCGGCAGCGGCCGTCATTCGCGGGTTTTTCTCAATCTTGGCCATGCGGTCACGGCGCTCGACCGCACTCTCTCGCGGCTCGCCGTGGCGCTTGATGAGCCCGGCTTCACCGCCATCGAGGGTGATCTTGAGGACGGCGGCCCCTGGCCGCTGGCGGGGCGGTTATTCGGCGCCGTGGTGGTGACCAACTACCTCTACAGGCCGCTGTTCCCCGCGCTGATGGCAAGCCTGGAGCCAGGGGGGGTGCTGATCTACGAGACCTTCGCCCTGGGCAATGAGCGCTTCGGCCGGCCGCGCAATCCCGATCATCTGCTCAAGTCCGGCGAACTACTCGAGGCGGTTCGCGGCCACCTCATGGTGATCGCCTACGAGGATATCGAACGGCCGGCGCCGAAACGCGCTAAGATACAGCGGATATGCGCGATTTCCCCAGATTCGTCACCGTGAAAGGCCGGTCATGGTCGAGGCTCGGGATCATGGCGCGCACCTGATCGATACGCGCCGGGTCGATCTCGGCCATGACGAAGCCCACACCATCGCCGCCGTCGGCGAGCACCTTGCCCCAGGGGTCGATGATCATCGAATGGCCGCAGGAATTGCGCTTGGCGTAATGGTGGCCGGTCTGGCAGGGGGCGATGACGTAGCAGCAGTTCTCGATGGCCCGGGCGCGCAGCAAAATCTCCCAATGGACATCGCCGGTCACCTTGGTGAAGGCGGCGGGGATGGTCATGAACCGCGCGCCGCCCTGGGCCAGGGCCCGGTAGAGCTGTGGGAAACGCAGGTCGTAGCAGATGGTCATGCCCAGCATTCCCCAGGGGGTGTCGGCCAGACGCGCTTCGGGGCCGGGCTGGAAATCCTTTGATTCGCGGAACCGCTCGCCGGTCGGCAGGTCCACATCGAACATATGAATCTTGTCATAACTCGCCACTACCCGGCCGCCGTTATCGAGCAGCACCGAGCAATTGGCGATGCGTCCGTCGGGCGCGCGCGCCGGCAGCGAGCCGATCAGCATCCAGCGCCCAAGCTCGGCGGCCAGCGCCGCCAGATGCGCCAAGGTCGGATGCTCATCAAGCGGCACCGCATGGTCGTGCAGCACGGCGGTGCGCGGCTCCATCAGGGTGCAATGCTCGGGCATGGTGATGAAATCGGCGCCCGCGGCGGCGGCGTCTCGGATCAGGGAGCTCAGCTTTGCGACATTTTCGTCGAGATCGGGTGTCGCCGTGTTTTGAATACAGGCGACCTTGAAAGGTTGAGCGCTTGTCTCGGTCATGAGGGGGATCCTTCCAGCATGGCGTTGAGCACATCATCCTGCTCGAGTTCCATGAGTTCGTTGAAGCCGCCAACGGCGACGTCGTCGATGAAAATTTGCGGCACCGATGTAGCGCCGCCGGCGCGTTCGGTCATCTCGCCGCGCAGGCCCGGCTTGAACATCACGTCATATTCGGTGAAATCGACGCCCTTCTTGGACAGCAGATTTTTGGCCGCGTCGCAAAAGCCGCACAGCATGGTGGTGTAAATCTCGACTTTGGCCAAATCGCCTCCGCTTCTCAGGGTTCATGTTATTCGCAGGTGACAATATAGTATCAGTCGCCTTCTGCGACTACCCGGGCCAGAGTCAAAACGGCAACAGTTGCGGCGCCCGCTTGCTTGAGTGTTCGCGCGCAGGCCTTGACGGTGGCGCCGGTGGTCATCACGTCGTCGATCAGGACGATGCGCCGGCCTTCCACGGCGCGCTCCGGACGGACGGAGAAGGCGCCGCGAACATTCTCGAAGCGGTTGAGCGGCGTCAAAGTAATCTGGCTCACCGTATTGCGGGTGCGGATCAGCAAATCGGGCTCGAAGGCAAGCCCGGTCAAGTGAGCAATCTCGCGCGCCAGCAGAGCCGATTGGTTGAAGCGCCTGCTGAACAGGCGGCGGCGGTGGAGCGGCACCGGCGTTACCGCGTCGGCGTGGCTGAGAATCTCGGCGCTGCTACGCCCCATCCAGGCGGCAAATGCCGGCGCCCCATGGGTGCGGTCGTTATATTTGAAACCCTTCACCAAGGCGGCGACGACGCCGTTATAGCGCAGCACCGCGCGGGCCTGGTCGTAGTCCGGTGGCTTGCCGAGGCAGGCCTCGCACAAGACGCCCGCGCCTTCATCGAAGGCAAAGGGCAGGCCGCAGCAATGACAAGAGGGCGCGGCGATGAAATCGACCTCGGCCCAGCAATCGCCGCACAGCCGGCCCGGCACATCGACCGACGCCGTGCAGGCGAGACAGCGCGGCGGCAGCAATATGTCCAGTAGGGTGTCGAACCAACGCCTTGGCGATGACGCGTAAGGGCGGGTGAGGGTCATGGCCCGAGTATGGCCGCCGGTGGCGGGATCGTCGAGAGAGTCCCATAAGATCGGAATATGCTCTAGCATCCTCATGATACCGTGCCACCGTGATCAGTACCGGCAGCAAAAAAACCATGCCCTATAGCCACCTCCCCAGGATTTCGCTCATCGAGCGTCCAACCCCCCTTGAGCAGCTTCACCGGATCGGAGCCGAGCTCGGCCACGACGCGCTCTTCGTGAAACGTGACGACGTCATGGCACTCGGTCTTGGCGGCAACAAAGTGCGGGGCCTGGAATTCTGGATAGGCGAGGCAATGAGCCAGGATTGCGACATGCTGTTGGTCGCGGGACAGCCGGTCTCGAACCAATGCCGCTTGACCGCCGCGGCGGCAGCCAAAACCGGGCTGGATTGCGTCATCCTGCACAATGCCGACCGCCCCGCGCGGATCGAGGGAAACCTGCTTTTGAACCATCTTTACGGGGCCGAGATTCGCTATCTCGGCCCTCTGGACGAACCGGCGCGGCAAATTGCGGTCGAGGAAATGGCGCATGAACTCCGCAAGGCCGGGCGGCGGCCCTACATCATCGGCGATCCGGTGCTGGGTGCTGCGGGCTACGTGGTCGCCGCCGAGGAGCTTCTTCGCCAGGCGTCCGAGACCGTCGGAAGCTTCGAGCATATCGTTATGCCGGGCTCCATGGGGCCGACGCAGGCAGGCTTTCTCTATGGCCTTTTGCACGGCGGCTATACGGGCAAGGTGCACGTCATCAGCGTCGAATACGAACGGGACGAAATGGTGGCTCGGATCGAGACCATCTTCGCGGCGGTGTCGGAGAAACTGGGCGTGCTTGAGAATGCCCCCTCCACCATCGCGCGCTATGACGACAGCTTCCTGGGCCCCGGCTATGGTATGGCAAGCCCGGAGTCCGCCCAGGCAATGAAACGTTTCACCACATCCGAAGGTCTGCTGTTGGAGCCGACCTACACCGCCAAACCCTTTGCGGCGCTGCTATCGATGATCGAAGACGGCTCCATTCCAAAAAGCGCGCCGGTCTGTGCTCTCCATACCGGCGGCGTGCCGTCGCTTTTTGTGTCTTCAACGCTGGCATGAAAGACCGTGGTTTTGGCGATGACGCGGGCTTTCGGTTTTCCCGGGTCCGCGCCATGATGGCGCCATGAAGGGGCCTGTTGAAATTTTCGACCGAACGGCCGTGCGCCGTCACCGCGACCGGGCGGCGGCGCGGATCGGCGAGCATGATTTTCTCATCCAGGAAGTCGCTCAGCGTCTTCGTGAACGCCTCGGCGACGTCAAGCGGGCGTTCTCCTGTGCGCTCGATATGGGCGGTGTCGGCGCGGAGCCCCCCGCGGGGCTGGTGGTGCGGACCGATCTGTCGCCGGCCATGGTAGCGCACGGCTCCCGGCCCGCTATTGCCGCTGACGAGGAATGGCTGCCCTTCGCGCCGGCCAGCTTCGATCTGGTGACCAGCCTGCTCACCCTTCATTGGGTCAACGACCTGCCCGGCGCCCTGGTGCAAATCCGCCGCTGCCTGAAGCCCGACGGGCTGTTTCTCGCCGCCATGCTGGGGGGCGAAACCCTGAGCGAGCTGCGCGAGTCCCTGGCTCAGGCGGAAAGCGCCGGCGAGGGCGGCGTCAGCCCGCGCCTGTCGCCGACGGTCGATCTCCAGGACATGGGGGCGCTCCTGCAGCGGGCGGGATTTGCCCTGCCGGTGGCCGATCTCGATCATCTCACCGTGAGTTATCCGGACGCCTTCGCCCTGATGCATGATCTGCGCGGCATGGGCGAGACCAACGCGGTGTGTGAGCGGCGCAAGCATTTCAGCCGGCGCGCCACCCTGATGGCGGCGGCGGATATTTACAGAGAACGCTTCGCCGATGGCGACGGCCGCCTGGCCGCGACCTTTCAAATCGTCTGGCTGACCGCCTGGGCGCCCCATGAGAGCCAGCAACAGCCCCTGCGTCCGGGCGCCGCCAAATCCCGCCTCGCCGACGCCCTGGACGTGGAAGAAAAGCCGGCCGGCGACAAGGCGCGGCCGAAGTAGGAACTGTCCGGCGTTGCAATTGGTACTATAAAATGATATCTTCTAGATATCTAAATAGATATCGAGTGAATTTGTATGTCTACGCCCACTGATGACTATGTGCTGCGGTTCACGTCCGGCTCTGATGCACTGATCGCCAAGGACGAGGCCATGGCGCTTGCCCGTTCACGTAACATGTCGCTTCGCGACTTCATCTTGAGTGCGCTGGTCCATGAGCGGGAGCGCATCAGCCAAACCCCGCTCGCCGATGATGGGCCCCTGTCCGACAAACAAATAGACTGGCTTCGCGCGCAATTCCCCGATAACGCCTTCGACGGTGAGACGCAGATCGGTCCTGCGCTCTGGTAGGATATGAGCCGACGACCCTGCCCAAGCCTGGAGATGTCGTCTGGTGCAATTTTTCCTATGAGGGGATGCCGGGTAAACCCGGCCCTAAGCCTCGCCCCGCTATTGTTCGCGCCGTCTTCATCGATCCTCAAACCAGTCGAGCCTCGATAGAGGTGGCTTTTGGCACCAGCAAGAAACCCGATAAGCTCTATAGGGGAGAAATTCTGGTCGCCTCGCCCGCGGGGATGAATAGTGCCGGCCTCGACCTGCCAACAAAATTTGCCCTTGGAAGAACCGTCCGTCTGCCCTGGGCGCGCCACTATTTTTCTATCAAACCGGGCAACACCCGTCTGGTCATGGGGTCGCTGCATCCCACCGACGTGCTTGCTCTTCGTCAAGCCGCCAAGGCCCCGTAGAGAGGCTAGCACAATAAATCCTCGAGCGTGGCGATGAGCGGCTCGTCGGCGGGGGGCATGGGGTAGTCGCGCAATTTGTCGGGCCGCGCCCATTTGATCTGCTGGCCCTCGCGGGGCTGTGCGATGCCGTCCCACTTGCGCAGGATATAGAGCGGCATAAGCAGATGGAAATCGTCGTAAGCGTGAGAGGCGAAGCTCAGGGGCGACAGGCAGGGCAGGCATATGTCGATGCCGAGTTCTTCCCGAAGCTCGCGATCGAGGGCCGCCTCCGGGGTCTCGCCGGCCTCGACCTTGCCGCCGGGAAACTCCCACAACCCGGCCATAGGCTTGCCCTCGGGGCGGCGCGCCAACAGCACCCGCTCATCGATGTCAATCAGGGCGCAGGCGACGACCAGCAGGGTTTTCACGACCGGTAATCGGCGTTGATGTCGATATAGCCGTGGGTCAGGTCGCAACTCCAGACCGTGGCGCGGCCGCGCCCCACCCCGACATCCACATCGATGACGATCTCGCGGCCCCGCATATGGGGCATCACCGCGGCCTCGTCGTAATCGGCATGGGCGACGCCGTTCTCGGCGATCAGCACGCCGCCCATGCTGATGCTCATGCGGTCCCGGTCGGCCTCCTCGCCGGCCTTGCCGACAGCCATGACGATGCGTCCCCAGTTGGCGTCTTCGCCGGCGATGGCGGTCTTGACCAGAGGCGAATTGCCGATGGCGAGGCCGATACGCCGCGCCGATTTCACCGAGGCGGCGCCGCTGATGTTGATGGTGATGAATTTGCCTGCCCCTTCGCCGTCGCGAACCACCTGCTGGGCAAGGTCCATGAGCAATTCTTCAAGAGCGCCCCGGAAATCGCGGTAGCGCGCCTTGCTTGATGACTCGGGCGCGTCGGCTGGGGCGGCCTGGCCGGTGGCGAAGACCAGCAGGGTATCGCTGGTCGAGGTATCGCTGTCCACGGTGATGGAATTGAACGAGCGGCTGTTGGCGGTGGCCAGCATGGCCTGTAGCGCCGGGGCGGGGACAGCCGCATCGGTAAAAACAAAGCACAGCATGGTTGCCATGTCGGGGGCGATCATGCCCGAGCCCTTGGCAAAGCCGTTCAGCGTGACCGTGACGCCGTCGACGGTCGCCTGGCGGGTGGCGCCCTTGGGGTAGGTGTCGGTGGTCATGATCGCCCGGGCGGCGTCCTCCCAGCCGGCGTCTTTCTGCGCGGCGTAAAGACCGTCCAGAGCGTCGGTGATTTTTTCCGTGCTCAGGGTTTCGCCGATGACGCCGGTCGAGGCGATGTAGATGCCCTCGGGCTCGGCTCCGACCAGGCCGGCGGTTATTTCCGCGGTGCGCCGCACGGTATCGAGCCCGGCCGCCCCGGTGAAGGCATTGGCGTTACCGGCGTTGACAACCAGGGCGCGCGGCGCATCGTGATTGAGCGCGTCGCGGCACCAGCCGACCGGAGCCGAAGCGGTTCGCGAGCGGGTAAACACCCCGGCAACCGTGGTTCCTGCCGCCACAGTGATCAAGGTGAGGTCGTTACGCCCCTTGTAGCGCTCACCACTCATGGTCGCCGCAAGCCGCACCCCGGCCACCACCGGCATAGGGGGGAAGGAATCGGGCGCGAGGGGCGAGACGGGAAGTTTTTTGGCCATGGACTGCGATTTAAACTCCAGAACCTTGAGGCGAGGGGCAGATCATGCACATCACCGGCCTTGGCACAAGCCCGCCCCCGCCCCCAGCTGCCCCAGGGCAGGACATTGACTTAAACCCTTGTGTTGCTTATGTCTGACCGTGACAGGCGGTTCCCCGTCGCCTGCGGCTCCTGATGTCTTAAAAGGCTTGCTCACCGTCATGTTCGGCTCTCTTGCGCAGCGCTTGTTCGGCTCCGCCAACGACCGCATCCTAAAAACCTTCGAAGTCACGGTCGCGGCGATCAACGAGCTTGAAGCCAGCCTCGAGGCGCTCGACGACGACGGCGTTCGTGCCCGCACGGACATGCTGCGTACGCGTCTGGCCGGCGGTGACAGTCTCGACGATATTCTGCCCGACGCCTTCGCCACGGTCCGCGAAGCCGCCAAGCGCACCCTGGGCCAGCGTCATTTTGACGTACAGCTCATGGGCGGCATTGTGCTGCATGACGGCAAGATCGCCGAGATGAAGACCGGCGAAGGCAAGACCCTGGTGGCGACCCTAGCGGTCTATCTCAACGCCCTTACCGGGCGCGGCGTCCATGTGGTGACGGTCAACGATTATCTGGCGGCCCGCGATTCCCGCTGGATGGGGCAGATTTACGAATTTCTCGGGCTCACCGTGGGCTGCATCGTCCACGGCCTGGACGACGAACAGCGCCGCGAGCAATACGCCGCCGATGTGACCTACGGCACCAACAACGAATACGGCTTCGATTATCTGCGCGACAATATGAAGTTCACCCTCGATACCATGGTCCAGCGGCCGTTCAATTTCGCCATCGTTGACGAGGTCGACTCCATCCTGATCGACGAGGCGCGCACGCCGTTGATCATTTCCGGTCCGACCGAGGACAACACCGAACTCTATGTCAAGATCGACAAGTTCATCCCGCGGCTCGGCGCAGACGATTATGAAGTGGACGAGAAGGCGCGCTCGGCGACCCTGACCGAGATCGGCACCGAGACCATCGAGGCCCTGTTGAAAGAGGCCGGCCTGCTCGAGGGTGAGAACCTGTACGACATCGAAAATGTCTCCATCGTCCATCACGTCAATCAGGCGCTGCGCGCCCATCATCTGTTCGAGCGCGACAAGGATTATATCGTCAAGGACGACATGGTCATCATCATCGATGAATTCACCGGGCGCATGATGGAAGGTCGGCGCTATTCCGACGGGCTGCATCAGGCGTTGGAGGGTAAGGAAGGCGTCACCATCCAGAACGAGAACCAGACCCTGGCCTCAATCACCTTCCAGAATTATTTCAGGCTGTACCCTAAGCTTTCGGGTATGACCGGCACGGCGATGACCGAAGCGGGCGAGTTCGACGATATCTACAAGCTCGAAGTTATCGAAATGGACACCAATCTTCCGGCCATCCGCGAAGACCAGGACGATGAGATCTATCGCACGGTCGAGGAAAAATTCAACGCCGTCGTCGATCTTATCGAAGAGCGCCAGGAAGCCGGCCAGCCGCTGCTGGTGGGTACGGTGAGTATCGAGAAATCGGAAGAACTTTCGACCCTGCTGAAGAAGCGCAAGGTCAAGCATAATGTGCTGAATGCGCGCTATCACGAGCAGGAAGCCTCGATCATCGCACAAGCCGGCGGCTTGGGAATGGTCACCATCGCCACCAACATGGCCGGGCGCGGCACCGACATCCAGCTTGGCGGCAATCTCGACATGCGCATCTCCCAGGAGATTGACCCGGATGCGGGTGAGCAAGAGCGGACTCGCCGTATCGCCGAAATCACCGCCGAGATCGAGGCCAACAAGGCAAAAGTCATCGCCGCCGGCGGGCTGTTCGTGCTCGGCACCGAGCGCCATGAGTCCCGCCGCATCGACAATCAGCTGCGCGGGCGCTCAGGCCGCCAGGGCGATCCCGGCACGTCGAAATTCTTCCTCTCGCTGCGCGACGATCTGATGCGCATCTTCGGCTCCGACCGCATGGACGGAATGCTGCAAAAGCTCGGCCTCGAAGACGGCGAAGCGATCGTTCATACCTGGATCAACAAGGCTATCGAGAAGGCCCAGAAGAAGGTCGAGGAGCGCAACTTCGAAATCCGCAAGAACCTGCTCAAGTTCGACGACGTGATGAACGACCAGCGCAAGGTAATCTATGAGCAGCGCATCGATTTGATGCGCGCCGCCGAGGTCGAGACCATGGTGGCCGACATGCGCCATGAGGTGATCGAGGACATGGTCGAGCGCTTCATTCCCGAAAAGGCCTACCCCGAACAATGGGAGATGAAATCGCTCCATACGGAAGCGATCCGATTGCTGGCGCTTGATCTGCCGGCCGAGGACTGGGCGGCTGAGGAAGGCATCGCCGATGCGGAAATTCTCGAGCGTATAACCGCTGCCTCCGACACATGGATGGCCGAGAAAGAAGAACGCTTCTCGGTGGAAGTCATGCGCATGGCCGAAAAGAGCCTGCTTCTGCAAATCCTCGATCAGCAATGGAAGACCCATCTGCTGGCCCTCGACCATCTGCGCCAGGGTATCGGCCTGCGCGCCTATGCGCAGCGCGATCCGCTGAACGAATACAAACGCGAAGCCTTCGACATGTTCAACGGCATGCTGTCGACCCTGCGCGAGACCATGACCGCGGTGCTATCCCACATCGAGCTTCGCGTGGCGCCGGAACAGGAAGACGGTTTCTCGGCCCCATCGCCGCCCCGCCAAGTGATGAGTGAAAGTCGCAGCCTGCCTGGTGAGAAGGCGAAGGCCCCGCCGTTTGCGCCCGCCCAGGCGAGTTCGGCGTCACCCTGGGGCAAGGTCGGGCGCAACAAACCCTGTCCCTGCGGCTCGGGCAAAAAATACAAGCATTGCCACGGCCGGGTGGCCTAAGGCGGGTTTAAGAGTGCCTATTATTCAGCCTCATAGCATTCTCCGACCGTTAACGATCGGAGAAGCAAGCGAGCAAGCGCGAGCCGCCGGCTTACCCGGCGTAAGCCTGCGTGGCGACTGAACGCAGGGAGCCCTTGGGCGACCGTAAGGGGGAATTCCCGAGATGAGTAATCAGACCGTTGGCGATCAGCCCTTCCGCTTCTTCGATAACCGCGAGAAATATCTCATGTTCGTCACCACCTGCGGTGAGAAGCAGGTGACCGCCGAACGCATCGGCCGAGAACTCGATCAGCTCAAGCCGCGCCCGCCGGCGATCCGGCTGTTTGACGCCGGCATGGGCGACGGCACGGTCCTCAGCATGGTGCTGCGCGATATTCACCGGCGCTGGCCGACGTCGCCTATCATGGTTGTCGGCAAGGAGATCAGCCGCGAAGACATGCGCATCACCACCGGCAAGCTGGCCGACCGGTTTTACGAACATCCCCAGATGGTCATCGCCCTGACCAACATGTTCTACAGCGAAGCGCCCTATCTGTTGCCCAA
>JAYGED010000237.1:0-6441 GCA_046582565.1 Alphaproteobacteria bacterium
ATGCGGGCTGTATGGTACGAGGAAAACGGCGCGGCGGCCGATGTGCTGCGGCTTGGCGAGATGGACAAGCCCGCGCCGGGGCCCGGCGAGCTGCGCGTGGCGCTGGCAACCTCCGGCGTCAACCCGGTGGATTGCAAGCGCCGCCGGGGCGGGCGCGGCGCCATGGACGCCCCTCGGGTGGTGCCGCATTTCGACGGCGCCGGGCTGGTCGACGCCCTCGGCGACGGCGTCGATGAGGCGCGGCGCGGCGAGCGCGTATGGATCTACGAGGCCCAGTGGGGCAGCGCGAATGGCAGCGCCGCCGACTATGTGACCCTGGCGGCGGATCGCGCCATCAAGCTTCCCGACAGCGTCGGTTTCGATGCCGGCGCCTGCCTCGGCATCCCGGCGATGACCGCCCATCGCTGCGTCTTCGCCGACGGGCCCATCGACGGCCAGACAATACTGGTGACCGGCGGCGCCGGCGCGGTCGGGCGCTACGCCCTTCAGTTCGCCGCCCTCGGTGGGGCGCGGGTGATCGCCACGGTGAGCAGTGCGGAAAAAGCGGCGGTCGCCAAGGCCGCCGGCGCCCCTGAAATCCTCGACTACAAGACTGAGGACGTCGCCGCCCGTGTCGCCGAGATTACCGGCGGCGCGGGGGTCGACCGCATCGTCGAGGTGGAATTCGGCGGCAATCTCGAGTCCTCCCTTGCGGTGATCGCCAATAATGGAGTGATCGCCTCCTATGCCTCCGACGCCGTGCTCGAGCCGACCTTGCCCTTCTACCGCATGGTCTACGGCAACACGACCCTGCGCCCGGTGCTGGTCTTCGGCATGCCCGAAGCGGCCAAAAGCCAGGCCGTCGCCGATATCACCCGCTGGGCCGAGAGCGGCGACCTCAGTCACCATATCGGGCCTCGATTTTCCCTTGAGGATACCGCCGCCGCCCATCAGGCGGTCGAGGACGGCTCTTTCGGCAAAGTGATCATCGAGATCGCCGCGCTTTGATCACGGGGGTTCCCGAGCGGGTCGCACTCGGCGGGCTGATCGTCATCGCGGCGGCCATGGGCATCGGCCGTTTCGTCTATACACCGATCCTGCCTTTCATGGACGAGGGCCTGGGACTGACCAAGGCTCAGGGCGGGCTCATCGCCTCGGCAAACTATCTCGGCTATCTGGTCGGCGCCCTGGCCGCGTCGCTCATTGCCCTGCCGGGCGGGCGGCGCAACTGGATCCTCGGCGCCTTGGCCATAAGCGCCCTCTCGACCGGCGCCATGGGCCTGCCTTCGTCGATGCTGCCCTTCCTGATCCTGCGCTTCATCGGCGGGGTCGCCAGCGCCCTGGTCCTGGTGGTGACCATCACCTTCGTTCTCGATCACCTGAAGGCGGCGGGACGCATGGAATTGTTTGCGGTCAATTTCTCCGGCGTCGGTCTGGGCATCGTCCTGTCCGCCCTGCTGATCTCCGGGCTCGCCACCCTGGGATACGGCTGGCAGGTGCAATGGTTCTATGCCGGCGCCCTGTCCTGCGCGGCCTTGGGGCTGGCGGCCTGGGTGACCCCCGGCGACATCGCCGTTCAGCAGGACGCCGTGACGTCGAGTGCGGCGCCCATGGATCGCGCTTTGATCGTGCTGATCGTCGCCTATGGGCTGTTCGGCTTCGGCTATATCATCACCGCGACCTTCATCTCGGCCATGGTGCGCTCTCAGCCCGAAATACAATCCGTCGAGCCGGTGATCTGGCTGGTGGTCGGCGTGGCGGCTTTTCCCTCGGGCCTTGTGTGGCTCTGGGTAGGGCGTCGCATCGGTGTTAGCCAGGCCTTTTCGGCCGCCTGCCTGACCGAAGCGGTGGGTGTCGCCTTGAGCGTCCTGGTGCTCACACCGACGGCCATCCTGCTGTCTGCCGTGCTCCTCGGCGGCACCTTCATCGGCATTACAGCTCTTGGATTGGTCAAGGCTCGCGACTTATCGACGGGCAACACACGCCGCGATCTGGGGTTCTTAACCGCCGCCTTCGCCCTCGGCCAGATCATCGGGCCGACCTTCGCCGGCTATGCCCACGGCATCGACGATAGCTTTCTGGCGCCCTCCCTGGCCGCCGCGGCGGCCTTGGTGCTGGCGGCGGGGCTGGCGATTACAACCAGGCGTTAGCTCTCTTTCAGCCAGGCGATGTAGTCATGTATGGCGTCACGAAGGGGACGTGGACGCCAGCCGAATTCGTCCGTCATGCGCGCGATGTCATAGGCGCCGAAACGCCCGGTGCGCCGCCGGGCATCACCCAGCACATTGGCTTCGGTGTCAGCCACCACTTCATGGCGAACGCCGGGAACCACTTCGGCCACATAGGCGATGAGATCGGCAATGGTGGCGAGCTCGCCATAAGCGATGTTGTAGACCGCATGGGCGGGGGCCTTGGCATTCAGCAGATGACACAGCCCCCCTGCCACATCGCCACCGTGGATCCAATCGCCGACGCCGTCCAAATGATCGACCTTGATGGTCTCGCCGGCCAGGGCGAGATGGGCGATCCGGTTGGGCTCGCAGCGCACGGTGCGCGCATGGGTGATGCGGTCCATGGGGCCGTAGACGCCCGAGAAGCGCACCGAAACCACCGGCACCCCATAGGACGCGCCATATTGATTGGCAACCAGCTCAGAGGCCCATTTGCTGAGTGCATAGAACCCGTCCGGGCCGACATAGCCCTCTTCCGGCACCGGACCCTCCGCCGGTCCGCCGCCATAGACCGAGCCGGAACTCACATGGATAAAGCGGGACAGATTGTCCAGGCCGGTTGCCCAATGCAGAAGATGCGCCGTGCCCTGAATATTGACCGAGAGCAGCCGGCGCGGATCGGCAGCTGGGCCGCCCTCTCCCTGCATGGAGGTGATCGTAGCGCCATGGACGATTTTGGTGATGTCATGGGCGTCGGCGATTTTGGCCAGCGTGTCGCCAGCGAGAATATCGGCCTGAATATAGTCCAGTCTATCCGCCACTGGAGCAAAGAAGCGTTCCACCACAGGATCGAGGGGCGACGCATCGAGCACCACCACTCGGGCGCTGCCTTCGGCATCGAGCCAGGTTCGCGCCAGATGACTCAAGACGAATCCACCGCCGCCGGTAATCAAAAGCGTCATTTCACTGCCTATCGAAATTTATGCCAGAAATTTATACACGACTTTCTGCCGCGTTGGTTCTACATAGACTCCATGCAAAATTTACGCAATTTTTTCGCCGGCGGTTGGCGGCGGCCCGAAGTCCTGCTCCTGGTCATGGCCGGGGCGGTGCCCTTCAGCTTCGCCACCTGGAGCTCGCTGCTCAACAATTTTGTCATTGAGCGCGCCGGCTTCACCGGGGTCGAAATTGGCATCCTGCAAAGCTTACGCGAGGTGCCGGGCTTCCTGGCCTTCGGGGTGGTATTTGTTCTGATCCTTATGCGCGAGCAGACCCTGGTTCTGGCGTCTCTCCTGCTGCTCGGTATCGGCACGGCGATAACCGGCTTCTTCCCCACGGTGGTCGGCCTCTACTGCACCACGGTGCTGATGTCGCTGGGCTATCATTATTACGCGACCATGGAGCATTCCCTGGTGCTGCAATGGACCCCGATTAAGAAAACGCCCGAGATGCTGGGCCGCGTCATCGCCGTGGGCTCGGCGACGTCGACCCTCACCTTCGCCATGGTCTGGCTGGTTTTCGATTTCGCCACCCTCGATTTTTACTGGGTCTATATGATCGGCGGCGGCGTGACGGCGCTGGTGGCCTTGGTCTGCTGGTTCATCTATCCTCGCTATAGCGGCGCTGTCGAGCAGCATCGCCATCTGGTCATCAGGCGGCGCTATTGGCTGTTTTATCTATTGTCCTTCATGGGCGGCGCCCGACGGCAGATATTTGTCGTCTTCGCCGGCTTTCTCATGGTCGAAAAATTCGGCTTCGGCGTGGACGACATCACCCTTTTGTTCCTGTTCAACGCAGCCATAAACATGTGGTTGGCGCCACGGGTCGGACGGCTTGTGGCGCACTGGGGAGAACGCCGGGCGCTGATCTTCGAATATCTCGGCCTGATCGGCGTGTTCGTCGGCTACGCCTTTGTCGAGAACGCCGCTCTGGCCGCGGGTCTCTATGTGGTCGATCACTTGTTTTTTGCCCTGGCCCTGGCGATCAGCAGTTATTTTCAGAAGATCGCCAATCCCGCCGACATCGCCTCGACGGCGGGGGTGAGCTTCTCCATCGACCATACGGCGGCAGTGACGGTGCCGGTGGTCCTGGGCTTTCTGTGGCTGACCTCGCCGGCCATGGTTTTCCTGATCGGCGGCGCCATGGCGGCCTTCTCTCTGCTGCTCGCCTGCAACGTGCCGCAGCACCCCGAGCCCGGCAACGAAGCCCTGTTTAGTTTCGGCCGCAAACAGGTTCTGGAGAATTAGCGGAAAAATTAGCCCGGCAAAGAGTCAAGAGACCTCGGCGGCATTATTGGCTATAACGGAAGCTATAAACTCGGGATAGGGGCAAACATCAGGGAGCAATACCATGGCTGATACTGTTGATAATGGCGTAAATGTCGAAGCACTGCTTGGCGCCCGCGAGGCGCTGACCGAAGCTCCGGAAGGCGCGAAATTTACGTGGCGGGCATCCTGCAAATGGGAGAATGGCACCTACAGCCACTCGACCGTTGAGGGCTTCTTCGGCCTCGGCGAAGAGCAAGAGCGCACCACCGTATTCAATTTCGACGCCGACCACCCCTTATGCTTCGCCTCCGAGGACAGGGGCGCCACGCCTGTCGAATATGTGCTGGTCGGGCTGGCCAGTTGCCTGACGGCCGGCATCGCAGCGGTCGCTCAGCATAGAGAGATCCAACTGAATTCAGTGACGGCGACGCTCGAGGGCGGCATGGACATCCAGGGCATCCTGGGAATCGACAGCGATGTGCGCAACGGTTTCGACGGTATCAAGGTGAGCTATAAAATCGACGCCGATGCGAGCGAGGACGACATCAAAGCGCTGGTGGCCCAGTCGCAGAAGCGTTCCGCCGTCTACGACATCGTTACCAATCCGACCAACGTCACCGTCGAAGTAAACTGACCGGACAGTCTACAGCCTGAAGCGTCGCTACTCGTGCCGGCGATAACCACGGTCGTGATCGGCGCCGGCCATGCCGGGCTGGCCATGAGCAAATGCCTCACCGATCGCTCGATCGACCATGTCTTGATCGAGCGCGGTGAGGTGGCCAATTCATGGCGAACAGAGCGGTGGGATTCGCTTCGGCTGCTGACCCCCAATTGGCAGAGCCGGCTGCCGGGCTATGGCTATGAAGGCGACGATCCCGACGGCTACCGGACGATGCCCGAAACCATCGCCTTTATCGATCGTTACGCGAAGGTGATTGCAGCGCCTGTGCACAGCCAGACGCTTGTGACATCGGTGGCCAAGACCGATTCGGGCTATCTGGTGTCAACGGACCAGGGCGACTGGCAATGCCGCACCGTGGTGATGGCGAGCGGGGCCTGCAATATCCCGCGTGTTCCCGCGATCGTCGAGGCGCTGCCATCCTCGATTGCCACCATGACGCCCATGGAATACCGCAACCCGGATCAACTGGCGCAGGGCGGCGTGCTGATGGTCGGCGCTTCGGCGACCGGCACACAGCTTGCCAAGGATATCCACATTTCCGGCCGTCCGGTGACCCTGGCCGTCGGCGAGCATATCCGCGCACCGCGCACCTACCGGGGCCGGGACCTGGAATGGTGGATGGACGCCGCCGGCGTACAGGATGAACGCTACGACGAAATCGATGACATCGTCAGGGCGCGCAAGGTTCCCTCCCTGCAGCTGACCGGCTCGCCCGAGAGGGAGACCTTGGATATCAATGCGCTTACCAGTATGGGGGTAAAGCTTATCGGCCGGTTCTCCGGCATACAGGACGGCAAGGGCCAGTTCTCGGGCGCGCTGCTCAATCAATGTGCGATGTCCGACCTCAAGATGAATCGATTGCTGGGCACCATCGATGAATGGGCAACTGCGAACGGCCTCGATGGCGAGGTTGAGGCGCCGTACCAGTTGCCGCCCACCGAGGTTGAGGACTCGCCGCCGCTGGGTATGGATTTCAGCAAGGGAGAGATCGGCACGATCATCTGGGCGACCGGGTACCGGCCCGATTATTCTTGGCTCGACGTGCCCGTGTTCGACCGCAAAGGGCAGGTTCGCCACGATGGCGGAATCGTTGACTCACCCGGCCTGTACCTGATGGGGCTACAATTTCTCCGCCGCCGCAAATCGACGCTGTTAGACGGCGCCGGTGATGACGCGCGCGACCTGAGCGATCATCTGGTGTCTTATCTCGCCGGCTAGTGGATGGAGTCTAACGCTTGGTACCCTCTTTTGACGGCAGCAATAATCTTGTCTGGATCAGCGGTCCAGGTAAAGGGTTTGGGGTTTTTGTTGGTTTCGGCGACGAAGCGATTGATGGCTTCCT
>JAYGED010000241.1:0-65330 GCA_046582565.1 Alphaproteobacteria bacterium
TCAGCAGCTGACCGGGCTGATGCGCCTGCGACAAAGTGCTGAATCAGAGCTTGCTGAATACTTGCCGAAAGCCTGCTTTTGCGTCTCTTGCTAACCATCTGACATTCATATGGAAAATTCCTTATCTATGTCAGCCCCTAATTATATACCTCGTCGCGTTTATTATTACAGAGGTTGTCAACCGATTCGCTGGAGAATTTTGGGCCAATACTGTGCCTTATGTCGTCTCCATTATGGCGGGCCTGTTGGGTGTAATCAGCGGGCTTGCCGCCGTGAAATTTATTTTCCCCAGCGTTCGTCGAAGGACGGTGGCGTGGTATTTGGGACTTCTTCTGGTCCCCTACTGGGGATATCGGCTCCTACAGCTTTTCACTGACCTTATTTGGCGACCAGATGCATTTCCGCAAAATTGGGCGGCCCTCTCGTTACCCTATTTAATTCAGGCCCTCGTCGCAGTGGGTCTCGCCTGGAAGATGACGGCGACAAGCGATAAGCCTGAAAAAGATACGCAACTCCCAATCATGGACGACAAGACTGGATAAAGAATTGGACGGGGCAGCAGCCCGCGCCCTATAACCCGGCCTATGACGGGCGGTGCTTTCATAAAGATGCAGGGGCTGGGCAACGATTTTGTTGTCTTCGACGGGCGATCCGCGTCTATCGACCTTGATCCGGCCCGCATGCGCGCCCTGGCTGACCGGCGCTTGGGCGTGGGCTGCGATCAGATCATCGTTATCGAGGCCGCCACAAAGGATGGTGCGGCCGAGGGCGCCGACGCCCGCATGGACATCCGCAACGCCGACGGCAGCTTCGCCGAGGCCTGCGGCAACGGGGCGCGCTGCATCGCCCGGTATTTGCTGGATGAGAGCGGGCGCGACCGCATGGTCATCGAGAGCCCGGCCGGGCTGATAGAATGCAGCCGGGCGGATGGCGGCCTGATCACTGTGGATATGGGTGTCGCCCGGCTCGAGTGGCGCGATATCCCGCTTGAGGATGAAATGGACAGCCTTGAAATCGACATGGGGCACCCGGAGCTGGGGCCCGCCGTCGCCGTCGGTATGGGCAATCCCCATGCGGTGTTTTTCGTCGATGACGTGGAAGCAATCGATATCGAATGGCTCGGGCCACACCTCGAACACAGCGCCCGCTTCCCCATGCGCACCAATGTGGAGTTCGCCCAGATCACCGCGCCCGACAAGATCCGCATGCGGGTGTGGGAGCGCGGCGTTGGCATTACCCGGGCCTGCGGCACCGGGGCCTGCGCTACCGGGGTGGCGGCGGCGCGGCGCGGCCTGACCGGGCGCGCCACCGACATCACCTTGGACGGCGGCGATCTGCATATCGAGTGGCGCGACGACGGCCATGTACTGATGATCGGCCCGACGGCGGTCAGCTTCCACGGCGAGCTGCCAGAATTCGTAGTACCATCATGAGCGCGGAAATACTGACCTTCGGCTGCCGCCTCAATGCCTATGAATCCGAGATCATGCGCGGCCATGCGGAGGGGCTTGAGAACACCATCATCATCAACAGTTGCGCGGTGACCGCCGAGGCCGAGCGCCAGGTGCGCCAGGCGATCCGCCGCGCCCGGCGCAATTCTCCCGATGCCCGTATCATCGTCACCGGCTGTGCCGCCCAGATAGACCCGCAACGCTACGCCGCCATGACCGAGGTCGACCTTTTACTCGGCAACGGCGAGAAGCTCGCGCCTGATGCCTTCGCTGGCAATCAGAGGGTCCGGGTCGGCGATATCATGACCGCCCGCGCGACCGCGCCCCATCTGGTCACCGGCTTCGAGGGCCGGGCGCGCGTCTTCGTCCAGGTGCAGAACGGCTGCGATCACCGCTGCACCTTCTGCATTATCCCCTATGGCCGGGGCAACAGCCGCAGCCTTGCGCTCGGCGAAATCGTTGAACAGACCCGCCGTCTGATCGATGGCGGGTACAAGGAAATTGTCCTCACCGGGGTCGATCTCACGTCCTATGACGCTGCCGATTTGAGCCTCGGCGCCATGGTCCGCGCCCTGCTCGACGCCGTGCCGGACCTGCCCCGCCTGCGTTTGTCTTCGATCGATGTGGCCGAGATCGATGACGATCTGATGGAGTTGATCGCCCATGAGCCCCGGCTTATGCCGCATCTTCATCTCAGCCTCCAGGCCGGCGACGATATGGTGCTCAAGCGCATGAAGCGGCGCCATTGCCGGGCCGACGCCCTGGCCTTCTGCGCGCGCGTGCGCGCACTCCGGCCCGACATCGCCCTGGGCGCCGACCTGATCGCCGGCTTTCCCACCGAGACCGAGGCTATGTTCCAACGCAGCCTCGATCTGGTTGATCAGGCCGCTCTCGCCTTCCTGCATGTGTTTCCCTATTCGGCGCGGGCGGGCACCCCGGCGGCGCTGATGCCGCAAACCCCCAAGCCGGTGGCCAAGGCGCGCGCCGCCCGTCTGCGCGAGGCCGGCATGCGGTCTCAGGAGCGTTATCTCAAGGACCGCCTGGGCGAGACCCTGGAGGTGCTGATCGAGCGGGGCCGCGAAGGCCGCAGCCAGCATTACGCCCAGGTCCGCCTGGATGGCGGCGCGTACGCGACGTGTGATTATTCGCCTGGCGACCTGGTGCAAGCGACCGCGAGCGCGGTGGTTGACGGCGTCCTCATTGCGACGCCAAGCGTTTAATGCCACAGAGCGGTATGAAGAGAGCGATATGAAGACTGAAGGCGGCTGGTTTTCCCGGCTCAAGGCGGGGCTCTCGCGGTCGTCGTCGAAACTCGCCGACGGCATCGGCGGAATCTTCACCAAGCGCCGCCTGGACGCCGAAGCCCTTGAGGAGCTCGAAGAACTTCTGATCACCGCCGATCTCGGCGTCGAGACCGCCGCTTCGCTGACCGCCGAGCTGGCCCGCGACCGCTTCGACAAGGACATTAGCCCTGAGGAGGTGCGCCGCGCCCTGGCCGGCCAGATTGCCGACATCCTCGAGCCCGTGGCGCGGCCCCTGGCGCTCGATCCGGCACATTCGCCCCATGTGGTGCTGGTGGTCGGCGTCAACGGCACCGGCAAGACGACGACCATCGGCAAGCTCGCCAAACAGTGGCGCGATGAGGGCCATGGGGTCATGCTCGCCGCCTGCGACACCTTCCGCGCCGCCGCCATCGAGCAGCTTCAGGCCTGGGGCGAGCGCTCAGGCTGTGCGGTGGTCGCGGCCAAGCCCGGCGCCGACGCCGCCGGCCTCGCCTATGACGCGCTCATTCAGGCGCGCGAGGCGGGCGTGGACCTGCTGCTCATCGACACCGCCGGGCGGCTGCACAACAAGGCCGAACTCATGGCCGAGCTGGAAAAGATATCGCGGGTTCTCAAGAAGCTCGACGAAGGCGCGCCCCATGACGTCCTGCTGGTGCTCGACGCCACGGTCGGCCAGAACGCTCACGCCCAGGTCGAGACCTTCCAGCGCCTGGTGGCGGTCAGCAGCCTCGCCGTTACCAAGCTCGACGGCACCGCGCGGGGCGGCGTCCTGGTGGCCCTGGCGCAAAAATTCGCCCTCCCGGTGATCGCCGTCGGCGTCGGCGAAGCCATCGAAGACCTGCGCCCCTTCGAAGCCCGCCCCTTCGCGGCCGCGCTCATGGGCCTGGAGGATTAGGGGGAGTTCGTGTCCAAACGGTTTATCTACTAAGATACCGCTTGCAGAGAACTTGTTGGATGATGGGCACGGTGTTTTTTAGATGTCGTCACGCCAAAGCAAAAATTTAAGCTGGGAAGAAATCGAGCTTCTTCGGCCTTGTATCGAAAACCTCCGAGAGTTGGAGCTGGGTAAACGCGCACCAACTACAAGTCTTCAAGTTCACTTTCTTGATGTTTGTAAAGGGAAGGTAGAAGCCTCGACCAAGCACGCATTCGCCTATTTGAAATGGCGTCAAAACCCAGTTGATTTGAACCAACTTGTCATGAGCCAGGCTACAAGAGAAGAACTAGGGCAAGGTCCCAAAGAAGGAGCGAGGGAAATTGAAAGGAAAAAGGCAGAGAGAAACGCTCGCAATTCGGAAAAGCAAAAAAGAGAATTTAAGAAAATAAAGCGAGAGGCTACGGCGAGAACAACTCAAGATCGGAAGGCAAGTTTAGAGGGCCAGTCATATAAAAGGTTCATTGATGAACCTTTGGAAAGCCGAGAGGAATTCAAAAAAGATCGAGCAAGCTGGAAAAACTCACACAGCTAAAAAATAATATTTACCGCCATTATCCTGAAGGATTAGGGGAGCGCCCTCCGGGCGTCCGCCAGCGGCAAGACCAAGACCAGCGGGTCGCCGGGGGAGGTGAGAAAATCGTTGCTCCGGTAAAAACCGGCGGCGGCTTCATCCAGGGCGTGGACCAGGAGGGCGCGGATGCCGGCGATTTCGGCGGCGGCCAAGGATCGTACGATGGCGTCCTTGAGCATACCTTTCGCCAGCCCTCGGCCCTGCCAGCCGCTGTCGACGGCGAGGCGGGCGATGATCATGACGGGGATTGGGTCGGGCATGTTTCGCCGCACCCTGCCGGGCGCCGCTCGATGGTCAACCGAGCTTGCGGCCAGGCTATAGTAGGCGACTACGCGGTCGTTCTCGCACACAACATAAGTCCGCGAAGCCCCGGCGGTCTGGTTTTTGACGGCTCTTTCCTTCAACCAGTCATCGAGCAGCGGCTGGCCGCAAATAAACTGTGTGTGATCGTTGTCTGCCGATAAGGGTCGCGGCGCTTGAATCGTCACAAGAGTATCTTGATCTAGTCCCAGGGCGCCGGCGTCGAGAGCAGTGTCTTGAGCGCCTTTGTCGGCCGGGCCGGAGCATTGAGACAGGCGGTGAATTTTTCGTAAGCCGCGTCGTCCAACAGGAACATCCGTTGATCGAGCAGGGTATTCACCGCTTCCTTGCGGGCGGACTCCAGCATGAATTCGGTGCGTGACTTGCCCAGACTGGCGGCGGCGCGGTCGATCAGCGCCTTCTGCTCGGCGGAGGCGCGGAGATTTATGGTCTCTCCCCGGGAAGCCGTTCCCGTTTGGCGCTCGATATCCGTCATGGTTCTCTCACAATGTTAGTAATTACGTTGTATATACATGACCGTGCGCACATTGTAAAGACGTAGGTTGCGGGCCCGGCCCCCTGTTTTATGCTATTAGATGAGAATAATAGGGACGGTGGGGACCGGAAGATGAATACGACAGCCATCAAATCCATGAAGCTCTATTCGCGGGTTGATCGCATTTATGACGATCTGCGGCATGCCGGTATTGGTCCTAACGATCCGCTCACCGTCGCCGATCTGTTGCCGTTCGATCAGTATCATTATTTCGGCGCCGAAGCGGTCGATGAGGCGATCCGGGAGCTTGCCGTCAGAGCCGGCCACCGGCTTCTCGATGTGGGCTCGGGCCTCGGCGGCCCGGCGCGTTATCTGGCCGAGCAGACCGCCTGCCGGGTCACCGCCATCGAGCTGCAGGCCGACCTGAACGACGTCGCCAGCTCGCTCACCGCGCGCTGCGACCTGGCCGGCCGCATCGAGCATCTGTGCGGCGATATCCTGACGGCTGCGATCGATCCGGGCGGCTATGATGCGGCGGTCAGCTGGCTGGCGTTCTACCATATCGCCGATAAGGACCGGCTGTTCGCCCGGCTGCATGACGCGCTCAGGCCCGGCGGTTCGATCTATATCGAGGATTTTTTCAGCCACGGCGATTTTGCTGACCGTGAGCAGCCCATCCTCTCCGAGGTGGTCTACGCCCAGAGCCTGCCCTCGCGCGACGCCTACATCGGCCTGCTCGAAGCCGCCGGCTTCAGCGACATCCGTTTCGAGGACATGACCGCCCAATGGATGCCGTTTGTCATCGAGCGCGCGAGCGCCTACCGCGCCCGCCTGCCTGAGCACCGGGCCCTCCATGGCCGGGATGTAACCGACGCCCTTGATGATTTTTACGACGGCGTCGCCAGCCTGTTTCGCGGCGGCAGCTTCGGCGGCCTGCGTCTGGTGGCGAAACGGGCGTAGATTTTATCGCGGATGGCGCAGGCGCGGCCTGCATCTTATATCCGGGAGCGATGGAAGCGGGGTCACTTCAGACGCTTTTTACCCCAATCGGTCAGGCCGCGATCAGCCTGCAAGGCGGCCTCGATATGGACGCAGGATGCGTTTGCATCGCGGAATTTCATCAGCTTCTCGATCGGAAACTCGACCTTGCCGATGTCCGACCGGTCTCTCAGGCGGTCTTTTTTGGATCCGTGTGTTCTACCAGTCATGGCATTCTCCAATTCATCGGGACCGACATGTCCCCGACACCCACCAAATTCAGCAAGATCATACCACCGTTCCGTCACCGAGAGAACTGGTGCGCCCGACAGGATTCGAACCTGCGGCCACCAGATTAGGAATCATAACACCGGCCGAGAAAATTTATTATATATCAATAGGTTGGTGTTCATAGTTTGCGTCTAGCAACGCCACAGCAACGGCCCGGCATCGTTATGCAGCATACCGGCACGTCGAATCACCTACATGTACTACTACCCTTTAGATTCTAATAAGAATGTGCCGTCCACACTGTCCGCGCCGTCCTCAAGCCAATGAAAACATTTCCTTAGGCGAAAACGCTTTGCCGTCCGCATGTGTCTGCAACCGTCCGAATTGAGGGCGGTGTACAGCCTAATGTCCGCTTTCGGGGGTAAAGCAGACCTAATTCACTAGGTGCTGCAATGTCTGCTTATAGCTATAACCGGAAGTTTGTGATGCCGGCGCGGCTCATGGGCTCGTGGGCATCTTACTTGCTTGGAGGTGGATACACAGTCCACCTCGGCCGCTGCCACCTTGGCGATGGTGCCGTTACGCGAAATACCGGCTTTATCGGCTCCGAAATGCGCGGTGGCCGCGGACTTGCACACGGGGGCCTACGACCTGGCCCGCGACCTTTGGCGTTGAGCGCGCGCCGTTCAGGCGTGGCCGTCGACAGGCTGCTGATAGGCGGCGAGTTCGTCGATCTCGCGGTGGCAGTGAATGACATGGTCATCCCCCGCCTGACGTGCCGGCGGCGGCTCGCCATCGCAGATGCCGGGCATCATCAGCGGGCAGCGGGTGCGGAACGGGCAAGCGCTGTCGCGCGGCATGACTCCGGCAAACGCACCGCCACCCTTGGCCGCGTGATCTTCGAGTGCGGTATCGAGCCAGTCCAGCCGAAGCGCCGGTACCGAGGCAATCAGTAGCGACGTATAGGGATGGTGCGGCGCGGCGAACACCCGTTCGGTGGGGCCGATATCGACCACCCGTCCGGCGTAAAGCACGGCCACCCGGTCGGCGATGGTCGCCACCGTCGAGAGGTCGTGGGAAATAAACATGTAGGCGACCTGGAATCTCTGGCGCAGGTCGCGCATTAAGTCGAGTACCGAAGCAGCGACGACGGTGTCCAGCGACGACAATACCTCGTCGCACAGCACCAGTTCCGGCTTGGCGGCAAAGGCGCGGGCCAGGGAAAGCCGCTGGCGTTCGCCACCCGACAGCTCGCCGGGATAGCGCCCGGCAAAGTCGGTGTCGAGGCCGACGCTTTCCAGCAGCTCGTCGACCCGGTCGCGGCGCTCGGCCGCGGTCATATCGAAATAGAGCTCGAGCGGCCGGCCCAGGGACTTTTCCACTAGATGTTCGGGATTGAGCGACAGGTCCGGGCTCTGAAATACGATCTGGATTTTTCGTAAAGTGTCGAGCTGGCGGTCGGCAACACTGCCGCGCAGAGTCTCGCCGGAGAATTCAAGCTCGCCGGAGAGGGCCGGATGGAGGCCGGCGACAACCCGCGCCAGAGTGCTCTTGCCGCAGCCTGACTCGCCGACCACCGCGAGGACTTCCTGGGCCCGGACATCGAGAGTGACGTCCTGGAGAACCTGCTGTTCGCGTTTGATGGTTCCAAACAGCGGCGGGCGTTCATACGTCGCACAGACAGATTTGATACGCAGCAGAACGTTGTCGGACTTCGCCTCCGTCTCCGCCTCCGGCTCGGCCACCGTGACCGGTTTCGCGCCGGTATTGGGCGGCGGCCGGACTGCTGATAGCAGCAGCTTGGTGTAATCGTCCTGGGGATTGTTGAGAATTTCGTCCGCCGTGCCTTCTTCGACCACGCGGCCGCCGTTCATGACCAATATGCGGTCGGCGACCTGGGCCACCACCGCGAGGTCGTGGGAGACGTAGATCGCCGCCATGTGGCGGTCCTGAATGGCGTCCTTGATGGCCTTCAGAACTTCAATCTGGGTGGTAACGTCGAGCGCCGTGGTCGGCTCGTCGAGGACCAGCAGCTTGGGCCCGCAGCTCATCGCCATGGCCATCATGATGCGCTGCTGCTGGCCGCCGCTGGCCTGGTGCGGGTAACGCTCGACCAGGGCCGGCGGATCGGGCAGGTCGAGGGTGGTCAGCAGATCGATCACGCGGCGCTCGGCTTCCTCGCCGTCGGAGATGCCGTGAATGACCAGCCCCTCGCCGACCTGCTCGCCGATCGGGATCGCCGGATTGAGGGAGGCCTGGGCGCTCTGCGCCACGTAGGCGACGTCCTTACCGCGCAACTCGCGGCGCTGGCGAGAGCTGAGCTTGAGGACATCAACGTCGTCCAGGAAGACGCGGCCGCCGATAATTTGCGTACCGGGCCGCGCATAGCCGAGCGCGCTGAGCGCCACGGTCGTCTTGCCGGCGCCCGATTCGCCGATCAGCGCGACAACCTCGCGCGGACGGATCTCAAGGCTCACATTGTCGGCGATGGTGATAACGGCGCCGGTCGGCGTGCGTGCCTCGACGACCAACTCCTCGATCCGCAGCAATGCGGTCACTGGGTCAGCTCTTCCGAGATGCTGCGGCCAGACTGGCTCGACATCCAATCGACCAGAAGGTTGACGCCGATGGTCAGGGTGCCGATGGCGACGGCCGGCAACACCGGGGCCATGGAGCCGAGCAGAATACCCGACAGGTTCTCCCGGACCATGCTGCCCCAATCGGCTGCGGGCGGCTGAATGCCGAGCCCGAGGAAGCTGAGGCTGGAAAGAAACAGAATGGCGAAGGTCAGGCGAAGGCCGAATTCCACCGCCAGGGGGCGGAGCGTATTGGGCAGAATTTCGCGCACCAGCACCGAGGTCAGCGATTCGCCCCGGGCCCGCGCCACCTCGACATAGTCGAGGACCACGACGTTCATGGCCACGGCGCGGGCAATGCGGGCAATGCGCGGTGCGCTGACCACGGCGATGGTACCGATCAAGACATAGATATCGGTCCCCAGCGCGACGATGATGATCAGCGCCATCATGATCGGCGGGAAGGAAATGAAGACATCGATCAACCAGGTGATGAAGTCATCGGTGCGGCCGCGGATCTCAGCGGCGGCGAAACCGACGATCATGCCCATGGCAAACCCGATGAGATTTGAAATTAAAGCAATGCCGATGGTCAGGTGAGCGCCGTGGAGCATGCGCGACAGCACGTCGCGGCCCAGGGCGTCACTGCCCATGAAGCTAATTTCATCGCCGGGCGGCGAGTAGGCCTTCCAGACCAGTATTTCGCCCGGATCGTGAGGCGCGATGAAAGGTCCGATAATCGCCACCAAAATCCCGAACCCGACGATGATGAGCCCGATCCAGCCGTTTAAATTGAGTTTGGGGCGCTCCCGCTTGCTGCGCTTGCGCGGCGCGGCGACAGTTTTGCCGCTGGTGCCGACCATCTCGGTCATGAGGTGTATCTTATGCGCGGGTTGCTCATGATCGCGATCATGTCGGCCATGATGTTGAGCACGATGTAAGTGACGCAGAAAATCAACCCGGTGATTTGCACCAACGGCAAATCACGCATGCCGATGGCGTCGACCATCAGGCGGCCAAGTCCGGGATAGGTGAAGACCACCTCGATGACGACCACGCCGCTGATCAGATAGCCGAGATTGAGCGCGATCACGTTGACAATGGGCGCCAGGGCGTTGGGCGCGGCGTGGCGCAGAATGATGCGGCTTTTGGAGGCGCCCTTGAGCAGCGCCATTTCAACGTAGGGTGAGCGCAGAACATCGAGAATGGTAGCCCGCGTCATGCGTATCATATGCGACAGCATGGTCAGCATCAGGGTCGCCACGGGCAGGGCCAAGGCGTGCATGGCGCCGCCGAAATCGCTGAAGTCGACCCGTTTCAGCATCATCGGGAACCAGCGCATCTCCACCGAGAAAATGATGATCAGAATGATGGCGATCAGAAAATCCGGTATGGAAACCATGAACAAGGTGACGGCATTGACAACGCGGTCGAACAGGCTGTCGGGGAAGGCGGCGGATAACAGGCCAAGCGCGATGGCCAGTGGAACAGCAATTACCGCCGTTACGATGGCCAGATAAAGGGTATTGAGAACGCGTGGCGCGACAAGGCCGTCGACCGGGAAACCATTTGCCAACGAAACACCCAGGTCGCCCGATAGAATGCGGCCAAGCCAATCGAAATACCTTGTCAGCATGGGTCGGTCGAGACCCATCTGCGCCCGCAGGGCGGCCTTCAATTCCTCGGTCGCAGATTGACCGAGAACCGCCGAGGCCACGTCACCGGGCAGGATTTCCGTGCCCGCGAAGATCAGTGCGGTGATTGCCCACAGGGTTAGAAGGCTAAGCAGAAGCCGTCGCGCCAGGAACTTCGCCAACAAACCTCGGTGCCTCCTCCAGATGCGGAAAACGGGCCGGTTGTCGCCGGACCACAATTGATTGACGGAGTATATCCGATCGCCGTGCCGCTTCATAATGGACTTTCGCGATTTGCAATCCCATACTAATCTCGATCCATCAGAGGAAGACTTGAGACGAACTTGAGTTTGATGCTGGCGCGGATAATAATGCTGGCAAGCAAATGAACATTAAGGGAGCAGATCCAATGAAAAAGAAGGACGTGTTGTGTCGGGAGTTCTTGCGCGGCAAGGTGTCGCGCCGTGATTTCAATGTCGGATTGTTGAATATGGGCCTGAGCGTGGCCGCCGCCGGCGCGCTGGTCAGCCAGACCATCGCCGAGTCTCAGGCCGCGACGCCTAAACGTGGTGGTCGCCTGCGCTTCGCTTCGGCGAGTTCGGGGCCCTCCGGCACCATCGATCCGGCCAAGGTGACGAGCGGCGTGGACATCACCCGCGGCGTTTTACTCTACGACCGTTTCGTCGACCGCGACGTCGATGGCAATTTGGTGCCGGTATTGGCCGATTCGTGGGAAACCAACGATGCGGTCGATGAATGGGTCATTCATTTGCGCCAGGGCGTCGAGTTCCACAACGGCAAGACCATGACTTCCGCCGATGTCGTCTATTCGCTTCAGCGCGTCCTGGACCCGGATACGGGATCGCCGGCCCAGCCGCTGATCAGCGATATCGCCGAAGTTTCGGCGGATGGCAAATACACGGTGAGGCTGAAGCTCAGCCAGCCCAACGCCGACCTCATGTACGCCCTCAACGAGTATCACGTGGCGATCGTGCCCGAAGGTCAGGACGATTACACGGGCACGCCCGCCGGTACCGGACCGTGGAAGGTGAAAACCTACGAGCCGGGCATCGGCTCGTTGTTTGTGCGCAACGAAAACTACTTCATCACCGACCGGCCCTACATCGACGAGATCGAGATCTTCGGTATTCCCGATTCCACCGCGCGCATCAACGCCCTGCTGTCGGGCGAGACCGATATCATCGCCGGCGTGGACCCGCAGCTCATCGACCTGATCAACGATGCTCCTGATTCGGAGTTACTGACCATCGCCGGTTCGGCCCATCCAACCTATCCGATGCGGGCCGATATGGAGCCCTATTCCAACAACGACGTTCGCCTGGCGATCAAGAGTTCGATCGACCGCCAGAAGTTCGTCGACCTGGCGTTCAATGGCTTGGCCTCACCGGGCCGCGACCATCCGGTGCCGCAGCACGATCCCATGCATTGCGATGAAATTCCGATTCCGCAGTTCGACCCGGACAAGGCAAAGTTCCATCTCAAGAAGGCCGGGCACGAGAACACGGTGTTCGAGATCAGCGGCTCGGACGCCAACTTCGGCGGCCTCAACGCCACCCTGATTCTCGCCGACATGGCCAACGACGCGGGCGTCAACGTCAAGGTCAAGCGGGTGCCGACCGACGGCTACTGGAGCGACGTGTGGCTGAAGGCGCCGTGGTGCGGCTCGTCCTGGTACGGCCGGCCGACGGCGGCGTTGGTCATGGGAATCACCCATTTCGCGGATGCGAAGTGGAACGAGAGCCACTGGTATCGCGAGGATTTCGATGCGTTGTTGGTCGAGTCCAACCGCACGGCCGATCCGGTCAAGCGCAAGGAGATCCTGTGCGAGGCCCAGTGGATGATCCACAACGAAGGCTCGACCGTGATTCCGGTCTTCAGCAACTGGATCGACGCCAACAGCACCCGCGTCAAGGACCTGGTGCCCCATCCCGACGGCTTCACGGGCTGGATGCAATGGGACAGCGTCTGGCTCGACAGCTAGACGCTGACAACAGCGCGCACGACCTGGGCCGGCCCTGCGACAACGGGGCCGGCCCTTTGCGTTTGGCGGGAGCACCGGTCTGTACGAGTGCAAGATTGGGCGATTGAACGAAGTTTTCTCCAGGAAAGGACACAGCCATGACCGGTGTCGGTTTGACCACGGGACCGTTCGATGCCGCCGCCTTCGGCGAGATCACTCTGCCGTTTAGCCGTGACGAATATCTCGGCCGGATCGCCAAGCTGCGCGGCGCCATGCGCGACGAGGGCATCGACTTGCTGTGGGTGACCACGCCCGAGGCGGTGTGCTGGCTGCATGGCTTCGCCTCCAGTTGGTACAAGGGCAATGCGCCGATGCGTTATCCCCAGTGCTACGGCACGGCGATCTGGGCTCATGACGAGCGCTTCATCTACTTCGACAACCCGACAGAGGAGCCGGTGGTGGCGCGGACTTCGATCAGTGAGGACAACCGCTGGCTGCCCGACCGTGAGGCCGAACCCAATCTGCGCTTTATCTTGGACGAGCTCGAGCGCGAGGGCTGGCTCGGCGGCACCGTCGGCATGGAATTCTGGAGCTACGTGCCCAACCGGGCCATCAGCACCATGTTCGAGGGTGGGTTCCTGTCTCATGGTGGTCGGGTGGTCGACGCCAGCGCCATGGTGCGCCGCGCCCGCCGGGTCAAGTCGACGCAAGAACTCGTCTATGTGGAAAAGGCCATGGAGATTTGCGACATCGGCCATCAGACAATTGTGGAAAACCTCAGGCCGGGCATCACCGAGCTTGAGCTGTTTGGCCAGGTCATGGCGGCGATGATGGCGGCTGGCGGCGAGTTTCCGGCGCTGATCCCGATCTTCAATACCGCGCCGGTGGTTGACGGCCATCCCCAGTCGAACGGACACGCTCTGGCGGGGCGCAAGGTGATCGAGGCGGGCGAGTTGCTGACCACCGATCTGTGTGGTGTTTTCAACCGCTATCATGCCAACGCCGAACGGGGCTACTACGTGGGCGACAACCCGCCGGCGGCATTGGTCGAGCGCTATAGGCTGGCGGCCGGAGTGTTTGACGTCATCGCCAGCGATGTCAAAGCCGGTATGACCGTGCGCGAGGTTAACACTCGGCTACGGCGCTATTACGAAGACGTCGGCATTTGGACTGAGAGCGAGGGCTGGGCGCTGGGCTACGAACTCGGCCTCAGCTTTCCGCCCGACTGGGTTGGCGATTTTTACTTCCACCTGGGCGACGACAAGTATCTCGACCGGGTATTCGAGGAGAATATGGTGACCAACTTCGAAAGCCTGTTCAACACCGCCCTGATCGATACCCTGATCTACGGCAAGGACGGGACGCGAGTGTTGTCGAAAACGCCACGCAAACTGATCGCCGTAGGTTGAAGCACGCGATCAGCGCCCTGATTGAGGTTCTGAGAGGAGCGCCCGTTCTCAGCCGACGCCCTGCAGCTCGAGCGGAGTCTTGGACAGGATCCGGGTGGCGTCCGGGCCGTAGACGCAGGTGTCGACCAGCCAGGTATTGAACATGCTTTCGAAGTTGGTCACCATATTCTCCTCGAACACGCGATCCAGCCCCTGCTCGTCACGGACGTGGAAGTAGAAATCGCCGACCCAGTCGGGCGGCAGACTGAGGCCGAGCTCGTAGCCCAGCCCCCAGCCCGGCTTGTCCCACAGGCCGACGTCCTCGTAGTAGCGGCGCAGGATGGCGATGACCTGGCGCACGGTCATGCCCGCCTTGACCTCGTTGGCGATGACGTCGAAAACACCGGCCGCGGTGCGGACGTTTTCCATCATTGCCTTGGGCGGGTCGCCGACCACGTATCCGCGCTGCACATTGGCGTGGTAGCGATAGTAAACCCCGGCGATGTCGATCTTCAGGAAATCGCCGCTTTCGATGACTTTGCGGCCCATCATGGCGTGGCCGGCGGCAATCGGCCGGCCGTCGCGGATCGGCGACGAGGTGAAACTGTGGACCAGGGCGGGAGACTCACCGCCCGCCGCCATCATCGCCCGCAAGGTCTCGCCATAAAGCTCGAGCTCGGTCATGCCGGGCCGGGCCAGGTCGCGGACCGTCGCATGGCCGATATCGGCGATCTCGGCGGCCTTCTCGATGTGAGCGATCTCGGCCGGCGACTTGACCAGCCGGAGGCGGCGCACCAGGGCGCTGGCGTCGACCATCCGGCACCCTTCGGCGAGAAAGGCGCCTTCCAGCATGGTGCTGACCGCCCGGTTCGGCAGATAGCTCCAATGCTCGAGCCCGACAGTACCGCCGAGCCATCCCTTGGCCCTCAACTCGTCCATGATGAAGGCCAGGCAGGGGCCGGCGTCGCGCGACGGGAAGAAGCGGTTGTCGGTTGACACCGAGGTCTTGCCGAGCACCGGCAACTCGGTCGGGTTGTCGAAGTGAATGAAGTCGTCGGAATCGACGCGGATCGCCGTGCCGTAGAGTTGCGGATAGCGCATGGGGCTGCTGGCCTTGTACCAGCTCGCCACATAGCCATGGAGATAGGCGACATGGTCCGGTGCCGTGACATACAGCAGGTCGATGTTGTGCGCCGCCATGCCTGCCCGCAGCCTGCGGATGCGCTCGAGGTACTCTTCGCGCGGGAAGGCGAGATCGCGGTACTCGGCGGGCCATTCCTCGACAGCGCCAGGCGTCAATCCGGTATAGGCCTCGGTATCTACGGTCGTCATGTCGAAATGCCTCCCCCTTGGTCCACGCCACCTTGGCGCTTCGCGCGCCAGCGAAGGCGAGCACTATAGCACCGGGTTTTTCTAGCGAACGGAGCTGATCGGGCACTGCCCTAGAGGAGCTTGCCGATCTTGTTCCAGGCCTGGGCAATGGCGACAAGGCCCGCATCGCGTTCCTCTGACAAGGCCGAGAACGAGCGACCATCCGCCATATCATCGCTACTCTTAATCAACTCGGCGCGGAGTTCCTCGGTCAATTCCGGGGCCTTAAGCCGGGTCCATGGAAATTTGAGGGCGGGGCCGAACTGATCGAGACAGTAGGCCATGCCGCCTTCGCCGCCGCCTATATGGTAGGTCATGCACGGCCCGGCGAAGGCCCACCGGGGCCCAGGCCCGTTGACCATGGCGATATCGATCTGTTCAGGCGTCGCTTCTCCGTTGTCGATCATGTGGAGCGCCTCGCGCCAGACCGCTTCCTGAAGGCGGGTGGCGACAAAGCCCGGCACCTCCTTGTCCATGATCAGCGGCGCCTTGCCGGTCAGGCGGTAGAAATCAGCGGCCCATTCGAGCGCCGCCCTCTCGGTCTTTGCGCCGCCGACCATTTCGACCAGCGGCAGTAAATAGGGCGGGTTGAACGGATGTGCCACGATTGTTCGCCCAGGCGTCGAACAATCTTTCTGTATGTCCGTCATGGAGAGGCCGGATGTACTCGACGCGATGACGACGTCATCGGGAACCAGCCGGCCCAGCTTCTCGTAGAGCGCCTGCTTTAGCGCGAGGTCCTCCGGTACGCACTCCTGGACGAATTCAGCATCGCGGACCGCCTCTTCCAAATCGCTGGTGCAGCGCAACCGGTCCAGCCCGGCGCCCTCGGCCAGCCCGATCTTTGACAGACATTGCCAAGCCGTATCGAGCAGGCTCATTAATTGCGCTTCTTCCGCCGGGTCATGGAGATAACAGGTCACGTCATAGCCCTTGGCGAGAAAATGCGCCGACCAGCCGCCGCCGATTGGACCCGCGCCAATCGTTGTCACCTGGCGCACCTCATGAATGATCTTGCGTGCCATTGTTGTCTTTCTCCCGTTACCGGCCTTTGAAATTTGCCGGACGTTTTTCCATGAACGCGCGGACGCCTTCCACCGCGTCTTCGGATTTCAGCATCTTGCGATAAATTGGCAGATCGCCTGTGCGCATCTCGTGGAACGCGCCCTCGAGGCTGATTGCCTCAATGGTGCGCAACACTTCCTTGACGGTCTGCACGGCGAGAGGCGCCGATTGAGCCAGCTGATCCGCCCATTCCCTCGCCTTTTCCATAAGCTTATCGGCGGGCACGATCACATTCACCAAACCATAGTGGGCGGCCTCCTCTGCCGTCATGCGCCGGCCCAGAAACAGCATCTCCACGGCGATGTTATAGGGAATACGGCGGGGCAGCCTTTGCAGCGCCCCCGCATCGGGCACGATGCCGAGCGGCATTTCCGGCAGGGCGAATTCGACATGCTCGGCGGCGACGATGAGGTCGCAGGCCATGGCGATCTCAAATCCCCCGCCGATGGTCAAGCCGTTCAGTGCTGCAATAACCGGTTTGTTCAGAACCCAGTTTTCGGTCAATCCGGCAAAGCCGCCGAAAATATTTTCCTCGCCTTCCCACCAGTCATCCAATTGTTGATCGCCGCTGTCCAGCGCCTTCAAATCCCAGCCCGCCGAAAAGACTCGATCCCCCGCGCCGGTGATGATCCCGACCCGAAGATCGTTATCTTCATGGAGGAGACGGAACGCCTCCCCCAGCTTGGCGCTGGTGGCGTTATCGATGGCGTTCACCTTCGGCCGGTCGATGGTGATCTCAAGAACCCGGCCGCGCTTTTCGATTTTTATGTCTTCGTGCGCTTGCGTCATGGCTATCTCTCTATGTTCATACTGCGAATGCCCTCAGATGGGTATAATACGCATGAACGTGAAAAGCATGAGGCATGGCGATGGATTATCAGTTGACCGAAGAACAACGAATGCTCGTCGACTCTCTCAGCACCTTCATCGAGCAGGAGCTTCTCCCCTATGAGGACGAGACCGACAAGGCCGGCGAAGTCCCGCCCGAGCTCGGGGAGCGGATCAAGTCCAAGGCCATCGAGATGGGTTTCTTTGCAGCAAACATGCCGGAGACCGTCGGCGGCGGCGGTCTCGATTATACCAGCCTGGCGCTGATGGAGAGGGAATTCGGCAAGACCACCTATGGCCTGCACGGCTTCGTTCATCGGCCTTCAGAAATCCTCATGGCTTGTGAAGGCGAGCAGGTCGAGCGTTACCTGCTGCCCTGCGTGCGCGGCGAGAAGATGGAATTCTTCGCCCTGACCGAGCCCGGTGCCGGTTCGGACATCATGTCGATGCAGACGCGGGCGGTGCGTGACGGCGGCGATTGGATTATCAACGGCTCGAAGCATTTCATATCGGCGCCCGTGGTGGCTGATTTTGCCATTCTGTTTGCCTGCACAGGCGTGGACGATACGCCGAGGGGAGAGCGCAAGCGCGTCACCGCCTTTCTGGTGGATGCGGGAGAGCCCGGCTTCACCATCGAGCGTGGCCCGCGCTCCGCAGCACAACGAGCCTATCCCACATTCCAGCTTTCGTTTGACGGCCTGCGCGTGCCGGACAGCCAAATTCTCGGCACGGAAGGCGCCGGCCTGGAACTGGCTGACAAATGGCTGCGCATGGGCCGGCTCTGGGTCGCCGCCGCTTGCTGCGGCAGGGCCGAGCGGTTGCTGCGCCTGGCGACCGAATGGGCGGCCAGCCGCAAGCAATTCGGCAAGCCCATAGGCAGGTTCCAGGGAACCGCCTTTAAGCTCGCCGACATGGCGACCGAATTGCGCGCCGCCGATCTGCTGGTGCTCGACGCCGCCCGCAAGGCGGATCTGGGCATCATGGAGCCTAACGATGTCGCCATGGCCAAATTGTTCGCCTCGGAAATGGTCGGGCGGGTTGCCGATAATGCGGTGCAAATCTATGGCGGCATGGGCCTCATGGAGGACCTGCCTATCGAGCGCTTGTGGCGCGATTCGCGCCTCGACCGCATCTGGGACGGCACCTCCGAGATCCAACGCCATATTATTTCGCGCTCCTTGTTGCGGCCGCTCGGCGCCTGATTACGGCCATGACCCCAGGGCAGCGCGAAAATCTCAAACGGTTGCTTGCACCGCGGCATGCGGCCTTCATCGGCGGCGACAGCGCCGCCGCGGCCATAGCGCAATGTGTCGCGGGCGGCTTTGCGGGGGAAATCTGGGGGGTCAACCCGCGCCGTAATGAGCTCGGCGGACGTCCTTGTTATGGGCGCGTTGAAGATCTGCCACAGGCCCCGGATGCGGTGTTCCTCGCCGTACCGGTTGACGGCGCCATCGATACGGTCGCAGCGCTCGCCGCGATCGGCGCCGGCGGTATCGTCGGTTATACGGCGGGTTTCAGCGAGACCGGCGCCGAGGGTGCGAGCCTGGAGGAACGGCTGGTCGCGGCGGCCGGCGACATGGCCCTGATCGGCCCGAACTGTTCGGGCATTCTGAGTTACGCCCACAAGGCCGCCCTGTGGCCTTTCGACCATTCGGGGCATGGAGACGGCCGCGGTGTCGCCTTCATCACGCAAAGCGGCATGCTCGGCAATACGCTGACCATGAACCAGCGGTCGGTTCCACTCGCCTATGTCATCAGTTCCGGCAATCAGGCCATGTTGGGCGTCGAGGATGTTCTCGACGTTCTGATCGAAGACCCCAAAGTCAGCGCGGTCGGGCTCTATATCGAGGGCCTGCGGGATATACCCCGATTTGCCGATGTCGCCGCGCGTGCCCTTGAGCGTAACATTCCGATTGTCGCCTTCAAGGCCGGGAGTTCACAAATCGGATCGCAGCTGACGGTTACCCATACCGGTTCGCTCTCGGGCGATGACGAGCTATATAGCGCGTTGTTTGCGCGCAGCGGCGTTGTCCGGGTGGACTCTCCCGTTGTCATGCTGGAGACGTTGAAAATGATCACGGTGGCCGGCGCGCCGAAAGGACGGCGACTCGCTGCGCTCACCTGCTCCGGCGGCGATTCGGCGATGGTCGCCGATGCCGCCGAGAAGCTTGGCCTGATCCTTGCGCAACCGACGCCCGAGGTGGCGCGGAAGCTGGAAACCTTGCTGCCGTCGATTGCCACCGTGGCTAACCCACTGGACTACACGACACCTTTGTGGGGACATGAGGATGCGGTGACGCAAACAATAGCGGCGTTGCTCGAAGACGGGTTCGATGCCGCGCTCATGGTGCAGGATTATCCTATTCATAATCCGGGACCGAGCTACGATCCCTATCTTGCCGATGCGCGGGCCTTCACCAAGGCGAGCAAGGCGGCAATGATCCCCGCGGCCATCTGCAGTGTGTTGCCCGACAATATCGATCCCCAGACCCGCGCTACGATGATCGAGAACGGCATTGCCCCCTTGCAAGGCGTCAACGAGGCGCTTGCCGCCATCGCCGGCGCAGCCGTGTTCGGTGAGCGCCGGACCGGGCGAGCCGGCGAAGAAACACTGCGGCTTGCCCCGCTGCCGAAGCCTATCGATAAATCCCGCACGCTGGATGAATGGCAGGGAAAACGTCTGCTGGCCGAGGCCGGGATAACCGTTCCCAACGGGCGATTGACAACCGCTGCCGAGGCGCCTGACGCGGCGCAAGAACTCGGCTTTCCCGTCGCGGTCAAACTGGTCAGCGCGGCGTTGCCGCACAAGACAGAAGCCGGCGCGCTTCGCCTTGGCGTGACGGATAGCGCAGGCGTTGCGGCGGCCTGCGCCGACATTCAAAACTCGGTTCGTGATTTCTCGCCGGAGGCTGCCACCGACAGCTTTCTCGTGGAATGCATGGTCGAAGACCCGGTGGCCGAGATCATCGTCGGCATCAGCCGAAACGACCAGTTCGGCCTGGTCATGGTGCTGGGCAGCGGCGGCGTGTTGGTGGAGCTGGTACGGGATGCCAAATCCCTGTTGTTTCCCATCAGCCGCGACGAGGTTTCCACCAGCCTTGATGGCTTGCGGGTCTCGGCGCTGATAGCGGGTTATCGAGGCCGCCCGCCTGGCGACCGGGAGGCCTGCATCGATGCAATACTGCAGATTGCCCACTTCGCTGAAAGCAACCGCGATGTGCTCGCCGGGCTCGACGTCAATCCGCTGATGGTATTGCCCTCTGAAGCCGTCGCTGCGGATGTCTTGTTGCAGATGTCGGTGTGAGGCCGGCAATCGGGTTCTTTGAAGAACGGAATCAGCAAGAATTACAGAGTAACATGCCGTAGCAGCCCGAAGCTAGAAACGGCCGAGTCTTCTAGTAATCAACTGATATATAATAATAAATAGTATTAAATCGTAGAAGGGAGTTGGCGCGCCCGGCGGGATTCGAACCCACGACCCCCAGATTAGGAATCTGGTGCTCTATCCTACTGAGCTACGGGCGCGTGGGGCCTTTCTAGATCAATATCCGAAAGGATTGAACCCGTAAGGTTCAATCCGCTTGGGTAATTTTGATCTAGCTCTTTAAAAGCTAGAGCAGCTTTATCCGCCAATTCAATCGCTTAAAGCGATTGAATTGAACGGATGATGCTCTAGGCGCGCCGCCCGGCCCGGTCAACTATGGCTCATGCGTTCAGAAAATTGGGTCGATGGGGAAGGCGTAGTTGAGCAGGATGGAATCAAGCGCCGGGCTGCTCGCATAGACGCCGCCGTTCGAGATATGCGAATAGGTCACGCCGAGCCGGGCTTCGTTGTCGAAGATATAGGCGAAGGTCAGCGCGCCGTGGATTTCGAAGGTGCCGCCGAGGTCCTTGCCGTCGCCCGGCGTGAAGGCGCCGAGGCCGCCCTCGGGGCGGATGACAAGTGAGTCGCTGAAGAAAAAATCGCCATAGATCCCGGCATAGCCAAAAACCCCGCCCTTGCCGGTGATGGTCAGCCCAATGAGCGGCCCGACGCCGCTGAACCAGGTGCCGTTGCCGAAGATCGTCCGGGCCCAGGAATGTTCGATATTCGCCTCGACGGTGGGCTCGTCGAAATCGTCGATATCGGAATGGCCCACATTGAGGACGATGAGGTTGCGGTCCCTGGCCACGGCGGGGGAGAGGGCGGCGAAGATCAGGATAATCGCGCCAAACGCCGCCGTGACTTTATCAATCACCATGTCTCAAGGCCTCGTCATTGAATCTGTAAAAAAAGGGGCGTCACGGCGTGCCGCCGAGCGGGATAGAATAGCTCAGCACGATGGATTCCGTGCCCGGGTTGTTATCGCTGATGCTGGCGTTGGAAATATGTGAGATGGCGATACCCAGGCGCGCCTTGTTGCCGAAGCGGTAAGCGACTTCGATGCCGGATCGGAACTCGATGACCGAGCCAAGATCCTTTGCGGTTCCTCTGCGATAGCCGCCAATGGCGAAATTGGGCATCACCACCCAACTGTTGCCCAGGTAGATATCGAGATTGACCCCGCCATAACCGTAGATGCCGCCCTGGCTGTTGCCGAGCAGCCCGACCATCGGCTTGAGGAACAGATAGGTGCGGTTTGAGCGATATTCCATGCGGAATTCCACCGCGGTTTCGTTGTCGTTCACGTCGATTCCGCCGATGCTGAGGGTCAGAAAATCGGGATCGGCGGCGGCGGCTGTGGATGTGATGGTCAAGGCCTGGACAACCAGCAGGCACAGTATCAAAATCATACCCGGTGCCGCACCGACGCTGATTACGCTCATCCGCCCCATATGCCTAAACCCTTCAACCCCCTGCCTTGCGCTGCAGAGTGTAAGTAAAATCCACGCCCGCGCAACCGGCCATGGTCTTCTTACCGCGCGCACCGTGATATAGTCGGAGCGATGCGCTGCCTTGCTCACATCGCTATTATTCTGTGTTGCGCCCTGCCCGGCGCGCCGCTCCTGGCCGCCGCCCTTGAAGCAGGCGAGACCGGGCGCATCGAGAGCGTTGTCGATGGCGACACCGTGGCCCTGAAGAGCGGCACTATCGTGCGCCTAGTCGGCATTCAGGCCCCCAAGCTGCCGCTCGGGCGGCCCGGCTTTGTGGCCTGGCCCGCCGGGTCACCCTCTATTACGGCGGCGCCCGCCGCGACCGCTACGGCCGCGCCCTGGCCCATCTCTATCGCGACGACGGGCTGTGGCTGCAGGGCGAGATGCTGGCGCGCGGGCTGGCGCGGGTCTACAGCTTCGCCGACAACCGCGCTATCGTTCCCGAAATGCTGGCCCGGGAAGGAGCGGCGCGGGTGCAGCGCCTCGGCATCTGGCGCAATCCGTTCTATGCGGTGCGCAGCGCCGAACCGGCGACCATTCCCAGGGACGGATACGAGCTTGTCGAAGGCCGGGTGCGTGATGTGGCGACCGTGCGGGGTCGCACTTATATAAATTTCGGCGACGACTGGAAAAGCGACTTTACCTTGAGTCTGGCGTCTAAAGTGCGCAGGCCGTTCGATCGCGAAGGCTATTCGCTTGAAAGCCTGAAAGGGCTTACCATCCGGGCGCGGGGCTGGATAAAATCCTATAACGGCCTGATGATCGAACTCACCCACCCCGAGCAGATCGAAATTATCGACCCATGATCATCCGCTTCCCTCATCTCGTCCTTGCAGCGTGGCTGCTCGCAGCAGCGCCCGGCTGTACGGTCAACCCGGCGACCGGTGACCAGGATTTCACGCCGTTCATGGACGCCGGCCAGGAAGCCGCCATCGGCGCCCAGGAACATCCCAAGCTGCTCGCGGCCTTCGGCGGCGCCTATGACGAGCGGGCGAGCCTGGCCGCCTATGTGGATTCCATCGGACAGCGCCTGCTGGCGGTTACCGAGACGCCCTCGGCGCGCTTCACCTTCACCATCGTCAACAGCGACGTGGTCAACGCCTTCGCCTTGCCCGGCGGCTATGTCTATATCTCGCGCGGTCTGATGGCCCTGGCCAACAACGAGGCTGAGCTCGCCGGGGTGATCGCCCATGAGATCGGCCATGTCACCGCCCGCCACTCGGCCCAGCGCTATAACCAGTCGGTGTTCGCCCAGCTCGGTGCGGCGGTGCTCGGCATCGCCACGCGCAACCGGGCGCTGGCCGATCTCGCCGGCCTGGGCGCCGCCGCCTATGTCCAGGGCTATTCCCGCGATCAGGAGTTCGAGGCCGACCAGCTCGGCATCCGCTATCTCGTGCGCGCCGGTTACGACCCCGGCGCCATGGCGGATTTCCTGGCAACTCTGAGCGCCGACAGCGCCCTGGCTGACAAGATCGCCGGCATCGAGGAGAGGCCCAAGCAGACCAGCCTGTTCGCCAGCCATCCGCGAACCCTTGATCGGGTTCGTCGCGCGGCGGAAGAGGCGCGGGGCCAGCAGAGCGGCGATCAGCGTCTGGCGGCTGACGAATATCTACTGGCGCTGGAACAGACCCTGTTCGGCGACGACCCGGAGGAGGGTCTGCGCCGGGGCCGGGAATTCTTTCATCCGGTCCTCGGCTTTCGCTTCAAGGTGCCGCCGGGCTTCGCCCTGCGCAACACGCCGAAGGCGGTTCTCGCGCGACATCCGAACGGCGCCCTGGTGGTCTTCGAAGGCGACAGGCTGGGGCGTAATCTCGACATGGGAGGTTATCTGACCGACGTTTGGCTCGGCGGCGTGGGTTTGCGGGACGTCGAGGACCTCACCATCAACGGCATGGCGGCGGCGACCGGCACCGGGCGCCTGCGCACCCGGGACGGGCCGCGTGATTTGCGTGCCGTTGCCGTGCGCTTCGAGGGCGACACGATCTATCGCTTTCTAATCCTCACGCCGCCGAAAATCACCGCGCAGCTGAGTGAGGAGTTGCGCCGCATGACCTACAGCCTGCGCCCGGTGACCGCCCGCGAGCTCGAAAACGCCGTGCCCCAGCGCATCCGCATCCATCGGGTCGAACCCGGCGAGACGGTAGACTCCCTGGCTGCCGCTATGCCTTTCGAAACCCTCAAGCCGGAGCGCCTGCGCGTGCTCAACGGCCTCGCCCCCACTGAAACCTTACAGCCCGGCAGCTTGATCAAGCTAATCGGCAATTAGAGAGTGATAGGATAACAGAATGAAAAATGGACACGTAAAACTGGTTGGCAACAGTGCTCAGACCATTCGGCTCCACGCCGGCGATAATGTGGTGGTCGCGGTTGCGGATATTCCTCCGGGCGCTGAAATTCCTGCTGAAAACATCAGGGCGGCGGATCACATTCCCGCCGGACACAAAATATCGACCGCGCCGGTGGCGGTGGGGGACGCTTTACGAAAATACGGCCAGGTCATCGGCTTCGCCTGTGAGTCAATCACGCCGGGAGAGCATGTCCATTCCCATAATTTGAACTATGGCGATTTTGAGCGCGATTACGCGGCGGGCTCGGAGGCGCGCGACACCGCCTATGTGGCCGAAGCGAAGCGCGCCAGTTTCAAGGGCTACCGCCGGTCCGACGGCCGGGTTGGCACGCGCAACTATATCGGCGTGCTGTCGACGGTGAACTGCTCGGCCACGGTGTCGCGCTACGTTGCCGAGCGTTATGGCGGCGATGCGCTTGACGCCTATCCCAATGTGGACGGGGTTGTGGCGATCACTCATAGCACGGGCTGCGGCATGAACGGTGGCGGCGCGGGCATGGATATGCTCAAGCGCACCCTGACGGGCTATGCCCAGCATCCCAACTTCGGCGCCGTTCTGTTCATCGGGCTCGGCTGCGAGGTCGCCCAGATGGGACATTTCGTGGATAGCGAAGGGTTCGAGCCGGACGCGTTGCAGCACACCATGACGATCCAGGATAACGGCGGTACGATGGCGACCATCGAGGCGGCCTGTGCGCGCATCGATGAGATGCTGCCCGACATCGACCGCGCGCGCCGCGAGTCCGTACCTGCCAGCGAACTCATCCTGGGTCTCGAATGCGGCGGCTCCGACGCCTATTCGGGCATCTCGGCGAACCCGTCCCTGGGGGCGGCGGTGGATATGCTGGTGCGTCATGGCGGCACCGGCATTCTCGCCGAGACGCCGGAGATTTACGGCGCCGAGCATCTGCTGACCCGCCGGGCGGTGAATGAGGATGTGGCTAAGCGGCTGGTCGATAAGATCCATTGGTGGGAAGAATACGCCGCCAAACACGGCAGCGCCCTGGACAACAACCCGACGCCGGGCAACAAGGCCGGCGGCCTGACCACCATCCTCGAAAAATCACTCGGCGCCGCCGCCAAGGGCGGCACGACCAACCTGGTCGAGGTCTACGGCTATGCCGAGAGGGTCACGGCCAAGGGCTTCGTCTTTATGGATACGCCGGGCTATGACCCGGTCTCGGTCACCGGCATGGTGGCGGGCGGCGCCAACATGCTGTGTTTCACCACCGGGCGCGGATCGGTGTTTGGCTGTAAGCCTGTGCCCTGCCTCAAGCTCGCCACCAATTCACCCATGCATCACCGCATGACCAGCGATATGGACGTTAACTGCGGCTTGGTGGTGGACGGTGACGCCAGCATCGAGGAGATGGGCGAACAAATCTTCCGCCTGGTGCTCGATGTGGCCAGCGGCGCGCCGTCGAAAAGTGAAGCCCTCGGTTTCGGCGACGATGAATTCATCCCCTGGCAAATCGGCGCCGTGCTGTAAGCGTATCGGCCAGAGCCTCACTCGGGCCAGCGGCGGTGCAGCCATAGCCATTGTTCGGGGCGGGCGCGGATCCAGTCTTCGATCACGGCGTTGACCTGGCCCATGACGGCGGCTACGTCGGCTTTGCGGTCGCCGCTATCGGGCAGGGTCAGGGGCGGATAGACGGTGAGGCGGAAATGCGCGCCCTCGAGCCGCTCGACCCGCGCCGGCACTACCGGGCAGCCATATTTGAGCGCGAGCTGGGCCAGAGCCGGTGCGGTCATGGCGTCGCGGCCGAAGAACGGCACGGCGATGCCTTCGTTGAGTTTCTGGTCGATCAGCATGCCGAGATGGTCGCCGCGGGAGATCGCACGAATGAGTTGTTTGGCGCCGGCGGACCCCTTGGGGAAATTGCTCCCGCCGACCGGGGCGCGGAGGGATTGCAGCACCGGTTCCATCAGGGGGTTATTGGGGCTGCGGTAGATCTGGGTCAGCGGAACGCCGTTCTGGGTCGCGCCGAGGGAAGCGATTTCCCAGTTGCCGAGATGGGCCGAGAAGAAGATGCCGGATTTCTGGTCGTCGCGTAAGAGTTCTACATTCTCCACGCCGACCACGTCGACCCGCCCGGCCGGATCGGTCACGTCGATCTTGCCGAGATGGGCATATTCGGCGGCGACGCGGCCGAGATTATCCCACATGCCCTGGATAATAGCCTCGATTTCGCCGGATGATTTATCCGGGAAGGCATGGCCAAGGTTGCGCCGGGCGGTGTGGCTGACCGCCAGCCGGGGACCGATCGCGCGGGCCAGACGGCCGCCGAGAGCCGACGCCCTGTCCAGCGACAGCATGGCGAACAGGCACAGCAGAAGCCGCGCCGAAGCCGCTTCCAAGGCATGCATCAGGCTTTTGATCATAGGCGGAACTCGTCGAGCAGACGATCCAGCGCCGAGGGGTCGCGCCAGGCGATTTCCACGGCCAGAGCCTCGACCATGGCTTTGGCCTCGATGGGCAGGCGCACATGATCTTTCTCCGTGGTCACCGCCACGGCGCCTTGCGCGGTTGCCGCTTCGACCAGGATCATGACGTCGTCGGCGCTATAGGGGTGATGATCGGCAAACTGCTGGGCGCCGATCAACGTGCATCCCATGGTCTCCAGGGTGGCAAAGAATTTCTGAGGATGGGCGATGCCAGCGAAGGCCAGCACCTTCTGCCCGGCCAGAGAGGCGCTATCGGCGGTCGGCGTCAGGGCGCCATGGAGTATCGGCTTGGAGAAACCGGCTAGACTGTCCTGCCAGCCTTCACCCTCGCCCATAATCACGACCCCGTCGGCGCGGGCCAGTCCCGGGGCCACAGGCTCGCGCAGGGGCCCGGCGGGCAGCAGCCGGCCATTGCCGAAACCGTAATCGCCATCGATCACCACCAGGGACAAATCCTTGACCAGGGACGGGTTCTGAAAGCCGTCGTCCATGACGATGATCTCGGCGCCGTCCGCCACCGCGGCCTGCGCCCCATGGGGTCTGTTGCGGGCCACCCAGGTCGGCGCGCGGGCGGCCAGCAGTAAAGGCTCATCGCCCACGGTTGCGGCGTCATGCTGGGCGGGATCGACCCGGAGCGGCCCAGCGGCGCTGCCGCCATAGCCCCGGCTGAGGAAATGTACCGACCGGCCGCGCTCGATCAGCCGTTGGCCGAGGCTGAGGGCGACCGGCGTCTTGCCCGCGCCGCCGGCTACCAGATTGCCGATACAGACCATCGGGCAGGCCGCCCTTTGCGGGCGGGCCAATCCGCGCCGGACAGAGGCCAGCGCCCCGTAGCTCCAGGCCAGCGGGCTGAGCAGTGCCGCCGCCAGCCCGTCGTAGCGCCAAAAATCCGGCGCGCGCATCAGGGCCCGCCGTCCTTGATCGTGGGGACAAGATAGGGCTCGATCGCCGCCGCGATGCGCTCAAGCACCCCGGCCTCGGCCTCGGCCACGACGCGCGCCGCCGCCATGAGCCGCCGGCGCTCATCGCCATTATCGAGCAGGCCGCCGACCGCCGTGGCCAGGTCCTTGCCGCCGGCGACTTCGATAGCGCCCCGGTTGGCGGCGAAGGCGGCGGTGAAGGCGGCGAAGTTCGCCATATGGGGGCCGTGCAGGATGGCGCAATCCAGGCGCGCGGGCTCAAGCAGGTTCTGGCCGCCATGGGGCACCAGGGAGCCGCCGACGAAAGCGATATCCGCGAGGCGATAGAACAGGCCGAGCTCGCCCAGGTTGTCGGCCATATAGATATCCGTAGCCTCGGTGATGGCGTCTCCCGCCGAGCGCAGGGCCACTGTCAGGCCGAGATTGCGAAGCCCCGCCGCGATGGTCGGCCCCCGCTCGGGATGGCGCGGCGCAATGATCGTCAGCAGCCCCGGGTGATCAGCCGCCAGGGCGCTATGACAGGCGGCGGCGATGGTCTCTTCGCCGGCATGGGTGCTGGCTGCAAGCCACCGGGGGCGCGTTCCCACCGCGCCTCGCAATGCATCGTACGCCGCCTCATCGACGGGCAGCGCCGGGCCCGCTGATTTCAGATTGCCGACGGTGAGAACCTGCGCCGCACCCAGGTCGCGCAGCCGCTCGGCGTCCTGTTCGCTCTGGGCGAGACACAGGGCAAATCCGCCGAGCAGGCGGCGGATCACGCCGCGCATGAGTAGCCAGCGCCGATAGGAGCGGTCCGACATGCGGCCGTTGACCAGGATCATCGGCACACCGCGCGCCTGGGTGTCGGCGAGCAGATTGGGCCAGAATTCGGATTCAATCCAGATCGCCAGGTCGGGCCGCCAATGATCGAGGAAGCCGCGCACCGCGTCGGGCCGGTCGATGGGGGCGTACTGGTGGAGTGCGCGCGCCGGCAAGCGCTCGGCCATGAGCTGCGCCGAGGTCACCGTGCCGGTGGTGACCAGCAGTTGCAGCTCGGGGTGAGTTTCCTGGATGCGCCCGATGAGGGGCAGGGCGGTGAGGGCCTCGCCGACGCTGGCCCCGTGTATCCATACCAGCCGCCCCTGGGGCCGTTCGGCGCCGGCGACGCCGAGGCGTTCGCGGAAGCGCTTGGGATCTTCCTTGCCAGCATCCTTTCGCCGCCTCAGATAAAGCGCGATAAGCGGCGTCGCCAGCACGGTCATGGCGCGGTACAGGCGTTGCATCATGGCAGGGGCTCTGGCTCGATCGCTGTCTGGCCGACCAGCCGGTCGGCCTCGGCGGTGACCGCGTTGAGCGCCTGCTCGACGGCGCGCCGGGTGGCTTCGCCGGCGGCCTCGCCGCCGTCACGGGCCGGCGGCTCGATCGGGGCGCCCCAGACGAAGACCCCCCGGCTGAACGGCAGGGCGAGAATGAAACGATCCCAACTGCCCAGCACCCGGCGGCGCGAGGTGGCGTAGGCGACCGGCAGTATGGGCGCGCCCGACAGCCGGGCGAGATCGGCGATGCCGCCGCCCGCCCGCATGCGCGGCCCGCGCGGCCCATCCGGTGTAATGCCCACGGAGCCGCCCCCCTTGAGGCTGCGCAGCATGGTGCGCAAGGCCGCCGAGCCACCCCGGCTGGTCGACCCGGCGATGGTTCCAAGGCCGAAATAGCCCACGGTACGGGCGATGAGCTGGCCGTCGCGATGGTGCGAGACCAGCAGCTCGATGGGTTTTTCCCGCCGCCAGCTATAGGGCAACAGCAACAATCGGCCGTGCCAGAAGGCGACGATGAAAGGCTCGTCCCGGTCCCATAGGGCGGCGGCATGCTCTGCGCCTTCCACCCGCCAGCTGCTGGTGCCATGAACCAGTCGGATATACAGCGCCGCCATGGCGCAGAGGACGCCCCGTACCGCTTCGTTGCGCAACACCGGCTTGAGAAATTTCAAGGCTTGATACTCTTCGCTTATACCAGCTTGCGATGATAGGGACCCATTTCACCGGGATTATTTTGCCCGAAGGCAAGGCGCGCTTTGCGCCGTAGTGCCCCCCACTTCAAGCGAAGCGCAACGCGGCATTCGGGCAAAAGAACCCGGCCTCCGGTGGCATGAAACCGGCCATCGGGTGCGTTGCGACGCTTGCCCGATACGAGGTATCGCGCTGCGCAACGCGCCTGCCCGAATGGCCGGTTTGATGCCATGAAATGGGTTCCTATCATCGCAAGTTGGTATCTCAGGCTTGTGCGCGCGCGACGCTGTTGTCTTCCACATTGTCGGCATACTGCATGAGATACATCCGGGCATAGGCGCCGTTCTGGGCGATCAGCTCTGCGTGGCTGCCCTGTTCGGCGACGCGGCCATCGACGACAAAATAGATCACATCGGCCTCGACGATGGTCGATAGCCTATGGGCGATGACCAGGGTGGTGCGGCCTTTCATGAGGGTGGCCAGGGCGTCCTGTACGATGCGCTCGGACTCGGAATCGAGCGACGATGTGGCTTCGTCGAGCAACAGGATCGGCGAGTTTTTCAACATGGCGCGGGCGATGGAGATGCGCTGGCGCTGACCGCCCGACAGCTTGACCCCATGCTCGCCGACGATGCTGTCGTAGCCGTCGGGCAGGGCGGTGATGAAATCATGCGCAGCAGCGCCGCGCGCCGCCGCGACGATCTCGTCGTCCGTGGCGGCGATCCGGCCATAGGCGATGTTGTCGCGCACGGAGTCGTTGAACAGGCTGACTTCCTGGCTGACCAGGGCGAGGCAGGCGCGCAGGGATTTCAGGGTGACTTCGCGCAGATCGACGCCGTCGATGCTCACCGCGCCCGAGGCGACGTCGTAGAACCGCGGGATCAGGTTGAGCACGGTGGATTTGCCGGCCCCCGAAGGTCCGACCAGCGCGGCCGTGCCGCCCGCCGGTACGGTCAGAGTGATGCCGTTCAGCGCGGGCGCGCCGCCGTGGTAGGTGAAATGCACGTCGTCGAAGGTGATGCTCCCCTTGGATACAGCCAGTTCGTCGGCGCCGGGCTTGTCGGTGATGTCCGGCTCTTCGTCGAGCAGGGCATAGACCCGCTGGGTGGCGGCCAGGCCTTCCTGCAGGTTGGCGTTGAGGTTGGCCAGGCGCTTCATGGGCTCGTAGGCGAGCAACAGGGCGGTGATGAAGGACATGAACACCGGCATGGTGGTGTTGCCGGCGATGACTTGCGATCCGCCATAGAAGATCACCACGGCGATGGCGATACCGCCGAGGAACTCCATGATCGGGCTGGACAGGGAGCGCACGCGAAGCGCCTTGAAGATGATGGCGAACAGGCCCTCGACGATCTCGCCGCCGCGCTTAACCTCGTGGGCCTCCATGCCATAGGCCTTCACATGGCGGGCACCCTGGAAGGTCTCATTGAGATAGGCGGTCAGCTTGGAGACCTGTTCAAGGCCGCGGGCCGAGACCTTGCGCATGCGTTTGCCGATCTTGACCACCGGCAGCACGGCGACGGGAAACACGAAGAAGGCGATCAGGGCGAGCGCCCAATCTCGCCAAAACATCACGGCCACGAGAAACGCCACCTTGAGGAAATCCAGCGCAATGCCGGTGAGCGCCGTGGAGACCGCGGCGCGCATCATGTTCACGTCGTTGGTGAAGCGCGAGATCAGGGTGCCCGTCTCGGTGTTGTGGTAGAAAGCGAGGTCGGCGTCCATGAGATGGGCGAACAGGCGTTTCTGCAAATCGGCGATGATGCGCTGGCCGACGTAATGCATGAGCACCGCCTGGCCGTAATTGGCCCCTGAGCTCAGGGCAAACACCGCAACCACCGCCAGCGGTAGGGCTAGCAGCATGGCCTCGTCCTTGTTCTCGAAGACCTCGCTCAGCACCGGCTCGATGAGCCAGGCGAGCGCCGCCGTGGTCGCCGCGACCACCACCATGCAACAGCCCGCCAGCACCAGACGCCCCACATGGGGCCGCACTTCTTCGCGCACGATCCGCCCGACCAGGTCGCGGGTCGATAGATGCGCAGGGCTCGCTGGGGTCTCTTCAGTCACGTGCGTAACGTCCTAAGCACTTGATCCATGGCCGCATACATATCACCTGCCCGCCCCGTCGGCAAAGTAGCCGCGGCAGTACTCGGCGAAGGTTTCCACCAGGCGGGTCGGGCGCGATTGGCCGAGGCGGGCGAGGACCACCCGGCCGGGCTCGACGTCATCGGCCAGCGGGCAGCAGACCAGGGGCTGCCCGTCATAGCTCTGATCGGACGCCGGGCGGGTGACCAGCAGGGAATAGCCGACGCCATTGCCGACCATGCCGCGCACGGTCTCGAACGACGGTGAGCGGAAGCGGATATCGGGCTCGAGCCCGCGCTTGAGGAACAGCGAGGTGAAATAATCGCGGCTCGGCGGCATGTCGAGCAGCACCATGGGCAGGGGCGCCAGCTCGGCGAGGGAGACCTTGCGGCGGCGCGCCAGCGGATGACCGCCGGGCAGCAGGGCATAGGGTGCCAGGTCCGCGAGCGGCTGGAGATCGAGATCGCCGGCCAGATCGAAGTCATAAAGCAGGGCGACGGTGAAGCGGCCGCTCGCCAGGCCGCTCAAAAGCTCGTCCTGATGGCCTTCATGGAGGCGGATATCGACTTTGGGATGAGCGTCGGTGAAGCCTCGGGCGATGGCCGGTATGAAACTCGGCGCAATGGTCACGAAGCAGCCCACATCGAGGCGGCCGCGCACGGTCTCGCCCAGGCCCCGGGCATGTTCGGCGAGCTCACCGGCATGGGCGAGCAGGCTACGCGCCTCGGCGAGCAGGGGCAGGCCGGCGGGGGTCAGCGACACCCCATGGGCATGATGGCGCAGCAACAGGCGCACACCGAGCAGGGCTTCGAGCTTGGCGATGGCGGTCGAGATGGAAGGCTGGGAAATATTGAGCGCCCGCGCCGCGCCCGCGACGCTGCCATGATCGGCGGCGGCGACGAAATATTCCAGCTGCCTGAGCGTGTAATTCATAAAACGCGGCTCTAAGTTATCAAAAAAAACTATATCTAATTTAGATAAATAATATTTTATCTAAGATAACGATTCAAGCAGAATGGCTTCAATAAATCGATTAAAGGAGCGAGGTCATGTTGAAAACCGGCGATGAATATCGCGAGTCCATCCGTGATGGCCGCGATGTCTGGATGAGCGGCGAGCGCATTACAGACGTTACCAGCCATCCGGCGTTCAAGCCCATCGTCGATGTACGGGCGCGCATCTACGACATGGCCCATGAGGACGCCACCCGCGACATCATGTCCTATACGGATGCGGACAGCGGCGAGGCCAACAGCATCGGCTACAAGCTGCCCTACACCCAGGAAGACTGGCACGCCAAGCGCACCGCTATCACTGCGGTGATGAACGATATCGGCGGCGTGGTGATCCGCATGGGCGACGAGACGGCGGGCGAGATGTGGTCGTTGTATGACGGCCGCGACGTGCTCGACGAGGTCGACCCGCAGTTCAGCGCGAACATCGAGCGCCATATTCAGCATGTGCTGACCAGCGACACTTTCCATGTCTCGGCCAACACCGACCCCAAGGGCGACCGCTCGAAACGGCCCCAGGACCAGGACCCGGACATGCTGCTGCATATGGTCAAGGAGACCGATGCGGGGATCATCGTGCGCGGCGCCAAATACGAGACCGCGGCGGCCTATTCGAACCAGGCCTTCGTCAAGCCGACCATCGCCAACTGGGGCGATGCGGACCTGTCGGACTATGCGCTCGGCTTCATCTGCCCGATGAACGCCGAGGGCCTCAAGCATATCTGCCGCACCGGTTTCGCCGGCAAGGGCCCGATCGAAGATTACCCGCTCTCCAACCGCTTCGACGAGGTCGACACCCTGCTGGTGTTCGATAATGTGCTGATCCCCTGGGAAGACGTGCTGTTCTATCGCCACACCCGGGCGGCCAGCTTCATCCGCGGCACCCTGCACCGTTACAGCGCCATGGCCTTCGTTCAGCGCATCCTGCATATCGCCGACATGCTGATCGGCGCCGCCCTGTTCAACGTGCGCCAGACCGGCCTGGATAAGCAGCAGGCGGTGCGCGAGAAGCTGGCCATGCTGGTCTGCTACCGCGAGGGCATCGACGCCCATCTCATCGCCGCCATCGCCACTGCCAAACAGAGCCCCGGCGGTTTGCTCATGCCCAACCCGTCCCTGCTCTATACGGGCCGGGTACATGCCTGCAGCCGGTTGCCCGAGATGGTCCATCTGGCGCGCGAGCTTTGCGGCGGGCAAATCTGCGTCACCCCGGACGCCGCCGCCTTCGCCGATGAGGAATCAGGCCATTGGCTCGAGAAATTTTATTCGGTGAACGAGAACTGGGTTGCCGACGACCGGCGCAAGCTGCTCGCCTTCGCCCGCGATCTGATGAATTCCGACTATGCCGGGCACCGGCTGACCTTCCAGCTTTTCGCCCAGTCGCCGCCGTTTGCCCATCTCAACGCGGTCTATAACAACTTCGATTTCGACGGGCCGCTCGATTTCGTGCGCAACGCCGCCGGTCTCTCCGACCGCGTCATGGGAAAGGAATAGGTAGCATAATGACTCGCGATCGCTTTCTCGACGCCATGAGCCAGGCCGCCACCACGGTCTCTCTGGCCACCACCGACGGGCCCGCCGGCCGGGCCGGCATGACCGTGAGCAGCCTCTGCTCCCTGTCCGCCGGTCCGCCGTTGATCCTGGTCTGCGCCCATCACAAGAGCCGCGCCGTGGCGGCAATCCTTGAGAACCGCCGCTTCTGCGTCAATGTACTGCGTGCGGATCAATCCGATCTCTCCGACATCTTCGCCGGCCGCATAGAATTACCCCATGGCGACAAGTTCGACTGCGCCGAATGGGGCAGCCTGGAGACCGGCTCGCCGGTGCTGGAGAGCGCCCACGCCGCCTTCGATTGCGACCTCGCCCAGCATAACCTGTGGGGCACCCACTACGTGCTGGTCGGCGAAGTCCGCGACGTTGCCTGCCTGGGGGTCTCCCGGGGCATCGGCGGCCCGTTGATCTACGCCAACCGCGCCTACTGCGTCCCGGCGCCCCTGAACGCCGCTTAAGCCAGAAGGATAGGCTCTATTCAGCGGGCAGGTTGCTGTTGAAAATGTCGGCCGAGACCTTCCAGATACCGTCGACCTTTTGCCACACGACGATATATTTGCCGTTGTCCTTGAAACGGCCGTTTTCCGTATCAAATTCGAATTTATACCAGCCGTAGTCAGAAGCCATATCGCCCGATGCCGAGACTTCGAGGCGATTGGTGCCGAAGGTTACCGAGACGTTGGGAAGCTCGCTCCAGCTCTTCCAGACGGCGGCAACTGCGGCCGGACCTTCGATCGGCGGCGAGTTTGACGGCAGCAACAATCCATTCGACGTGTAGAGCGCCTCAATCATGGCGAAGTCGCAATTTTTAAAAGCCGCGAGCCAGGCTGCATTTCTCTCAGCGATCTACGACTTCGCGCCGTGCGCCAAGACGGGGCTCGGTGAAACCATACCGACCGTTAAAAATGCCACCGCGAATACGCAGGGCAATAAGCTTCGAAAAGACAACATTTGATCCCCCCTATGATGTTTTCAGATAGATACGCTAATTGGCGTTTTCGGATAAGTCCAGCCGTTCAACCAACAGGGCGTGCAGGTCCGGCCCGGCGGCGACGATGTCCGGGAACTGGGTGTCCGGTTTGTTGAAGTTGAGACCCTCGCCGCGCGCGTCGGTGATCCGGCCGCCGGCCTCGGCCAGCAACAGAGCGGCGGCGGCGATGTCCCATTCACTCTTCGGATAGAGGGTGACGCAGGCGTCGTATTTCCCGGCGGCGACCAGGGCGAGCTTGTAGGCGATCGAGCTGATCGCCGTCACCGTCATGCCTGAGAGCTGGTTGCGCCATTCGTCGCAATCCTTTTCGGACCGGCTGGAAACCAGGCTGGCGCCTTCGATGGCCGCGGCCTCGCTCACCGCCATGGTCTCACCGTTGAGCCGCGCGCCGCCGCCAACAAGGGCTTCGAACATCTCGTCGGTGGCCGGGTTGAACAGCGCCGCAGACACGGTTGAGCCTTCTTCCACCAGGGCCGCCGAGATGGTGAATTCCGCCCGGCCGGCGAGGAAAGCGTTGGTGCCGTCGATGGGATCGACGACCCACACCCGCTGTGCCGTGAGCCGCGCGGGATCGTCTTCGCTTTCCTCCGACAGCCAGCCGAATTCCGGGAACCGGTCGCACAGGGCGTGCTTGAGAAAATCGTTGGCGGCGTGATCGGCGTCGCTCACCCATTGGCCGGGAGACTTTTCCCAGGCCTTCGGCTCGTCTTGGAAAAAACTTAATGCCACGGCGCCGGCGGCGCGCACCGCGCTGGTCAAATGAGCATGAACGGCGGCTTCGATCACGCGCCGGCAACCGTCATGCCGTCGATACGCACCGTGGGGGCGTCGATGCCGCGCCGGATGACCAGATCGTCGGCCGGGGTGAGATGAGCAAACATATCCGCAAGATTGCCGGCGACGGTCATTTCGCTCACCGGATGGGTGATTTCGCCCTGCTCGATCCAGAAGCCCGAAGCGCCCCGGCTGTAATCGCCGGTCAACGGATTGACCCCCATACCGATCAGCTCGGTGACCAGGAAGCCCTGCTCAATGGCGCCGATGAGCGCCTCGGGGCTGGCAGCACCGGGGCCCAGCGTGAGGTTCGTCGGGCCCGGCGAGGGCGGCGACGAGGTGCCGCGCGAGGCATGGCCGGTGGTCTCCAGCCCAAGCTGGCGGGCCGAGCGAGAATCGAGCAGCCATGTGGTCAGCACACCATCGTCTATGATGTTGCGCGCCGATGTGGCCACCCCCTCGCCGTCATAGGCCTTCGAGCGCAGGCCGCGCAGCCGGCGGGGATCGTCGGTGATGACGATGCCGGGGGCGAACACCGCTTCGCCCAGGCGATCCTTGAGGAAGCTGGTGCCGCGCGCCACGGCGGGGCCGGAGATGGCGCCCGCCAGATTGCTCAACAGGCCGGACGCGATGCGCCAGTCATAGACCACCGGCATCTGGCCGCTCGACGCTTTCTTCGGGTTGAGCCTGCGCACGGCGCGCATCCCCGCGTTGCGCCCGATGGTCTCCGGGTCGTCGAGATCGGCGGCGAAGCGGGCGGTGGCGTAGTCGTAATCGCGCTCCATGGCGGCGCCCTCGCCGGCGATGACGCTGGCGCTGACGCTGTGCGAGGAAACCGCATAACCGGCGGCGAACCCGGCGCTGGTGACCAGGGATATTTTTGTGCTGCCCCAGCTCGCCCCGGCGCCCTCGGAATTGCTGATGCCGGGAACCGCCCGGGCGGCGTCCTCGGCGGCGGCGGCGCGCAGGGTCAGGGTCTCAGGCGTCGGCTCATCATCGTCGCACAGCTCAAGTTCGGGAAATTCCGTCGCATAGCGCCCCGCATCGGCCAGGCCACAGTAGGGATCCTCCGGCGCCGCCGCGGCCATGGCCAGGGCGCGCTCGATAAGCTCGGACAGGGCGCCCTCGCCGATGTCGGTCGAGGACACCATGGCTTGGCGCTTGCCGCGAAACACCCGCAGGCCGACATCCTGGGACTCGGCGCGCTCGATGCCTTCGGACTCACCGAGCCGCTGGGAGACCGACAAGCTGGCGCTCTCGAACATCACCCCATCGGCGGCATCCGCCCCGGCGGCGCGGGCGCGGGATATCAGATCATCGAGCAGGTCGAGGGGATCGGGCGAGTGGGACATGGAGGGAACCTGGAGAGATGGGAGAGAATGCTGTGCGGAATATAGGTCCTGGGCGGCGCAGCGCCTAATCCCAAATCGGCTTACCGCTCCCCGGCAGGCCGAGCTTGGGCCATTTCTCGGTGACCGTCCGTATTACCTCGTCGTCCATGCGGATCAGGCGGCCCCATTGGCGGTTGGTTTCGGGCGGCAGTTTGTTGGTGGCGTCGAGGCCGATCTTGGAGCCCAGGCTGGGCTCGGGGCTGGCGAAATCGAGGTAATCGATGGGGGTGTTCTCGATCAGGGTGATGTCCCTCGCCGGGTCCATGCGCGTCGAGATCGCCCACATGACGTCTTTCCAGTCGCGGGCGTTGATGTCGTCGTCCACCACGATGACCCATTTGGTGTAGGTGAACTGGCGCAGGAACGACCAGACCCCCATCATCACCCGCTTGGCGTGGCCGGGATAGGCCTTCTTCATGGAGACCACGGCGATGCGGTAGGAGCAGCCCTCCGGCGGCAGCCAGAAGTCGGTGATCTCGGGGAACTGCTGGGTCAGCAGGGGGATGACGACCTCGTTGAGGGCCTCGCCGAGGATCGAGGGCTCGTCGGGCGGCCGGCCGGTATAGGTTGAGAGATAGATCGGATCGCGGCGCATGGTCATGGCGCTGATGGTGAACACCGGGAATTTCTCCACCGCGTTGTAATAGCCGGTGTGATCACCGTAGGGCCCTTCGTCGCCGTAATCATCGAGGGAGACATGGCCCTCGAGCACAATCTCGGCCCCGGCGGGCACTTTCAGGGGCACGGTCTTGCATTCCACCAGATCGACCTTTTTGCCGCGCAGCAGCCCGGCGAACTGATATTCCGACAGGCTGTCGGGGATTGGCGTGACGGCTGCGAGGATGGTGCCCGGGTCGGCGCCGATGACCGCCGCAACGGGCAGGGGCTCGCGCTTCTCATCGGCCCAGCGGGCATGATGCTGGGCGCCGCCGCGATGCTTCAGCCAGCGCATCAGGGTTGTGTTGGGCCCGGTCACCTGCAGGCGGTAGATGCCCAGGTTGTAGCTGTCTTCGGGCCGCCCGCCCGGCCCCTTGGTGACCACCAGGGGCCAGGTGATGAGCGGCGACGGCTCGCCCGGCCAGCAGGTCTGGATGGGCAGTTTGGCGAGATCGATATCGTCGCCTGTGAGCACCACTTCCTGACAGGGCGCGGACTTAACTGTTCTGGGTTGCATGGCCATGGCCGTCTTGACCAGGGGCAGCATGGCCACCGCCTCGCGCAGGCCGCCGGGCGGTTTGGGCTGCTTGAGGAAGGCCAGGGTCTCGCCGACCTCGCGCAATTGGTCGGGCTCGCGGCCCATGCCCCAGGCGACCCGCTCGATGGTGCCGAACAGATTGACCAGCATCGGCATATCCGAGCCGATGACATTCTCGAACAAGACGGCCGGCCCGCCCTCGGCGATCAGCCGGGTCTGAATTTCGGTCATCTCGAGATGGGGCGAGACCGGCTCGGTAACCCGCACCAGCCGCCCGTCGCGCTCGAGCCGGGCCATGAAGTCTCGCAAGCTGGAAAAAGCCATGACCGCCGCTCGTTACGCCTCCAGCTCGATCTTGAGGACCACGCCGTCGACGCCGACTACCTTGACCCGGGCGCCGGCGGGCTGGTCGTCGCCCTCGACCTTCCAACTGGTGTCGTCGAGACGCACCTTGCCGACCCGGTTGACGATGGGATCATCCAGGGTGACCACCCGGCCGATATATTGCTCGCCGCGCCGGTTCAGGGTCGGAAGATCGGTCTCCGTGGGGTGGCTCCTTTGGTAGACCCGCCAGCCGACCACCGAGCCTACCGACAACACGGCGAAGATCAGAAGCTGATTTTCCCAGGACAGCTCAGGCGCCGCCAGCAGGACCGCGCCGACCACCCCGGCCGAGACGCCGAGCCACAGGAAGATGGCGCCCGGCGCCAGGGTCTCGATGATGATCAGGACCACGGCGGCCACCCACCAGTGCCAGAACTCAATGAGCTCCATGAATCAGCTTTCCTTCTGGCTCATGGCCTCGCGGGCAATCTCGGCGATGCCGCTGATCGAGCCGATCACGCTGGCCGCCTCCAGGGGCAGGAACAGGGTCTTCTGATTGTTGGATTCAGCGAAGGCGGTGAGCGTCTCCATGTAGCGCTGGGCGATGAAATAATTTATCGCCTGCACGTCACCCTTGCCGACCGCCTCGGAGACCATGGCGATGGCCTTGGCCTCGGCCTCGGCCTCGCGCTCGCGCGCCTCGGCGTCGCGGTAGGCGGCCTCGCGGCGGCCCTCGGCATCCAGGATGACCGCCTGTTTCTCGCCCTCGGCCTTGAGGATTTCGGCCTGGCGGAAACCCTCGGCGTCGAGGATGTTGGCGCGTTTTTCGCGCTCGGCCTTCATTTGCCGGGCCATGGCTTCGACCAAGCTGGGCGGCGGCGCGATATCCTTGATCTCGATTCGCGTCACCTTGATCCCCCAGGGCGTCGTCGCCTCGTCGACCACGGTGAGGAGCTGGGCGTTGATCGTATCGCGCTGGGACAACAACTGGTCGAGATCCATCGAGCCCATCACGGTGCGGATATTGGTCATCGTCAAATTCAGGATGGCGTTAATCAGATTGTTGACCTCATAGGCCGCCTTGGCGGCTTCGAGTATCTGAAAGAAGACCACCCCGTCGACCGCCACCATGGCGTTATCGCGGGTGATGATTTCCTGGGTCGGCACGTCGAGCACGGTTTCCATCATGTTCATCTTGGCGCCGATCCGATCGACAATCGGCACGATGAGATGAAGCCCGGGCCTCAGCGTGCGGGTATAGCGGCCGAACCGCTCGGTGGTGTACTCCATGCCTTGGGGCACGGTCTTGACGCCGCCGAACAGCAGGGCAACGGCGAGCAGCATGAACGCCACAACAAAGATCGAAAAACCGTCCAGGACTAGGGCTTCCATGATCATACTCCTCTTCGATGAAGTCTTTTGCCGCCGCAACAGCTTATCACTCGATTAACCTCATTGTGATATTAATGCGGTGCCGAATGCGACCAATTGGGACCGACATTCATGAGTGTCACCGACGAAGAGCTGAAACTTGAACGGGCCAAGGGCTATCCCTATCATACCCCGGCCTATTCCTATCTGTTCATCAACGGGACCGATCATGAAATCGTCGAGGCCCAGGGCGATCCCGTGCTGGATGGTGAAATCTTCGCGGGCGACGAACGCATGACGACGACCAAGTTCCTGCGCCGCATCGGTATCCATAACCCGCAAGGCCTGGAGGCGCGCACGCCGGTCATCGCGCATGGCTCGAATGCGTCGCCTGCCCAGCTTGCCCGCAAGTTCAACGGTGTCGACGACGATGTGATCATCCCGGTGCTGCGCGGCGGTCTGGTCGACTTCGACGTGGTCTATGCGGCGCATTTCACCGCCTATGGATCGATCCCGGCCACCCTGGCGGCCTCGCCCGGAACCACGGCGGAGATTGCCGTTGTCTATCTGACCGATGGGCAATTGGCGCGTATGCACAAGACCGAAGGTCTCGGGGTGAGCTATGTCTATGGCCGCATCGGCGGAATATTTCTCGACGTCGACGGGCTCGATCCCCTGTTGGAGGCCTTCGTCTATATCACCCTGCGCGGCGCCGCCATGCTGAGCGGCTCTCCCCTGGCTCTGTCCAGCGTCACCGCCCACCAGCGGCGCTTCAAGTCGCAGCCCATGTCGGCCATGCTGGCTCTGGCGCGCGACCGGTTTGCCCCCGATCTCGGCCTCGACGCCTTCATACTGGAAACCATTGCCGACGAAGCCCTACGCGCCGAGCGCACCGCCGCCCTGCACAGCAGCGCCCAACGCCCCCAATTCGCAGACTTCGACGTGCTGATGGGCTGATAAAAAATTAACGTACCCGAGTGGGCACGGCAGCATTCTCCGACCGTAATGGTCGGAGAAGCAAGCCCGCAAAGCGGGCCGCCGGCTTACTCGGCGTAAGCCTGCGTGGCGTTTGAACGCAGGGAGCCCTTGGGCGACCGCATAACCCCCCTACCGATCCTGTTTGATCATGGCGGCGGCTTTTTCGCCGATCATGATGGCCGGGGCGTTGGTGTTGCCCGAGGTAACCGTCGGCATGATCGCGCAATCGGCGACGCGCAAGCTCTCGACGCCGCGCACCCGCAGCCGCTCATCAACCACCGCGGCGTCGTCCTGGCCCATCTTGCAGGTCCCGACCGGGTGAAAGATCGTGCCGCCGGTGTCGCGGATATAGGCGAGGATGTCGTCGTCGCTGGTGACCTCGGGGCCGGGCGTATGCTCCTCGACAATATGGCTGGCAAAAGGCGGTTGGGCGGCAATTCGGCGGGCCAGCTTGATGCCGTCGATCATGGTGCGCCGGTCGGTCTCGGTGTCGAGATAATTGGGCCGGATCGCCGGCGGCGCGGCGCCATCGGGCGAGGCGATCGTCACCGTGCCCCGGCTTTCCGGGCGAAGCTGGCAGACCGACGCGGTGACGCCGGGGAAACGGTCCAGATCGAGCCCCGATCCCTGGACGCCGGCCAGGGCCTTGTTGGTGCTGAGCGGTAGGAAATGGATCTGCACATCGGGGGTCTCAAGCTCGGGCCGGGTGCGCGCGAAGACGCCGACCTGACCGGCGCTGATGGTCATCGGCCCCTTTCTGAACAGGGCGAAGCGCAAGGCAATGGCGATCCGGCGGTGAAGATAGCGGGTGTCGTCGTTGATGGTGATCGGCTGGTTGCAGCGGTACATGCATTTGACCTGCAGATGATCCTGCAGATTGGCGCCGACGCCGGGCAGCTCATGGATCGGCTCGATGCCGTGTTCGCGCAACAGCGCGCCCGGGCCGATGCCGGAAAGCTGGAGCAGTTGGGGCGAGTTGATCGCGCCGCCCGAGAGGATAATCTCAGCCGCCGCCCGCGCCACGCGGGGCTGTCCTGAGGCGCGGTATTCGACCGCGACGGCGCGCCGGCCCTCGAAGACAATCCGGGAGGCCAGGGCGTTGACCTCGATATGCAGGTTCGGGCGCCCCTTCGCCGGCTTGAGATAGGCGACGGCGGCGGAACAGCGCCAGCCATTGCGGGCCGTCACCTGGAAATAACCGGCGCCTTCCTGCTCGGGCCCGTTGAAATCCGCATTCCTGGGGATACCGGCCTCGACCGCCGCCTCGATATAGGCTTTGCAGATTTCCCTATCGTCGGTCATGTTCGCAACCCTGAGCGGCCCGCCGACGCCGTGCAGATCGTCGGCCCCGCGCTCCTGATCCTCGGCGCGTTTGAAATAGGGCAGCACATCGTCCCACGACCAGCCCGCATTGCCGAGCTGGCGCCAATGGTTGTAATCCTGCTGCTGGCCGCGCATGTAGATCAGGCCGTTGATCGAGCTTGAGCCGCCGAGCACCTTGCCGCGCGGCCAGACCAGAGTGCGCCCGTTGAGGCCGGGGTCGGGCTCGGTGTTATAGCACCAGCTCAGGTTCGGATCGAACATGGTGCGGAAATAGCCGACCGGAATATGGATCCAGGGATTGCGGTCCCGGCCCCCCGCTTCGAGCAGCAACACGTGGATGCCCGGGTCCTCGGTCAACCGCGCGGCCACGGCGCATCCCGCCGACCCGGCGCCGACAACGATGTAATCGTAAGTTTGCTCGTTGATGTTCTCGGGCATAGCGCGATGATGGAACGGGAGGCTCTGGAAGGCTACCGGAAAGTGGCCGTCAGCCATCAGCCATCAAGCCATCAGCAGTCAGCCATCAGCCATCAGCCATCAGCCATCAGCCATCAGCAGTCAGCTTAAAACTTTCTCGCTGACAGCTGACGGCTGATCGCTTCTAGGCCATGTCGAGGGCGCGCTGATAGAGGTCCAGCAGGGCCTCCTGCTCGTTCCGCTCGCTCTGGTCGAGCTTTCTTAAGGAGACGATCCGGCGCATGGTCTTGGAGTCGAAGCCGTTGCCCTTGGCCTCGGCGTAGATGTCGCGAATATCGGAGGCTAGCCCCGCCTTTTCCTCTTCGAGCCGCTCAATGCGATCGATGTAGGACCGCAGATGCTCCGAAGCGATGCCGCCGACTTCCACCATTCTTATGTCCTTCCCATGAGCCAATTCCCGGCGCATGCCGGGCCAGCTTGTATAGCGGCGGGGCGGAGCACGCGCAACAGCGCCTTTAGACTCGTCTGCTTAGGTTTCCTAAACTACCATCGAAAGCCTTCCCAGGCGCCAAGTCCCATTCCTCTTGAACGAGCAAAAAATGAGTTCTGTGATTCAAAGCTTTTGGGCCGGATATCCCATCATGATGCTGCACTCCTCGGTGACGCTCGCCATGCTGCTGGCGGCGGTTTTCGTCTATATAAAGATCACCCCCTATGACGAGATAAAGCTTATCCGGGACGGCAATACGGCTGCCGCGATTTCCTTGGCGGGGGCGATTGTTGGCCTAGCACTTCCCCTATCCCTCAGCATGGCGAGCAGTATCAGCGTTTGGGAAGTGCTGATCTGGGGTCCGGTTACCCTGTTTCTGCAATTAATCGCCTACCGCTTTACAGACATTCTCCTCAAAGATCTGCCCAAGCGTATAGAGAATGGTGAGACAGGGCCTGCTGTCTTACTCGTCTCCATCAAACTCGGCGTCGCGATGATTAACGCCGCGGCCGTCACCGGCTGATCGCAAAAGCATTCCGCCGTTATGCGTAAACTGGAATGGGTCGCTTTAATTCTTGTCATCATCGTCGCAATCGGCGGCGGAATTTTGCGATCCGGTGATGCGGTGCCCGAAAATCACTCCCCGAGGCGGCCGGGCCCGGAACTTTTCGAGCCGATATACTGGGATGCGGAAACTCGAGCCTGGCTCAAAGAGGGCGCGAAAAACTTACGCCCCAAAGCGCCTGGCGCCCCTACATATTTGACGGAAGGCTACATGAAAGAGGGCGATGTAGAGGGATCGTCGACAGGGTCGGCTTTTTCAGTGTCTTCCAAGGGTTATTGGCTGACCGCGCGACATGTTATCGAGGGATGTGATGAGGCTTTTCTGCAAACCGGCAATCAGGAGGCGGCAAGAATTTTAGACTACTACCTCCATCCCGGGGCTGACGTTGCCTTGTTGGCAACACGGCGCGCCCCTGTGGGGCTTCCCCTATCGCAGTTGGGCGTGAAAACACGTGATTCATTCAATGTCGGTTTTCCCAAGGGCAGCCCCGGCGCCGTCCATGGATTGTATCTCGGTGAAATGACCATGCGCCATACGGGGCGGCTGCGGTACCGGGAGCGGGTTGACGCCTGGAGCATCGTTTCCGAGATCCCCCGGAAATTTAATTCTCTCGGCGGTTTGAGTGGGGGTGCGGTGATCAATGACAGCGGAGAGATCGTCGGCATCGTACAGTCTGAATCGCCGCGTCGGGGCCGGTTCATGACGGCGCGGCCGGAAGTTTTACAAAATATGTTCGAAGTGGCGGGTATCAAAATTCCAATGAATTCCAAGCCCGCTTCCAGCACAGAAATATCCGAGGCGAATTATCAAAATATGGCCCGCGAACTGATCGTCACGCTGCGAGTCTCTAAGGTGTTGTGTTTTGTAGATTGAAGCCTTGATGCGCTATCCCCATGGTCATCCCTGGCCGTCGATGAAGGCCGCAATGTCATCCAACAGCGGCGCCAGGTCCCGGAACGGCCTGGCGAGAGAGAACAAAATCTCGATATGGCCGATGTCCGGATAGATGATGTGGCGCGCGCGGCCCCCGGCGTCGACAACCGCTTGCGACAGATTGAGCGTGTTGAACGGGAACACCGTATCGTCGTCGTCGCCATGCAACAGCAGCAGGGGTGCTTCATCGCCGTCGACGTACACCAGGGGCCGCGCCTCGTTCTCGTCGGCGAGATGGGCGAAGATCGGCGCGACGTTGGCGGTTCGCGAGGGGTAGAAAGCATGCGGCCCGGCGAGAGCAATGGTTCCCCGGAGCTGGTGCGAGTCCAGGCCCTCGGCCGCCAGATAACGCTCATCCAGGGTCAGCATGCTAGCAATATGGCCGCCTGCCGAGTGTCCCGTGAGGTAGAGCCGCTCAGGATCGCCGCCAAGGGAGGTGATGTTGTCCACCACCCAGCGCACCGCTTTTGCGCCGTCTTTCACGAAGGCCGGGAAGCGGACCTCGGGGAAGGTGCGGTAGTCGGGCACCACCGCAATGTAGCCGCGGCTGGTCAAAGCCTCGGCCACGAAAAGATAGTCGGCGCGCTCGCCCCCCCGCCAGCTTCCGCCATAGAAGAAAATCACCACGGGAATCGGCCCACCGCTCAGCCTGGGGCGATAGACATCCAGCTTCTGGCGGGCCTCCGGGCCATAGGAAATGCCGGATTGCACGGCCAGATCGTCTTCCCCAATCACCGTGTTGAGTATCGATAAGGGGGACCAGGCCGAGAGCGCGAGCACCGCGACCATGAGCAACGACAAGCGCCAGGGCTTCAAACCGAGAGGGATCATCATGCCTATACCGAACCCGGATCCGTGAAATCAGCCGCCATTGTGACAAACCATTTTGACAAAGATTAAACAGTTTGCCGAACCTATCACTCAAAACGCGGGAATGAGAGGTAAGCCCTGCCCGTATGCTTATGGTTAATGCCACGGGAACTTAAAACAATCATTCCGATGCAAGGAGCCTGAACCATGAGTGAAATTACCGCCGCAACCACAGAGTTGAAACTGCCCTCAAAGCCCGAGAAACACTATCAAATCCATCGTGATGGCGTGCTCTATTCGTTGTTCCTCGGCACCAGGGCCAAGGCGAGCGGACATGTTCAAAGCCTGTTCAACATAAATCCATCGTTGAATTGGGATTACGAACTCGCGGCCTAATTTTTGATCTAGACTGGCTTGTCGTACCAGTCTTCGCCGGCTTCGCCGTGCTCGGCAAGGCCGTCCTTGTATTCCTGCACCTTCTCAGGCGAGGTCTCGGTCTGGTGGCGCTCCTTCCAGTCGGCGTAGGTCATGCCGTAGACCAGGGTGCGGGCATCGTCGTAGCTCATCTCCAGGTCTTGATCGCCAGCGGCGGCGCGATACCATTTTGCCAGGCAGTTGCGGCAGAAGCCGGCCAGATTCATTAAATCGATATTCTGTACGTCGCTGCGCCCCCGGAAGTGATGAACCAGGCGGCGGAAGGCAGCGGCCTCGATTTCGGTGCGGGTCTTGTCGTCCATGAAGAACCTCCTTTGGTTTATTCGAGGCCGAGAACGGTCTCGGATATGAGTAAATCGACAACCGCGTCGAGCGCCTCGCGCTGATCGGCGCCGGCATCGATGGCCGCGGCGTAAGCCCGGCATTGGCGGTCGGCGCTGGTGCCGTTCGCGGCGATCTGGCGGGTGTGGGCGACCTCGGCGACGCAATCGAGGCGTTCGGCGTCTTCAGCCACCAGCTCGATGAGCTCGTCGAGCAGGTCGACAAACGGCACCAGGGCACCCTTGCCGAAATCGATCAGCTCGCCTTTCACGCCGTATCGCTGGGCGCGCCAGCGGTTCTCGTTGACCAGGATGCGCGGATAGGTGCGCCAGCGCTGGTTGGAGCGCCGCAGACGGTAGAGCATGCTGACGATGCATTGGGTCAGGGCGGCCACGGCGGCGGCGTCTTCAAGGCGGGTGCAGACATCGGCAATGCGCATTTCCAGGGTCGGGTAGCGGGCGCTCGGGCGCAAATCCCACCACAGCTTGGTGGCGTCGGCCATGAGCCCGCCCTGGATCAATTGCGCCACCACGCGCTGATATTCGCCGTAGCTTTCATAGTAATCCGGCAGGCCGGTGCGCGGCAGGGCGTCGAACACGGTGAGCCGGTAGGATTTGAGCCCGGTGTCTTCGCCGGTCCAGAACGGCGACGAGGTGGTCAGCGCCAGCAGGTGCGGCAGGAAGTAGCTCATCTGATTCATCAGATCGATGCGCAGGTCGTCGTCCTCGACCCCGATATGTATATGCATGCCACAGATCAGCAGCCGCCGGGCCACGGCCTGCAGATCGCGGGCCAGGGTCTGATAGCGGTCCTTGTCGACAAATTGCTGCTCCTGCCATCGCGCGAAGGGATGGGTCGAGGCGGCGATGGGCGCCAGGCCGTAGTCATTCGACACCTTGGCGACCGTGGCCCGAAGATCGGCGAGGTCATCGCGCGCCTCGCGCACGGTGGCGCGGGGATGGGTGCCGACCTCGATCTGGGCGCGCAGAAATTCAGGCGATACCCGGCCCTCCAGCATGGCCGCGCACTCACTCAGCATGGCCTCGGGCGGCTCGATGGCGAGATCGCGGCTGGCTTGGTCGACGAGGAGGTATTCCTCTTCTATGCCGATGGTCAGCGCTGGTGGGTTGAGCGGCATGTCACAGCACCTTGGTCAAGGCCGCCGCCAACCGTTGCGCCCATATCTCGACGCCGTGATGGGTGTCGATAAGGTCCTGGCGGAGTTCCACGGTGACATGGCGAAGCCCCCGCACCTCCGCATGGCGCGGTGTGGAAAAAGGCGGCGGCGTCCGGCCCGAATAGGGCTCGTTGTCGCCGACATTGATCAGGGGATCAGCGGCAAGAGCGGCCATCAAGGGCTTGGACAGCCGGTCATCCTGGTCCCACAGAATGCCGATATGCCAAGGCCGCTCGAAGCCGTCGAACAGCGGCGTGAAGCTGTGCATGGAGATAAAGGCGGGTTGGTCGCGCTTATCAAGCATCTCCTCGACGGCGTCGTGATAGGGCGCGAAGCAGGCGTCGCTGCGGGCGGCGGCGTCCGGCCCGTCCAGGGCGGCGTTGCCGGGAATGGTCACCCCGTCGCTGACCGTCGCAATCGAGCTCGGCGCGCCGATCGGGCGGTTGCAATCGATGACTAGCCGAGAATAGCCGGCGAGCAGGGCGGGCGCATCGAGCAGGGCGGCAAGCCGGCGCGTCACATCGGCGGCGCCGATATCCCAACCGATATGACGCTTGAGCATGGATTCATCCAGCCCCAGCCCTTGCAGCGCGGCCGGAACCGCATGGCTGGCGTGATCGCAAACCAGCAGAAGAGCAGCCGCGCCGTCTGGATTCACCGGCTCGAAAGGCGGCGGATCGTCGGGCCCGAGCAACGCCGGGCGAGGGGCCTTAAGAGGATGAACTGAAGCGGTCATGGCTCTGAATATAACGGAAAGTCGATCTGCAAAAATACCGATTTAACGCGCCCGGTCATTTCACCGGCGGCGACAAGCCGGGCCTGTACCGTCCGACGGTCGCCCGGCTCAGAGACAACCATAATCTGGCGAGCGGTGATGGGTCATCCTATACCTTCACCATTGTCATGGAATAAGATGACCATGCCGTAAATTCAGTGGGCGGCGCGCATGAGGGGGGCCAATGACAGATATCTTGATCACTGACGCCACCATCGTCACCATGGATGCGAGCCGACGCGTCATCGAGGCGGGCGCCATCGCGGTCGCGGGCAGCCGCATCGCAGACATCGGCGCCTCGGATGAGTTGGCGGAAAGACACCCGGCGGCACAGCGTATCGACGGCTCCGGCATGGTCGTCATGCCGGGTCTGATCGATTGCCACGCCCATGCCGGCCACGGCCTGGTCAAGACCATGGGCGGCGACGGGGCGAGCTGGACCGACGCTTGCGAGATCATCTATACGACCGGCTCCAGCGCGGCCTTTTGGCGCGCCGAGGCCCATTTGTCAGCGCTTGAGAGGGTCAAATGCGGCGTTACCTGTGGGGTCTCCCTGCTGGGCGGCGGCAACGACATCATGCGTACCGACGAGACGGCCTATGGCGATCAGCATTGCCAGGCGGTCAGCGAGGTCGGCATCCGATCGGTGCTTGCCGTCGGCCCCTGCCGGCCGCCATTCCCCCGACAGTTCACGCGCTGGCAGGGCGATGTCGCGACGCCCCTCACCATCGATTTTGCCGACCAGCTTCGCTGCTGTGACGCCCTTATCGATCGCTGGCATGGCGCGGGCGAAGGGCGCATCGAGATCGCCATGAATTTGCCGGTTTTCCGCAAGGCCGACATTGACGCTGGGCCTGCGGCGTTGGCGGAACTCGTCGAACAATCCACGGCGGCGCGCGACCTCGGCCGTGATCGGGGCGTGCGGCTCACCCAGGACGGCCATCGCGACGGCAGCATCGAGATTGCCGACCGATTGTTCGACCTGCTCGGTCCCGATCTCTATCTGTCCCACTGCATCGACATGACCGATCACGAGATTGCGCGGTGCCGGGAAACCGGAACCAAGATCGTCCATAACCCCAGCGCCGTTGCGGCCATCATGGGGCGCTGCCCGGTTCCGGAGCTCATCGAGGCGGGCGTTACGGTCGCCATTGGATCCGACGGCGCGGCGCCCAACCGAAGCCTCGATATGTTCCGCCATATGTTCCAGTGCATGCATTATCACCGGACCTATTTCAAGGATCCGAGTATTTTGCCGCCGGGAAAGGTCATGGAGATGGTGACCATAGATGCAGCGATTGTCCTCGGCCTGGAAGACCAGATCGGTTCTCTCGAAGTCGGCAAGAAGGCGGATATAATTCTCATCGACATGACAAAGCCGCATCTTTACCCGCCCAATATGCCGCTCTATCGAATTCCCTACTACGCCAACGGCGCCGATGTGGATACGGTCATCGTCGATGGCCGCGTATTGATGGCGGGGCGTGTCGTCTCCACCGTCGATGAGGCGGCGCTGCTTGCCGCCGCCGCCGAGGAGACCGAGACCATGATCGAACGCACCGGCCTTCAGGCCCAGCTCGAAACACCCGAGGGATTTTGGCATGCCGCCAAATACCCCGAGAGGGGTTAGGCTGAGATAAAGCGATGCCCCCTGACATTCATGCCGATCCCCGCAATTTGCTGCGTGCCCTGTTCGACGCCGCCGTTGAGGCCGCACAAGCGGGGCGCTGCCTAGCCCCCCATCTGCCGTTGCCGCCCAGGGGGCGCTGCGTTGTCGTCGGCGCCGGCAAGGCGGCGGCGGCCATGGCGCGCAGCGTCGAGGACAATTGGGCCGGTGATTTGGGCGACCTCAGCGGTCTGGTGGTTACCCGCTACGGCCACGGCACAGCGACCCGGCGCATCGAGGTCGTCGAGGCCGCCCATCCGGTGCCCGACCGGGCCGGGCGCGAGGCGGCGCAGTCCATCCTCGGGCTGGTCGAACCCCTCGGGCCCGACGATCTTGTCCTCTGTCTGATTTCGGGCGGTGGATCGGCCTTGCTCGCCCTGCCGGCACAGGGCGTTTCCCTGGAGGACAAGCAGGCGGTCAACCTGGCGTTGCTCAGCGCCGGGGCGACGATTACCGAGATGAATACCCTGCGCAAGCATCTCTCAGCCATCAAGGGCGGCCGCCTTGCCGTGGCGGCGGCCCCGGCGCGCCTGGTCAGCCTGTTGATCTCCGATGTTCCCGGCGACGATCCGGCGGTGATCGCCTCGGGCCCGACGGTGGCCGATCCGACGACGTTCGCTGACGCCCGCGCGGTGCTTGATAAATACGCTATTCCCGCGCCTGCCACGGTGGCCGCCCATTTGGCGGCGGCTGCCGACGAGACGCCGAAACCGGGCGATCCGCGCCTTGCCGCCAGTGAGGTCCATCTCATCGCAACCCCGGGGGCGTCGCTCGATGCGGCGGCGGCGCTCGCCCGCGAAGCGGGTTTCGAGACGATCATCCTCGGCGACAGTCTGGAAGGGGAGGCCCGCGAACTCGGCGCTTTGCATGGCGCCATGGCGCGCGGACGCCTCATTGATGCGCCCCTGATCATCCTGTCCGGCGGCGAGACCACGGTGACCATGTCCGATGCAGGCTCCAGCGGCGGGCGTGGCGGGCGCAACGCCGAATACCTGCTGGCCCTGGCCATCGCCCTCCATGGCGCTCCGGGGGTTTATGCCATTGCCTGCGACAGCGACGGCATCGACGGCAGCGAGGACAATGCCGGCGCGATCATCACGCCTGAAAGTCTGGCGCGGGCGCGGGCTGGCGGGCTCGACCCGCGCGCCCGGCTCCTGGACCACGACGCCTACGGCTTCTTCGAGGCGCTCGGCGATCTCGTGGTCACCGGACCGACCCTGACCAACGTCAATGATTTTCGCGCGATACTGATTACAGCAGGCTAAATACGGCTTCCTAAGTCTCCTGTGGCGCTTGTGCGCATCCCGCGTTAAGCTAGCGAAAACAAAGGGAAATTATGCGCCGCCATCGTAATGCCAAGATTGTCGCGACCCTCGGACCGGCGAGTTCGGACGCGGCGGTGATCCATGGGCTTTTCGATGCCGGCGTCGATGTCTTCCGCCTCAATTTCAGTCACGGCGACCATGCCGACCACAAGGCGCGCTATGACATCATTCGTGCGCTTGAGACTGAGATCGGCCGCCCGATCTGCGTGCTGCTCGATCTTCAGGGCCCCAAGCTGCGTATCGGACGTTTCAAGCGCGGTGCAATCGAACTTGCCGCCGGTCAGAGCTTTCGTCTCGATCTCGCCAAGGGGCTGGGCGACGACAGCCGTGTCGCCTTGCCGCATCCTGAGATTTTTGCCGCTATCGAGCCCGGCACCGAGCTGCTGCTCGACGATGGCCGCATTCGGCTGCGCATCGTGAAATGCACAAAGAGCCATGCCGAAACCGAAGTCGTCGCCGGCGGCAGCCTGTCTGACCACAAGGGGGTCAACCTGCCCGGCGTTACCCTGCCGATTGCGGCGATGACCGACAAGGACCGGCGCGATCTGGCGTTCGGTCTCAATCTCGGCGTCGACTGGGTCGCCCTGTCTTTCGTCCAGCGGCCCGAGGACATCGCCGAAGCCCGCAAGCTTGTCGCCGGGCGCGCGTCGATCATGGCCAAGCTCGAAAAACCCTCGGGCATCGACCAGCTTGACGGAATCATCGAGATCGCCGACGGCATCATGGTGGCGCGTGGCGACCTCGGCGTGGAAATGGCGCCCGAGAGCGTGCCGGGGCTGCAGAAGGAAATCATCGCCCGGTCGCGGAGCGCCGGCAAGCCGGTGGTGGTGGCTACCCAGATGCTCGAATCCATGATCGATGCGGCGACGCCGACCCGCGCCGAGGCCTCCGATGTGGCGACGGCGGTTTATGATGGGGCCGACGCCCTCATGCTGTCTGCTGAGTCCGCCGCCGGCTCCTATCCGATTGAGGCCGTGGCCATGATGAACCGTATCATCGCCGAAACCGAGCGCGACCCACGCTATCGACGGTTTCTCAATGTTGAGGGATCAAACCTCGAATCGACCGCCGCCGACGCCATCACCGCGGCTGCCGATCAGGTTTCGCGCACGGTGCGCGCTGTGGCGATCTGCACCTATTCCATGTCCGGCTCGACCACCCTGCGCGCCTCGCGCGAACGGCCCGAGGTGCCGATCCTGGGCTTGACGCCGAAGATCGGTACGGCGCGCCGCCTGGCCATCGCCTGGGGTGTTCATAATGTGCAGACCCCCGACGCCACCAGCTTCTCGGACATGGTCGAGAATGCAGGCTCCGTGGCCCTGGCCGAGGGCTTCGCCAAGCCCGGCGACCGCATTGTCATCACCGCCGGCGTTCCCTTCGGCACGCCGGGCTCGACCAACACCTTGCGCATCGCCTGGGTCGACGGCTAATCGGCCAGGCGATGGATAGTTACCTACTGGCATTGCATTTTGCGGTGTTCGCGGCAGCGCTGCTTCAGGCCGCTACGGGCATCGGTTTCGGCATTATCGCCGGGCCCATTATCCTGATTGTGATGAACAGCGGATCGGCCATACAGGTCTCGATCCTGCTCAATCTCCTGATCGCCCTGGTGCTGGCGCCCCGGCTCTATGGCCTTGCCGACAAGGCCCTGCTGGTCCGCCTGCTATGGGGCACTCTGGCGGGGATGCCCCTGGGGATTATCATCTTTACCCAGATCGACATCGATATGCTCAAGCTGCTGGCCGGCGTCGCCGTGATGTTTATGGCGTTGATCATCATGGGCGTGCTGAAGTTCAAACGCCAGGGCGCGGCGCCTTCGGAAGAACGCGTCCCGGCTGATGGACGTGTTCCGGACCTTCTGGTCGGCGTCGTTTCCGGCGCCATGTGTTCGAGCCTGGCCATGCCCGGCCCGGTGGTCGCCGCCCGTATGATGGCTCTCGATGCGGCCAAGGAAACCGTGCGCGCGACGGTCCTGGTGATGTTCGTCTTTTCCTATTTTGCCGCCCTCGCTACGCAGGCGCTGATGGTGGGCATTTCCACAGACAGTCTGACCCTGTCGGCCAGCCTAGCGCCGGCCACCCTTGTGGGTGTCTTTGTGGGTCGCTATTCAGTGGCCTGGATCAGCCAGCGCGGCTTCCGCTGGATCCTCTCCATCATCCTCACCATCACCGCTCTCGGCCTGTTGTGGTCGGTGGTATAATTCCCTCGCCCACGAATTTGTGATTTGGCATGGAATTTCAATAGCCTATTATGTTTTCAGGGAGCGGCGCCCTGCGGGGCGCTCCATGGGAGGGGGACTTTTTCCATTTAACTTACGGAAACAACCCATGAAATCCATAGTTGGAACTATTTTCGGGGCGATGCTCACGCTCGCCCTGGGCGCCGGTACGGCAGCCGTCGAACGGGTCACTGTCACCGGCGAAGTCATCGATACCTGGTGCTATCTGTCCGAGATCATGTTCCCCCTGGGCACGGCCCATCATCAATGCGCCATCTGGTGCGCCGCCGGCGGCATTCCCGTGGGACTCCTCGATGAAGATGAGCGGGTCTATATCATCCTCTCCATCGAGAACGACAGCGACAACGTCGCCAACCCGACGATGCTGGAAATCCAGAGCCACCAGGTGACCGTTGAAGGCGAGGTCTTTGAGCGCGACGGCATCACCTATCTGACCATCGACAAGCTGGTCAACGACGAGGGTGTCGTCAATCGCACCGCCGACGCATACGGCATTCAGCCGTTCGGGGAGTAGGGCCATGAAAAAATTATTACTCACAGCATTGATCGCGGCTCTGTTCACCCTGCCGAGCACCGCCGACGCGGCGCAAGGGTGGGGCTTGATCAACGAAGAAATTGTGCGCTTCGACGCCAAGGTCGTCGATGTGCTTTGCGAGTTGACCGGCAACTGCCCGGATAATTGCGGCGGCGGAAAACGGCAGCTCGGCCTGATCGACGCCTCGGGCAAGCTTATACCGGTGTTCAAGAATGCCGTGGCCTTCGCTGGGGGCGTCGCCGAGCTGATCGATTTTTGCGGCAAGACGGTGACCGCCGACGGCTTGTTTACCACCAACCGCGAAACCACCATCTTCGCGCTTCAGTTCATCCGTGAGGCGCCCGATGGGAAATGGCGCAAGGCCAACCGCTTCCTCAATAGATGGGCCGAAACCAATGGCGTTGCCGTCAACAGCAACATGGCGAAATCCTGGTTTCGCAATGATCCGCGCGTCAAGGCGCTGATCGCCGCGCAAGGAAAGATCGGGCTCGGACCCGGTGTGCTGCCGGTGGAGTGAGTGCAATGAAACCGCTGGTCCGTCTGTTCGGGCTGGCGATCCTTCTCGCCCTGGCCGCGCCGACGGCCCTGGCTCACGATACGAGCCAGGGACATGGTTCGGGCATCGCTGCCGTATCGCGGGGCGATGATATTCCCTTCGCCCTCGGCGGCCCCTGGTCCTTGATCGACCACACTGGTCAACCACGGACGCGCGAGGATTTTTGCAGGCAATACAGGATCATCTATTTCGGCTACACGAGCTGCCCCTATAGCTGTTCGACGGCGGCGGCCAATATCGCCACCGTGCTCGATGAGCTGGCCGATGGCGGTGATGTTATGGGCGCCCTCTACATCACCATCGACCCGACATTTGATACCCCGGAACGGCTCGCCGATTTCGTCCCGCGCATCCATCCGCGCATGCTCGGCCTGACCGGCGCGGTCGCCGAGATCGAGCGGCTGCAGAAGAGCTTTCAGGTTCATGCCCAGGAAGCCGCCGACAAGGGGGGCACCAGCGATTGTTCGACCATCAGCCCCTGGCGTTCCTGATGGGACCTGAAGGCGATATCCTGACCCTGTTCCCGCCGATTCTGCCGCCTTTCGAGATCGCCAGGATCGTCCGCGGCTATCTTTGAAGCAGGCTTGAATCAGGCTGGTGAAAGTACGATTATCGCCGCCCAGCCAAATCAAGTGCGGATCAGGATTATCATGCAGGACCTCAACAAGCTTTTTCAGGCGCTCGGAATTGACGGCGTAACTCAAGCCGACGGCGCCCTGGCCGTTCATTCGCCAACGGACGGCGGTGAAATCGCCCGTCTCGCCACCCATTCGGCGGCCGATGTCGAGGCTCAGGCCCTGCGCGCGGTCAGCGCCTTTGACGCCTGGCGACAGGTGCCAGCGCCCCGCCGGGGCGAGCTGATCCGCCTGTTCGCTGAGGAATTGCGCGCCCATAAGGACGACCTCGGCGCCCTGGTCACCGTGGAATGCGGCAAAATCCTCGAGGAAGGCAAGGGCGAGGTTCAGGAGATGATCGACATCTGCGACTTCGCCGTCGGCCTGTCGCGTCAGCTCTACGGCCTGACCATCGCTTCCGAGCGGCCCGGCCACAAGATGATGGAGACCTGGCATCCCCTGGGCCCGGTCGGGCTGATCACGGCGTTTAATTTTCCCGTCGCCCCCTGGGCCTGGAACTTCGCCCTGGCCATCGTCTGCGGCGATCCGATGATCTGGAAGCCGTCGGAACTGACGCCCCTGACAGCCCTCGCCTGCGCCAACATCTTCGAGAAAGCGGTGGCGCGCTTCGGCGATGCCCCCGCCGATCTGTTGCAGGTGACCATCGGTGACAAGGCGGTCGGCGAGGCCCTGGTCGATCATCCCCGGCTGCCGCTGATCAGCGCCACGGGAAGCTGCCGCATGGGCCGCGAGGTCGGGGTGCGCGTGGCGCAGCGCTTGGGCCGCTCCCTGCTGGAGCTGGGCGGCAATAACGGCATGATCGTCGCCCCCTCCGCCGATCTCAAGCTTGCGGAGCGGGCGATCCTGTTTTCCGCTGTCGGCACCGCCGGTCAGCGCTGCACCTCCTTGCGCCGTCTGATCGTCCATGAGGAGGTCTATGATGCGCTCATGCCGGGGCTCAAGCGGGCCTATGGTTCGGTCGCGGTCGGCGATCCGCTGGACGCCGGCGTGTTGATCGGGCCGCTGATCCATGCGGCGTCGTACGAAGCCATGCAGGCCACCCTGGCAACCGTGGCCACAGAGAGCGGTGGCAGCGGCACGGTGACCGGCGGCGAGCGGGTGCTGGCCGATGCGTATCCCGACGCCTATTACGTCAAGCCGGCGATTGTCGAGATGACGCAGCAAACCGACACCGTGCGCGAGGAAACCTTCGCGCCGATCCTCTATGTGATGAAATACCGCGACCTTGCAGACGCCATCGCCATGCATAACGACGTGCCCCAGGGCCTGTCGTCCTGCATTTTCACCACCGATCTGCGCGAGGCGGAGACCTTTACATCGGCGGCGGGCAGCGATTGTGGCATCGCCAATGTCAATATCGGGCCCTCAGGCGCCGAAATCGGCGGCGCATTCGGCGGCGAAAAGGACACCGGCGGCGGTCGTGAGTCGGGCTCTGACGCTTGGAAAGCCTACATGCGCCGCGCCACCAACACGGTCAATTATTCCAACGATCTGCCCCTCGCCCAGGGCATCAAATTCGGCGAAGATTAATATTTTCTTCACCATAAACCGTGACAATGCCGAGACGTACAGAGGCTAGACCCGGAAGTCATTGAATTCTATTGACAATAAGGGTCTCGCAACGCATTCTTCGCCGGCTGTGGGAGACGGCGAGGTAAGAATCATTAAAATTCTCTCACGGCCGGTTTTTGAGTGCGGGAGACGGGTGCTTCATGAAGTTTGTCTGGATAGCGCCGAGAGGATTGACGAAGGTCCTCGCGGTGCTGGGGTTAATCGTGAGTGGTTTGGCGTCGGCTGCGTCGGCTGGCTCCGCATGGGCGGGCATCTTCCCGCTTGTGCCGGAAAGCTCGCTGATCGTTCCCGTCGCGCTCACCAGAAAAGCCGCTCCGGACGCCGACACGGCGACCGGCCCGGAAAGCCGTCTGGTGGTGCGCGAGATGACCGTCTCCTCGGGCGATACCCTGGCGGCCATGCTCGCCGTTGCCGCCATCGACCGGCGCGACGTGGCGGCGGCCATGAGCAAGCTTCGCAAGCGCTTCAATCCGCGTAAACTGGTCGTTGGCCAGAAGCTTTTCGTGATTGTCGAGACCGGGCATCGCGGAGCGAATCGGCTCGCCGCCCTCAGCCTGGAACTGGGCAAGGCATCCTATCTCATCATCGAGCGCCAGGGCGGGCGTCGTTTCGCCTCCCGTTATATGACCGGTCCGCTGCTGCTTGACGCCGGCGACATCCATACGGCCGGGGCGGTAGAACAGGCCTTGCGCGTGCGCGCGGGCGACACCCTGACCGGCATGATGGTTCGCGCCGGGGCTCATATCGACGACGCCGACAAGGCGTCCCGCGCCATCGGACGGCTGGTCAATCTGCGGCGGCTGCAAATCGGCCAGGAAGTGATCCTGTCATTCGAGCCGAACGGCGGCATTCGCGCCGCCCTCTCCGCGGTCAGCCTGAAAATCGCCCGCGACGTCTATGTGACGGCCACGCGCGGCGGCAAAGGCACATTCACCGCCCGGCGCGCGGAAAGCCCGGCTATTCCCGATCCCGTAGAGGCCGCTCCCGCCGCTGTCACGGCCCCCACCGACGTTGCCGTGGAAACACCGCCGAAAGCTCAGCCCGAAGTCCCATTGGAAGCCAAAGTACTGGAAGAAGCCGAGCTGGAGCCTGATCTCGACGACGAATATCGCCAGACCTACCGCATCGGTAGGGGCGACACCCTGTCCGGGGTGTTGGTGCGGGGCGGCGTGAAGCTCAAGCTGGCATACCTGGTATCGGGCGCGCTGGGCACGCAATACAATCTTCGCAAGCTGCGAGTCGGCCAGGATCTGACCCTGGTGTTCGATCCCGGCTCGGCGACGCGAAAGGGCGGTCTCGCCGCCGTCAGCCTCAAGCTCAAGCGCGGCAAATATATCGTGGCGGGCCGCGATGAGGCCGGTGGGTTCTTCGCCCAGGCCGCTACAGCGCCGCTGATTCCCAGCTTCCGTAATGAAGATCTATTGGTTGCCGATGGCAGTCTAGGCGTGGCGCCGCCGTTGCAGCTCACCGCCGGCGCCGTCTTCAAGGCCTTGCAGTTGCGGCAAGGCGATACTCTGACGACCGCCTTGCTGCGTATCGGCGGCGCCTGGAGCGAGAGCGATGCGATCATTGCCGCCCTGGCGCGCCATGTTAACCCGCGCCGTCTGACGGCCGGACAGGAACTATCGGCCGTGTTGGACAAACCAGCGCCCGGCTCGGTGCGGCCCCGGCTTGTCGCCGTCAGCCTGACCGTGAGCGAAGGTTCATACGTTGTCGCCCGCCGCAATGACGACGACAGCTTCACCGCCTGGCAGGAGCGCAATCCTCTCGATGCCATATACGACGAGGCGATCCTCTTGGCACCGCCGCCGCCGATCGAACTGGCGGCGATCCCGGAGGACGCCGTCAACAAGCGGATCGACGTGCGCGCCGGCGATACGCTGATGAAGGCGTTGCTCAAGGCGGGCAGCGAGTCGCGTGACGCTGAGGCCGCCATCGCCGTGCTCAAGACCCTGTTCGATCCCCGCAAGCTGCGCGCCGGACAGCGGCTCGACGTTGCCCTCGTGCCCAATGCCGACAGCGGCAAGCCTATGCTGCATCGCCTGACCATCGCTATCTCTCCCGGGCGCGACATCGAAGCGGGACGCCTTGCGGACGGCAGTTTTGCCGTGCGCGTCGTCGAGGCGCCGCTTGAGCGGCTCTTGGTCCACGCCGGCGGAACGATTCAATCGAGCCTCTATAAGGCTGCCGCCGGTGCCGGGGTTCCGGTGCCGGTGCTGTGGGAGCTGATCCGCGCCTTCAGCTACGATGTGGATTTCCAGCGGGAAATCCAGCGCGGCGACGGCTTCGAGGTTCTGTTCGAGCGCTATCTCGACGACACCGGCGAGCCGGTGCGCGAAGGCAATATCATCTATGCGGCGCTCACTTTGAGCGGCGCGCCGCTTGCCATCTATCGCCATGTGGGGCGCGACGGCTTCGCCGATTATTACAGCAATGACGGCCAGAGCGTGCGCAAGGCGCTGCTGCGCACGCCAATTGACGGCGCCCGCCTGACTTCGGGCTACGGTAAGCGCAAGCATCCGGTGCTGGGCTATACCAAGATGCATCGCGGGGTTGATTTCGGCGCCAGCCGGGGAACCCCCTTCATGGCGGCGGGCGACGGCGTGGTGGTCGCCGCCGGCTGGAACGGCTCTTATGGCAAATACATCCGCATCCGCCATCGGGGCTCCTATTCGACGGCCTATGCCCATCTCAGCCGCATCGCCTCGGGCGTGCATAAGGGCCGCCGGGTGAAGCAGGGCCAGGTGATCGGCTATGTCGGCACCACCGGGCGCTCGACCGGGCCGCATCTGCATTACGAGGTTCTGCGCTCCGGCAAGCAGATGAACCCGCTCAAGGTCAAGCTGCCGGCCGGCGCCAAGCTCAAGGGGAGCGCGCTCGCCGCCTTCCAAAAATCGCGGATCGAGATCGAACAGCAGCTCGTCGCCTTGCCCCTGGTCAAGCGCGTCGCCGACGCCATGCTGCCCCCGGCGGAGCCCGTCAGCCCCTAACCGCTTGGTTCCGCGCTGATACCCGACCGAGCCAGGACCGCCCTATCTCCGATCTGGGACACTGATCTATGACTGAGCTTGAATTCGAGCAGTGGATACAGGACCCCTATCTCATCAGCACCGACCAGGAACGCCTTGATGTTGCCTTCATTCACGGCTACATCACCGCCGCTTACTGGGCCAGGGGACGCTTTTGCGAGCAGGTGCAGCGCTCCATAGAAGGCTCAATCGCCTTCGGCCTGTATCACAACACCGAGCAGATCGGCTTCGCGCGGGTCATTACAGACTACGCTACGACCGCCCATCTCGCCGATGTCTTCGTCATCGACGCCCACCAAGGCAAAGGCCTCGGCAAGAGGCTCATCGAAGCCGCGCTCAACCATCCGCGAGTTCGGTCAATTCCAAAATGGACCCTGTCATCGTCGGACGCCCAATCGCTCTACTACCGATACGGCTTTAAACCCCTGTCGGACCCGGGCTCCCTGATGGAACGGGTGAGCGCAAACTCTGATACATTATCGACGATAATAAGGGGCGAGCCCGGCGAGGCCCGCCCCTATTTCCAATCTTCGAGCTGATGAAGTCTTTAGCGGCTGCTGTTGTCGAAGCCGATGTCTTTTAGGGTGTCTTCGTCGAGTTCCGGGCAGCGGTTGCGGCGCGGCGCGGCGGAGATCATGCGGGCGACCTCGACGGCGTCCAGGCCCCGGATGCTCTGGCGATCAATAGTGGCGTCGAAATTCCTCATGTCATATCTCCTTTACGGACTGGCTTTAGGTTAGGTTTTTTCTGTCTGAGTAGAGATATAGGTATTCTCGTTACATGAATCAAATTCGTTGTATTCAGTAATTTACTGAATATAATTCAGCCCATGTATGCCACCCTGAGACCCCGGCTTGAGGTTCGACATCTGCGCATGCTGGTCGCCATCGACGAGGCGGGCAGCGTTGCCGACGCCGCCGATTTGCTGGGGGTCTCGGCCTCGGCCCTGACCCACCGCATCCGCGAAGCCGAGCGCCGCCTCGGCGTTGCTCTCTACAGCCGCGTCAAGGGCCGCCTGCGCCCGACCCCGGCGAGCGACGTGCTGCGCCAGTCGGCCGAGCGCCTGCTTACCGACCTAGACCGCTCCGAGGCGGTTGCCCGGGCCTATTTCAGCGGCGTCGAGCATGTGGTGCGGCTCGGCATCGGCTTCTACACCGCCTATCACTGGCTGCCCTGGTTTCTCAAGCGGCTGCGCGCCCAAGCGCCCGACCTGGATGTGGAGATCGTCGCCGGCGCCGCGCGCAGGCCGCTCGACATGCTGGGCGAGGGCGGTATCGATCTGGCCATTGTCGGCGGCGAACCGAACCAGGCCGGTATATCCGGGGTGCGCCTGTTCAACGATGAGCTGGTGGCCATCATGGCGCCCGAGCATCGCCTCGCCGGCAGGGCCTATGTGGTGGCCGAAGATTTTATCGACGAGGATTATCTATCCTATTCGCGGACCGTCATGCCGGGCCATGAGCACGACCGCTTGTTCCGCCCGGCGGAAGTCCATCCCCGGCGCTATATCACCGTGGAGCTTCCCGAGGCCATCGTCGAGCTGGTCGCCGCCGGCTTCGGGGTCAGCGTCCTGGCCGGATGGGCGGTGGCGCCGCAGGTGCGCTGGGGCGCCATTGCCTCTTCAAGGCTGACCGAGAATGGACTCGACATCGACTGGTATGCCGCGGTGCGCGAGACCGAGGGCGCTGACTCGCCCGGCCGCCGTCTGGCGAGCGCCCTCGCTGCCTGGTGCCGCGAGACGCCCGATGCTTTCGCCATTCGATAGCGGGCCTTGCCGCGCGGCCATGAAGTCCTATACTGCGCGCCGCTTCGATACATCTTGGGAATAATGACATGAGCGGCGACGTGAAGAAGGTGGTGCTGGCCTATTCCGGGGGACTCGATACCTCGGTCATCCTGAAATGGCTGCAAATCGAATATGCTTGCGAGGTTATCGCTTTCACCGCCGATCTCGGCCAGGGCGAAGACCTGGAGCCGGCGCGCAAGAAGGCCGAGATGCTGGGTTGTTCTGAGATCTACGTTGAGGACCTGCGCGAGGAATTCGTGCGCGACTTCGTCTTCCCGATGTTTCGCGCCAATGCGCTCTATGAGGGCGTCTATCTGCTCGGCACTTCCATCGCCCGGCCGCTGATCGCCAAGCGGCAGATCGAGATCGCCCGAGAATGCGGCGCCGACGCAGTGGCCCATGGCGCCACCGGCAAGGGCAATGACCAAATACGCTTCGAGCTTACCTACTACGCCCTGAATGCGGATATCCGGGTGATTTCGCCCTGGCGCGAATGGGATTTGAATTCGCGCACCCGGCTGCTCGAATTCGCCGAGAGCCACCAGATCCCCATTGCCAAGGATAAGCGCGGCGAGGCGCCCTATTCGGTCGACGCCAACCTGTTGCATCTGAGCACCGAGGGCAAGGCGCTGGAAGACCCCTGGGTCGAGGCCGAGGAGTATGTCTACCAGCGCACCGTGGCGCCCGAGGCGGCGCCCGACGAGCCCTGCTACATCGAGATAGGCTTCGAGGTCGGCGATCCGATTTCGGTGGATGGCGAGACCCTGTCGCCGGCCAGCCTGCTCACGAGGCTCAATGAACTTGGCGGCGCCCACGGGATCGGTCGCCTCGATTTGCTGGAGAACCGCTTCATCGGCATGAAGTCGCGGGGCATCTACGAGACCCCCGGCGGCACCATATTGCTCGCCGCCCACCGGGCCATGGAGAGCATTACCCTGGAACGCGGCGCCGCCCACCTCAAGGACGAGCTGATGCCGCGCTACGCCGAGCTGATCTATAACGGTTTCTGGTATTCGCCGGAGCGCGAAATGCTTCAGGCGGCGATCGATCAGAGCCAGTCAAACGTCACCGGCACGGTCAGGCTCAAGCTCTATAAGGGCTCGGTTGCGGCCGTCGGGCGCAAGGCTCCCGGCAGCCTCTACAGCCGCGCTCATGTCACCTTCGAGGAAGACGATGTCTATAATCAGCAGGACGCCGAAGGCTTCATCAAGCTCAACGCCCTGCGTCTGAGGCTGCTGGCGCAACGGCGAAGCTAGGAGCCCTACCCACCGTTTTGGCCGGCCACGGCGATCATCACGCCGTCCCAGGTGATATCGCCCGTATCGTTCTGTATGGGATTTGCGGTGTTTCGGATCCATACCGCCTTGCCCGCCGGATCGACGATGCGATATTCGACATCGATAGGCGTGAGGTAATCCGTCGATTTATTCCACGCGGTATGCCAAATACCGCCATCGTCAGGATGGTTGGTCGTGCCCGAGATAACGGCCTCACGAATCAGAACGCGATCCTCGATATCCCTCCCGAAGCCGGGCAGCAGACGGCGCAGGCCGTTGATATAGGGATAGGATACGGTTCCATCCGCCTTTCGCACCCGCCTGTATAGGGCGCAGGGGACATTAGAGAGGATACTGGAAAGCCGTGCCAAATCGCCGCCGAGCGCTTTGCTGGCGATCATGGTATCGCTGATGTCGGACGCCGCGAAGATGACCAGCGACCAGTCTTCCAGATGGTTTTGGTGTATCACCGCACGGTTGCGGACCCACAGCGGTTTGCCGTCGAAGCATTGCTCTTGATCCTCGGTCATGAAGGCGGTCTTGCCCGACGCAAAGGCGACCACCTGATCGCGAAACGCGCTGAGTTCGTGTTCGCCCATGGACATGCCCTCGGTGGTGTCGATCAACGCCTGCTTATTCGGCGCTCGGTAAAGGGTCACGCTCGTCCAATTGACATCGTGAACCTCAATCAGGCTGGCGAGGTCTTTGAGCTGCTCCGGATAGTCGATAAAATAGGCCCATAAGTCGACGATGCCGCGCCGCTTCAAGTCGTCGGTGAATCGTTTGGCCGCCGACCAGTCCTCGATCCAGATCGAGACCGGCACGGATTCGTAAATATCCCGGTAGCTGAAACTGTCGTTCAGGCCGGCAGGGCCCTGAAAATCATCCATCACCATAGTACAATGATGTTACGGAGAGAGACGGGCTCGCAGCTTATCAATTCGCTGATTTGAGCGGTAGTAATCTATTAAGGAATTAGCGGAGAGACCCCGATCACCGTCTGATGGCCGAGCAGCAGCACCCCATAAAGTGCAACACCGCCGGCGATTCGCCAGACGCCGATTTGGCCCAGAGTCACCCTGGCGCGGCCGGACATGATGGCGGCAAAGGGCACCATCGATGTGCCCGCCTCGAAGGACTGCCAGGCTTCGCCCATCATCGCCCGGCGGCGGTCGATGGCCGGCATACCGGCCAGAGCGAGGCCGGCGAAGGCGCCGAAGAAGATCAACGAGGCCGCATCTCCATTGGGGATCATATGGGCCAAGGCCCAGAGCGTGATCGCCCACATCACCGGATGGCGGGTTACCAGGAGAATACCGGGGATGGACTCGACCGACTTAGGCTTGTTCCAATACATCGCCGTTGGGTTGCGTCCGCTTAACCCCGCGACCAGTAAGATTGCGGCAAACGGCATAAGGCTCAGGGTGACGTGGCGCGTCCAGGCCGCTGCTGGCCATAGCTCCCAATAAGGCGCCGCGCCATAGGCTTTCACCAACCACACCAAGGCGCCCAGGGCAACGACGCCATGGACCGCCCTAAACGCCTTTTCGCCGAGCCGCGAAACCAACAGCGCGCGCCCCCGCGGATGGGAGAGGGCGAAATGGCTGGCGATGAAAAAGACCGCCGCCATGGCGAGTCCGGTCATGGCTAAAGCCGTCAATCAACCAACGGGCGGTCGACGCCGCGCCGCCGGCAGGCGGCGGTCACCGTGTTGTGCAACAGACAAGCGATGGTCATGGGGCCGACTCCACCGGGCACCGGAGTGATCGCACCGGCGACGCTCTGCGCCTCTGCGAAAGCGACATCGCCGACCAGCCGGGTCTTGCCGTCCTCTTTCTCAATGCGGTTGATGCCGACATCGATCACCGTGGCGCCCGGCTTGATCCAGTCGCCGCGCACCATTTCCGGCCGGCCCACGGCAGCGACCAGGATATCGGCGCGGCGGCAGACGGCGGCAAGGTCCCGGGTTCGCGAATGGGTGATCGTCACCGTGCAATGCTCGGCCAGAAGAAGCTGCGCCATGGGCTTGCCGACGATGTTGGAGCGCCCGACGATGACCGCTTCAAGACCTTTCAGGTCGCCGAGGCGGTCCTTGAGCATCATGATGCAGCCGAGCGGCGTGCAGGGGACCAGGGCATCGTTGCCGGTCG
>JAYGED010000244.1:0-2967 GCA_046582565.1 Alphaproteobacteria bacterium
ATGATATTGGTTACAATTACGAAAAAGGACGGTTTGTTAGCAAAAGCCTAAATAAAGCCTTTAACTGGTACCGGAAAGCCGCTGCACAGGCGAACGCCAGGGCACAATACAAAATTGGCTTGTTTTATGAGCAAGGCTGGAGTGTTCAGAAAGACTTAGAAGAAGCCCTGGAATGGTACAAAAAAGCTGCCTCACAAGGACACGCACTCGATGGTATGTCTCTCGATCGCCTTCAAACGGCTGTATCCACCAAAGAACAAGCGTCAGAAAGTGATGGTGCCCAAGCAATAAATGCTGAGGTAGAAACTCCCGACATTTCCGAGCGCCTTAGAAAAGTGAAGCAGTTGCTTGATGAAGGGTTAATAACTGAGGCAGAGGCAGCTGAGAAGCGCAAAGCTATTCTCGCTGAATTCTAATCCGATCTGAAATCATTTTAGCTTTGCATTAGTCGTGCCAAAATTTTGTGAAGGGCGCAACCAGTTCCATACCGTTGCCGCCCCGTGGGGCGCGTTCTTGGCGGTGGGTGCCGTGGTTCGCCCGACCATGAAATGCACGTGTACTGACCTCTATGCGCTTCCGGTGTCACGCAATTGACGCCCAGTAGCGCACGCGTTGGGCACGTTCTTGGCGGTGGGTGCTGTGGGGTATCCAAGCCGCCATGAAAGCTGACGCTATGCTCGACAAGGGCGATCTGGACGGGGCGGCTGTGTGGCGGCAGATTGTCGCGGCGGTCAGGGGGCTGCGCGATGACGTGTCCGTGGCCATCCAGCTTGGCCGTCTCCAAATGACCCAGCAGATCATCGAGAGTGCAATTCCCAACCTTGGCTCCCCAAAGGCCCCACTGACCGGCCTCGACTTATTGGCGGGCATGGCGATGGTCATGGGCGAGCTCAATGATTCCATTTTCGCCGAGACCGGGATGCCTGATGTCGGGCGGACAACCATGTCGGGGTATCGCCCACCGGCTCCAGAGACCATCGTGCCATTAGACCAAAAGCCGATCATGCACTAACATTCAAACTGGACCTCTCAAGGGGGGCTGACCAGGTTGGGAACTGGTGGAAACGCACATGCTGGACAGCAATGAAGCGGCGCGAGGACTAGTGGAAAGCCTTGGCGGCAAAGTCATAGCTCGTGAAGAGTTCCCGGATGGTCAACTCCGAAACGTTTACGCGGTTCCCAATTCTTCGTCCGAAGCAACATAGGATCGACGGGTTTCACGGTGGTTCTGATGTCCGCTTCTGGCTATTAGCGGACATTATGGCACTTGGTGATTTACTTCCGCTCTACCCCCGAAAGCGGACATTCGGAGGGTAGTCGCGGAATGTCCGTTAATGACCCGAAGCGGACATCGCGCGGCTTGATATTCGCCTCAGTTTACGACGTCAAATCACCCCGACTGCAGCCCAAACCTAACATTCGGCCCGGACCACATTTCGGGAGTCAGGTCACGCCAATTCCTCTCACTCGGCCCGGACCACTTTTAGGGGGGCAGGTCACAGATCTTCAACTTGTCGTAACTACAGTGGGAATCGGATGTACATCATCACTGCCAAGCGGATAACTTCTGGTGATGTCTTGAAATATCGGAAAGGGTTTTTCATCCAACGACGCTAGGATCAGCCCCCGACAGCTCAAGCGATTTTCCTCTGACAATGCTCGAAATAGCCCTATGGCCTGAGCCCTGCAAGCCATTCCGCAAAGGCCAGGGATACGGATCTTTCAGGTTTATCGCGTGGCCACATCAGGTAGTAACCGTAGCCATCAAGAGCGATATCGAACGGCGCGACGAGTTTTCCGGAAGCCCGTTCATCGCTAACCAGATCGTCGGCCAGCACAACGCCCTGGCCATCGATCGCCGCCTGGATTCGAACATTCGGGTCGCTTATGGTCTGTCCGGGACCAACCGCGTCCTCGGGAACCCCCACTTTCTTGAGCCATTCGGGCCAAAGGTCGACGTTTTTCTGGTCGCGAAGCAGGACGTGACGGCTTAGATCGGACGGTTTGTGGATCGGATCGGCGCCTTCCAAAAGCTTGGGGCTGCATACCGGTATCATCGGCATTTGTAACAGCAGTCTGGCCTGGAACCCGGGCCAGGGCACTTTGCCCCACCAGATCACGAAATCAACATTGTCGATCTTGAAGTCTGGCGCGTTGACCGAATGCTGCAGGTTCAGCTTCATCTCCGGTTGGTGGTGCAGTAATTCATTCAGGTGCCGCGAAAGCCAACGGGTGGTGACATATGTACTGACAGCGACTGTCAGGGTTTTGTCATCCCGTGGCGCGATCAGCGCGCCGATCTCACCCGACAGGTCGAGGAACGCGCGGTGGGTTACGGTCAGCAACCGTTCGCCTTGCGCGGTCAATGCGACTTGGCGAATCCTACGCTCAAACAGTTTGACGCCGAGCCGGCTCTCGAGCTGGCGGATCTGATAACTGACGGCACCCTGGGTGACGCCAAGCTCCACCGCCGCCCGTGTGAAACTGAGATGGCGGCCGGCCGCTTCAAACGCACGCAGACTGTTAAGCGGTGGAAGGATATCGAACAAATTTCACCTATACATTAATAAATTTAATTCATCATTCAAAAATTCTCGTTTGTAAAGGTCGGTTTTTATTGAGATACATTAAGTTTGTTATTCCTTGATGGAACAAAACACTGTTGCGGCCGGGTTGGTGGCGGCGATGAAGAGCGGGAGCGCGGTATGCGGAACCTCACTACGGATCAGAATAATTCACCAATGGCGACGGCATTCGGCTCCGACAAGGTGATCGATCGAAAAACCCTTAAACCGTTCGTCAAGCGCGACGATCGTCACGGTTTGATCAATCTTGCCGGCCACGGCGCAGCACTGGGCGCCACGGGATATCTGCTCGCCCTGTCCCTCGGCTCATGGTGGGTGGTGCCGGTCATGTTGGCCCATGGTTTCGTCATGGCGTTGCTGTTCGCGCCCGCCCATGAATGCA
>JAYGED010000245.1:0-6892 GCA_046582565.1 Alphaproteobacteria bacterium
TCAGCAGCTGACCGGGCTGATGCGCCTGCGACAAAGTGCTGAATCAGAGCTTGCTGAATACTTGCCGAAAGCCTGCTTTTGCGTCTCTTGCTAACCATCTGACATTCATATGGAAAATTCCTTATCTATGTCAGCCCCTAAAATTAATGCGGCATTTCGCCGGAAGGATGCCGGAAAGATCGTTGTGCGCCCTTAGGCCGCCTCTTGGCGTTCGTCGCGGGGCGTTTTGTCGAAATATTCCCGGTAGCATTTTGAAAAATGGGATGCAGAGACGAAACCGCAGTCGAGCGCCACCCCGAGCACCGATATATCGGTCTGCAACAGCAATTGCCGGGCGTGACGCAGACGGAGACCCAAATAATAGCGTCTGGGCGTGCTGCCGAGCTTGTCACGGAACAGCCGCTCAAGCTGGCGGGTCGATAGATCGACGGAGCCCGCGAGATCGTCCCGCGACAGGGGCTCTTCGATATTGGCTTCCATCTGGGCGACTACCGAGAGCAGCTTGGCGTCGCGGATGCCGAGGCGCGATTGCAGGGTCAGGCGCTGTTGATCGTGGGGGCCGCGAATGCGGTCATGGATCAACTGGTCGGACACCGCCGTCACCAGCGCCTTGCCGTAGCGCGGCGCGATGCGATGGAGCATCATGTCCAGCGCCGCCGTGCCGCCCGAACAGGTGAACCGGTTGCGGTCGATTTCAAACAGGTCGGCGCTGACGTCGATATCGGGGAATTCTTCGGTGAAACCGAGAAGATTCTCCCAATGAATGGTGCAGCGATAGCCTTCGAGCAGCCCGGCGCGCGCGAGAATATGGGTCGCCGAGGACAGGGCGCCGATATGGACCCCGTTACGCGCCAGGCGGCGCAGCCATGAAAAGACCTCCTTGTCACGGTAGAGATGAACGTCGAGACCGGCGCAGACAATTATGGTGGCGAGGCGCCCGGCCCCGGAGATGCTTGACTCAGGGGTCACGACGATGCCGTTGCTTGCCGCGACCGGCGCGCCGTGCGATGTGATCAGATGCCAGCTATAGAGCGCCAGGCCGCTCATGCGGTTGGCCATGCGCAAGGGTTCGATGGCGGCGGTAAAGGCCATCATCGAGAAATTCGGCACCAGCAGGAAGCCGATCGGCTCGGGACTTTCGGGAACTTCCATGGGTTGCAAGGCGGAGTCTCTCTCTGCTTAAAACAGTTGGTCTAAATAAGATACTCCATGACGCTTTTGGAATAAACCCTATCGCTCTTTCCTTGCTTCCATCGCGATGAGGGGGCAAACTCAGAGGGCAATTGTAGAGGAATGGGTCCATGGTGGCGAAACAACCACCGGCCTGCGATGCGGGTTGGCCGGCGCCGGATTTCAAACTTCCCGGCGTCGACGGTAAACAGCACGGCCTCAGCGACCTGCGCGGTCCGAAGGGCACGTTGGTGATGTTCATCTGCAACCACTGCCCTTACGTCAAGGCGATATTCGACCGCATCATCCGCGATGTCCGCGAGCTCCGGGATCACGGCGTCACCAGTGTGGCGATCATGTCGAATGATCCGAGTGCCTATGCCGAGGATTCCTTTGAAAACATGCAGCGCATCTCGGCGGAATTAGATTTTCCCTTCCCCTACCTGCTCGATGAGGATCAGTCGGTGGCCAAGGCCTACGACGCGATTTGCACCCCTGATTTCTTCGGCTTCAACTATGACCTCGAGTTGCAATATCGCGGACGGCTCGATGAATCGAGGACCGAAGCGGCGGCCGGCGCGCGGCGAGATTTGTTCGAGGCGATGACCGAGGTTGCGCGCAGCGGCAAGGGGCCGGCCGAGCAGATTGCGTCGATTGGCTGCTCAATCAAGTGGCGCGAAGCGTAATACCACCTTGCGGCCCCGCGGTAGCTTGGCTACAACCCCCTCAAGGCTATACTGTGGCCGTTCCATAAATATTCCCTGGACGATCTCTCTGGAGGCAATGCGTGTCCGACGTTTTTAACGAAGTCGACGAAGAAGTACGCCAAGAGCAATGGCAGAAGCTGTTCCGCGCCTATGGCGCCTATATCATCGGCGCCGTGGCGTCATTTATCGCGGTCTTCGCAGGCTCCATCGCCTGGGACGAATACCAGACCAGCCAGCGCCAGTTCGAAAGTGAACGCTATGTGGCCGCCAGCCAGACACTGAGCGATGGCGACCCCTCGCTCGCCGCCCAGCAATTCGGAGCCCTCGCCGATGATGCGGGGGATGGCTATGGTGCCCTGGCGCGCCTGCGCGAAGCCGATGCCCTGGCCAAGGCCGGCGATATGACCGGCGCGGTCGCCACCCTCGACAGGCTGGCCGACGACAGTGGCGCCGATATGGCGTTCCGTGATCTTGCGCGGCTGATTACGGTGTATCAATTGATGGAGAGCGCTTCGCGCGACGAACTCGACCGCCGGCTGGCGCCGTTGCTGAGCGATGAGTCGCCATGGCGCGCCAGCGCCCGCGAACTCAGCGGGTTGATCGCCTTGCGCGCAGGTGAAACATCCGCTGCGCGGGATATGTTTACGGCCATTGTCGAGGACAGCGCCTCGCCGTCTTCGGCTCGCAGCCGTGCTGCTGGCATGCTTGCTATCATCGGCAAAGGCGGTTGATGCGCGGTTTTCCCACTATTTCCCCCACTATCTCCATTGTGGCATTGTCCCTTGCGGCTCTTGTAACCCTTGGCGCTTGCGAGTCACTTCCCGACTGGTTGGGTGAGCCCGAGGCGCCGCCCCTGCCGGGCAAGCGGATCGCGGTGATGTCTCTCGACAATACGCTCAGGGTCGATACCGGCATTGCCGACCTGGCCGTTCGTCTGCCCCGGCCCCTGCTCAATCGGGAATGGCCCCAGGATGGCGGCTATGCCAATCATGCGATGCATCATCTCGAGGCAACCGGCGCCCTGGCGCGGCTGTGGGACGCCGATATCGGCGAGGGAGCGGCGGCGGACGGCGGGGTGCTGTCTTCGCCGGTCAGCGGCGGCGGCCGCGTGTTTTCTCTCGACGCCGTGGGCACCGTCAGCGCCTTTAGGGCCGATAATGGCGAACGCCTCTGGCAGGTCAATGTGGTGCCCGAAGAGGAAGAGGACGAAGCGATCGGCGGCGGCATCGCCTATGCGGCCGAGCGGCTTTTCGTCAGCACCGGCGTCGGCGAGGTGATCGCCCTGGATGCGGCGACGAGCAACGAAATCTGGCGGGTCGGGGTTGACGCGCCGGTTCGCGTGGCGCCCACTGTGAGCGACGACCGCGTCTTCGTCATCACCTACGAGAACGCGCTGTTCGCCCTCGACGCCAATGACGGCTCCACCCTGTGGAACCACAGCGGAATTTCCGAGGACGCCCAGCTTCTCGGCGGCGCCAGCCCGGCGGTGTCGGGCGGCCTGGTTATCGCTGCTTATTCGTCAGGGGAAATCTTTGCGCTGCGCGTCGACAACGGGAGCGAAGCCTGGAACTACACCCTGGGGTCAAACAGCCGTCTCGGTCCCCTGGCGTCGCTTGGTGACATCAACGGCAGCCCGGTTATCGATGACGAACAGGTCTATGCGGTAAGCCACGCCGGGCGTCTTGTCGCCCTATCCTTACGCAGCGGTGAGCGCCTCTGGGATCAAAATATTTCCGGCGTTCAGACCCCCTGGATCGCGGGCAATTTTCTCTTCATCTTGACCAGCCAAGGCGAGTTGTTGTGCCTGTCGCGGCAAGATGGGCGGATCCGCTGGATCAGGAGACTGCCGCGCTATGAGGACCCCGAGGCCAAGGATGATCCGATCATTTGGAGCGGGCCGCTGCTGGTCAGCGATCGCTTGATCGTGGTTTCCTCGACCGGTAAGGCAGTTTCCATCTCACCCTATACGGGGGATTACCTCGGCCAGGTTGAAATGCCTGGCGATATCGAAATGTCGCCGATTGCTTCAAACGGTTTGGTCTATATCCTGACCCTCGCCGGCAAGCTGATCGCACTTCGCTAACAAGGCAGTCCTGGGATGCATTTTACCGTTGCCATCGTGGGCCGACCGAATGTCGGCAAGTCCACTCTGTTCAACCGTCTCGTCGGGCGGCGCCATGCGCTGGTCGATGACAGCCCCGGCGTGACCCGCGACCGCCGCGAGGGCGAGGCGAGCCTGGGGCCGCTACGCTTCACGGTGGTAGACACCGCCGGGCTGGTCGAGGCGGCGGCGGGCAGCCTGGAAGCCCGCATGCTGGAGCAGACGACCCTGGCCGCCGAGACCGCCGATGTCTCCCTGCTGGTTGTCGACGGCCGCGCCGGGGTAACGCCCGACGATCGCTATTTCGCCGACGCCATGCGAAAGCTCGGCCGCTCGGTCATTCTGTTGGTCAACAAATGCGAGGGGAAGGCCGGTGAAGACGGGCTGTTCGATGCTTACTCCCTCGGCATGGGCGATCCGGTGGCGATTTCCGCCGAGCACGGCCGGGGCATGAACGAGCTTTACGACGCTCTGGAGCCCTATGGCGGCGAGCTTGGATCGGAAGATGAAGAGGACACGGATAAGCCTTTGCAGCTGGCCATCGTCGGCCGTCCCAACGCCGGTAAATCGACCCTGCTCAACCGTCTGGTTGGCGAGGAGCGTGCGATTACCGGGCCCGAACCCGGCATCACCCGCGATGCTATCGCCGTTGCCTGGTCGCACCAGGGACGGCCCATCAAGCTGGTCGACACAGCGGGCATGCGGCGTCGTGCGAAAGTGATTGATAAGCTCGAGAAGCTATCGGTCGGCGATACGCTCCGGGTCATTCGTATGGCCGAGATCGTGTTGCTGCTGCTCGAGGCCGATATGGCGCTGGAGCGCCAGGATCTGACCATCGCCAGGATGGTCGCTGAGGAGGGCCGGGGTCTGGTCATCGTAGTCAATAAATGGGATACGGTGGCGCGCGGCGCTCGTAAGTCCTTGCTGAAAAACATCCAGGACCGCCTCGCCATCACCTTGCCGCAGGTCCGCGACGTGCCCCTGATCACCCTCTCGGCCCTGCATGGCGAGGGCGTCGACAAGCTGCTGCCGAAAATCATCAAAACCCATGAGCTGTGGAACAAACGGGTCACCACGAGCCGCCTCAATCGCTGGCTCGAAGGCGTGCTCGCCGCCCATCCGCCGCCCATGGCCTCGGGCCGCCGGATCAAGATACGCTACATGACCCAAGTAAAGGCGCGCCCCCCCACCTTCGCCCTGTTCGTCAGCCGCCCCAAGGCCCTGCCCGATGCCTACCAGCGCTACCTGATCAACCAACTGCGCGACGCCTTCAAGCTCGACGGCGTACCCATCCGCCTGCTCCTGCGCGCCGGCAAAAACCCCTACGCGCCTGATCGTTAAAGGCGCGTTCCGAGCTAGATCAACGCTCCGCCTCCCACTCAACGTCGATAGGCGCGAGGATATCACCGAGTATATGAACCTTGCCGGCATGGAGGCCGGCGAGGGTGTCAGCTACCTTTTCTTTGGTTACGGCTAGCTGGCGCGTCTGGCTAAAACCTTGGCGATCAGCATGAGGCGAACCCTGTCGCTTTTGCGGTTTACACAGCAAGCAGCCTGACCGGGTAGATTTCGGTCCTTTGCGTTCATGATGCGTCATATCGTCATCCTCAGTGCTTCCCGCTAAGCTTATAGGAACTCGCACCGGTTTTCGATAGACCTTCAACCCTAGATTTTAAACTGAGTTAGTACCCGCCGCCACGGTCTCTCCGTTGTGCATGCAGTCGGGCGATGCGAGGTCGACGAAGGCGTCGGTGATGTCGTCGGGATTGGCCAGGGTGTCGGGGTCTTCGCCGGGCATGGCTTCGGCGCGCAAGCGCGAGCGTGTGGCGACCGGTTCGACCAGATTGATGCGCACCTCGGTCTTGGTCATCTCGGCGGCGTAGGTGCGGGCCATGGATTCGAGCGCTGCCTTGGATGCGGCATAGGCCCCCCAATAGGCCGTATGGCTATGCGCGGCGGCGGCGGTGACGAAGATCGCGCGGCCCGCATCCGAGGCCCTGAGCAGGGCGTCGAAGGCGCGGATCAGGCGCCAGTTCGCGGTGACATTGAGGGCGAAGAGCTTCTCCCAGTCTTCGGTCGGGTAATGGCCCATGGGCCTCAAGCCCCCGAGCATGGCGGCGTTCCCGACCAGCACATCCAGACGGCCGTGACGCTCGGCCAGAACCCCGCCGAGCCGGTCGATGGCAGGGTAATCGAGCAGATCGATCGGCACCAGAGTGGCAGTGCCGCCTGCGGCGCGGACCGCATCGTCGACTTCCTCCAGGCCGCCGACCGTGCGCGCCACCAGCACCAGATGAGCCCCCTCGCGGGCAAACCGCCTGGCCACCGCGGCGCCGATTCCTCGCGATGCCCCAGTGATCAGCGCAATCCGGCCTTCGAGCCGCTTCGCCACGCCATTACACCGATTCGGCGAGCAGAGACAGTTGCCGGCCGTCGTCGCCGCCGTCGTGGTCGATCAGGGGAATGGGATAGTCGCCGGTAAAACAGGCGTCGCAATATTGCGGCGTTTGGCTCGACCGGCCGTCCTCGCCGACCGCCCTGTAAAGCCCGTCGAGGCTGACGAAGGCGAGGCTGTCGACGCCGATATGATCGGCCATCTCGGACACGCTCATGTTGGACGCCAAAAGTTTATCACGGCTTGGCGTGTCGACGCCGTAGAAGCAGGAATGCGTGGTGGGCGGGGAGGCTACCCGCATATGCACTTCGGCGGCGCCGGCGGCGCGCACCATTTCGACGATCTTGACCGAGGTGGTGCCGCGCACGATGCTGTCGTCGACGAGGATGACCCGTTTCCCTGAAATGGTGTCGCGGTTGGCGTTGTGCTTCAGCTTGACCCCGAGGTGACGGATGCTGTCGGTCGGTTCGATGAAGGTGCGGCCGACGTAATGGTTGCGGACGATGCCGAGTTCGTAAG
>JAYGED010000310.1:0-9764 GCA_046582565.1 Alphaproteobacteria bacterium
GACCTGCGACACCGGTGACATCGCCAAGCCCGAGGACGGCCTGGCGGCGGTCTATCAAGCCATGACCACGGGTCTGCGCGACTACGTTGCCAAAAATCGCTTTAAGGGCGTGGTGATCGGCCTCTCGGGCGGTATCGATTCGGCGCTCAGCGCGGCGGTGGCGGTGGATGCCCTTGGTCCCGACGCGGTTCACTGCGTAATGATGCCGTCGCGCTACACCTCGCAAGCCTCGCTCGACGATGCGGCGGCGTGCGCCGGCCTGCTTGGCGTGCGCCTCGACAGCATTCCTATCGAGCCCGGCGTCGGCGCCTTCGATACCATGCTGGGCGATATGTTCGCCGGGCTCGCGCCCGACGTTACCGAAGAAAATATCCAGGCCCGCCTTCGCGGTCAGCTTCTCATGGCGATCAGCAACAAGCTCGGCCACATGGTGCTGACCACCGGCAACAAGTCCGAGATGTCGGTCGGCTACGCCACCCTCTACGGCGACATGTGCGGCGGCTATTCGGTACTCAAGGACATTTACAAGACCGCCGTATTCGCCCTGTCGCGCTGGCGCAACCAGGAGCATCCGGCCGGCGTTCTCGGACCGGCGGGCCGGGTGATCCCCGAGGCGATCATCGACAAACCGCCGAGCGCCGAATTGCGCGAAGACCAGACCGACCAGGACAGCCTGCCGCCCTATGACTCCCTCGACGATATCCTCGAAGGGCTGATCGAGCATGAGCGCGGTATCGACGAAATTGCCGCGCGCGGCCATGACACCAAGACCGTGCGCCGCATTTCCCGCATGCTCGACCTCGCCGAATACAAGCGCCGCCAGGCGCCGCCCGGGGTCAAGATCACCAGCCGCGCCTTCGGCCGCGACCGCCGCTACCCGATAACGAACCGCTTCCGCTACGGCGAATAGGCCCGGATTTGCACAGCAGCGCGGCGCCTCACCATCAAAGCCTGCAGGCGTTTTTTGACAGCCCTGAAGCCATGGGCGCAGGCTACAAACTCAGCGCATCCGCGGCGGAACCCATGGGCCTGGAAGAACTCCTCGCCATGGAGCCCGGCGCATCCGATATGTTGACGAAATTTGCTCTTGATTACCCAAGACGATACGGGCCGGACGAGCTTCGTGAAAAAATTGCCGCCAAATATGAGGGGATCGATACAGACAGCGCCTTGATTACCAGCGGCGTCGACGAGGGCCTGGGTTTGCTTTTTGTCAGTCTGGTCGAACCGGGAGATCGGGTTGTAATCCTGACCCCCTGTTACACGCCGCATTTGGACTTGCCGCGATGGCGGGGCGCCACGGTTGTTCCCTGGTCGGCACGAGAAGAAAATGACTGGATTCCCGGTCTCGATGAACTTCGGAGTCTGTTGCGCGATCGGACCAAATTAGTGGTCGCCACATTCCCGCAAAACCCGACCGGCTTCATGCCGGACGACGACTATATGGCCGAGTTCATAAACATACTCCGTGACAGCGGCGCGCTTCTGCTGTCTGACGAAATCTATGCCGGGCTGCCGATTGATGGCGCGCCGTTACCCAATCTCGCCTGCCGCCACGAAAGAGCAATATCCTTGCACGGATTGTCGAAAACCTGCGGCCTGCCCGGTCTGCGGGTCGGCTGGTTGGTGACCCGTGACCAGGCCGCCATGAACGCGATCAAGGAATCGAAAAACCTCTTCAACGCCTATCTGCCGGCGCCAATTGAATTTCTGACCGGCTTAGCTTTGCGCCATGAGCAAGAGTTGAAGAGCCGAAACAGCGACATTTTCGCAACCAGCCTCAAGGCCGCCAATTCGTTCTTCAAACGCCACGACAACCTGTTCGCATGGAGCCCGCCCGAAGCCGGGGTGCTGAGCTTTCCCCGCTGGCTGGGCCCCGGCGGCACAAAGGAATTGAGTGACCGGTTGATCGAGGAGGTATCAATCGCGCTTGCCCCGAGCCTTTGTTTCGATGCGGGCGACAACCATTTCCGCGTCGGCCTGTGCCGGAGATCATTCCCTGAAGCCCTGGAACGCCTCGACGATTTCTGCACCACGAAATTATGAGCCCAAGACCGCAGGCCGCATTCTCCTTCTGCATAGGTTTCCTGTTAATTGCTTTGTGGGGGCAAAACGGCGCCTGGGCTGGACCCACCGACTGCATTAAGGCCGTCGCTGGCGCCGAGCGGCTGGCGAGCGGCATCGCCACGGCAGTGCTGGAAGATACGCTGTTCATAGAGCGCTGCGAGGGCGGGTGGTTTCGTCTCACCGTGTCTGATGGCGAATTTCTACTCACGGAAACGAACATGGCCCAGCCGGCGCGGTCCGCCGACATGCTGCCCGACGGCGAGGTGACGGGCGGCGATGGATGGGTATCCAAGGCCTGGCTGAGTGGGCCGGCCGGCCGCTATGGCCACGGTATATTGGGCGACGCCATCGAAGCATCCGCCATACATGTGGTCATGCGTGACGGCTCATCACATGATCTTCCACTCATGGGAAAGGCTGTTTTCGAGGACCTGCGTGTGCGCCTCGTCGACCTCAACGGCGACAATAAGGAAGAGCTGATCGTCATTCGCAGCGATGCTCAATCCGGCGCTGCCCTGGCCGCCTATCGGGTGAGCAATACGGGGATCGAACAGCTCGCCGCCGGCCCGCCCATCGGCCAGCCCTACCGCTGGCTCAACCCCGCCGGGGCCGCCGATTTCGACGGCGACGGCGCCATCGAGATCGCTTATGTGGAGACGCCGCATATCGGCGGCATCCTCCGCGTCTACGAACTGGACGGGGCGGAATTGATTCTCGAACAGTCCGTAGCCGGCTTTTCCAATCACGCCATCGGCAGCCGCGTGCTCGATATGTCGGCGGTGATCGATTGGAACGGTGACGGCATCCCGGACCTCGCCCTGCCCGATGATTCCCGGCGCCGGATGAAGATCATATCGCTGGCCCATGGCGAGTTTGAACTGCTCGCAACCATCCCCCATCCGGCGTCGATCTCAACGGCGATCATGGCGTCCGATCTCGACGGCGACGGCGCCCCCGAACTGATCTACGGATTGAGCGACGGATCGCTCATTGTCACCAGACCATGATTGGCCTCTAACCTAGGCATTGGACCCCAATCGCGGTTTCTGATACCTCTTAGCGCCCGCGAACCGGACTGCAGCCGGTTATAGTCGTAAATTCATGTTTGAGAAGAGCTTATATCGTGTCCCTCGTCCTCTATGACACCAAGGCGCGTGCGAAACGCGACTTTATCCCGAACGACCCCGAGCGCGTCGGCATGTATGTCTGCGGGCCGACGGTCTATGACCGCGCCCATATCGGCAATGCCCGTCCGATCATCGTGTTCGATGTGCTCTACCGGCTACTGCGCCATCTCTACGGTGCGGAGCATGTCACCTATGTGCGCAACATCACCGACATCGACGACAAGATCAACGCGGCGGCGGCGGCCAATGGCGAGCCCATCGAGGTGCTGACCAGGCGCACCACGGAAATATTCCACGCCGACATGGACGCCCTCGGCGCCATCCCCCCCGACGAGGAACCCCGCGCCACCGAGCATGTCCCCGGCATGATCGCCATGACCGAGACCCTGATCGAACGCGGCCACGCCTATGAGAAGGAAAGCCATGTGCTGTTCGACGTGTCGTCCATGGAAGGCTACGGCGCCCTGTCGCGGCGCAACCTGAAGGAAATGATCGCCGGCGCCCGGGTCGAGGTGGCGCCCTACAAGAAGAACCCGGCGGATTTCGTGCTGTGGAAACCGTCGACCCCGGAGCTGCCCGGCTGGGACAGTCCCTGGGGCCGGGGCCGGCCGGGCTGGCATCTCGAATGCTCGGTGATGAGCGAGAAGTTTCTCGGCCTGCCCGTGGACATCCACGGCGGCGGCCAGGACCTGATCTTCCCCCACCATGAGAACGAGCGCGCCCAAAGCCTCTGCGCCCACGGTAGGGAGGTCTTCGCCAACTACTGGGTGCATAACGGCTTCGTCAACATGGGCGAGAAGATGTCGAAGTCGCTCGGCAACATCCTCACCGTCGATGATGTGCTGAAAGAGGCCGGCGGCAAGGGCGAGGTGGCGCGCCTGTTGATGCTGTCCACCCACTACCGCAAACCGCTCGACTGGTCCTCGGCGGGCCTGCGCGAGGCGCGCGCCAATATGGACAGACTCTATACGGCGCTGATTGGCCTGCAAGACATCGAGGCCGACGGCGAAGCCCTGCCTGATGATGTGCTGTCGGCGCTCAACGACGACATCAACACGCCCAAGGCCATCGCATCGCTCTACGCCCTCGCCACCGCCGCCAACAAGGCGAGCGAGCCGGCCGAGAAGGCGCGGATCAAGGGCGCCCTTCTGTCCGGCGGCGCAAGTCTCGGATTGCTGAGCCATGGTCCCGCCGCCTGGTTCAAGGGCGACGCGGTTGCAGATGATAAAGCGGGCATAGGCGAGCTGATCACGGCCCGCGAGGCGGCGCGCTCATCGCGCGACTTCGCCGCCGCCGATCGCATTCGTAATGAACTGGTTGAACAAGGGATCGTCCTGGAAGACAGGCCCGACGGGACCACTGATTGGAAGCGCGTCTGATGGCCAATAAACGCCTCTATCTGTTCGACACCACGCTGCGCGACGGCGCCCAGACCCAGGGGGTCGATTTCAGCGTTGCCGACAAGATCATCATCGCCGAGGAGCTCGACCGGCTGGGCATCGACTATGTGGAAGGCGGCTGGCCCGGCGCCAATCCGACCGACGATGCCTTCTTCGCCGATGCGCCCAAGCTCGCCCGCGCCCGGTTCACCGCCTTCGGCATGACCCGACGGCCGGGGCGAAGTGCGGCCAACGATCCGGGCCTGCGTGTCGTCATCAACAGCGTCGCCGACGTCGTCTGTCTGGTCGGCAAGTCGTCGGCGTTTCATGTGGTCGAGGTGCTCGGCATCGGCAAGGATGAAAACCTCTCCATGATCCGCGACAGCATGGCGGAAATTGTCGCCGCCGGCAAAGAAGCGATTTTTGACGCCGAGCATTTCTTCGACGGCTATAAGAGCGATGCCGATTACGCCCTGGCCTGCGTGCAGGCGGCGCTCGATGGGGGGGCGCGCTGGGTGGCGCTGTGCGACACCAACGGCGGCTCCCTGCCCGATGAGATTGAGACCATCGTCGGTGTCGTTCTCGGCCATGCGCCCGGCGACCATATCGGCATCCATTGCCACGACGATACCGGCAACGCGGTGGCCAACAGCCTGGCCGCGGTGCGCGCCGGCGTGGGCATGGTGCAGGGCGCCATCAACGGCCTCGGCGAGCGTTGCGGCAATGCCAATCTGATCAGCCTGATCCCGACCCTGGTCGCCAAGATGGGCTATGAGACCGGGGTCAGCAGAGAAGACCTGCACCATCTCACCCATTGCTCGCATCTGCTGGACGAACTGCTCAACCGCAGCCCCGACCGGAGCGCCCCCTATGTGGGCGCCTCCGCCTTCGCCCACAAGGGTGGCCTCCATGTCTCGGCGGTCGCCAAGAACCCCAGCTCCTACGAACATATCGAACCGGAGCTAGTCGGCAATCAACGTCATATTGTGGTGTCGGATCAATCGGGACGCGCCAATCTGCTGTTCCGCCTCAAGGAGGCCGGCTTCGAGATTGCCGACGATCACCCCAGGCTCGGCGACTTGGTCGAGGAGGTGAAGGCGCGGGAATATGACGGATACTCTTATGACGGGGCCGAGGCGAGTTTCGAGCTGATGGTTCGCCGCATGCTCGGTGAGGTGCCCGATTTCTTCAAGGTCGACGGCTATCGGGTCACCGTGGAACGGCGCTACAACGCGCTCGGCAAGCTGATCGCCCTGGCCGAAGCAACGGTCAGGCTGGCCATCGACGATCAACAGCTGATGTCGGTGGCCGAAGGCAACGGCCCGGTCGACGCCCTCAACGCGGCACTCATGAAAGACCTCGGCAAGTTTTCAGCCCGGCTCGAAGATCTGCGGCTGGTCGATTACAAGGTGCGTATTCTGGCTTCCAACAAAGGCACCGGCGCGGTCACCCGGGTGATGATCGAAAGCGCCGACGGCGACGGCGGCCACTGGGGTACGGTCGGCGTTTCACAAAACATTATCGACGCCTCGTTCCAGGCCCTGCACGACAGCATCATCTACAAGCTGCTGCGCTCCGGCGCCACAGCCTGATTCTAATGGCGGGAACCGACCGCAGCCGGGACGCCGCCGCTCTTGGGGGGCCTACGATCATTCTGGTGCGCCCGCAACTGGGTGAGAACATCGGTACGGCGGCGCGCGCCATGCAGAACTTCGGTCTGACCGACCTGCGCCTGGTGAGCCCGCGTGACGGCTGGCCCAACGTCAAGGCGGTGAATGCCGCCAGCCGCGCGACTGAGGTGCTCGACGCCGTGCGCCTTTACGACAGCACCGCCGAAGCGGTGGCCGACTTACAGCATGTATACGCCACCACGGCGCGCAGCCGCTTCATGCTCAAGCCGGTTGCAACGCCGCGTAATGCGGCCAATGACATGCGCAGCTGGATGGCGGCCGGCGAGCCCTGCGGCGTGCTGTTCGGGCCCGAACGCATGGGTCTGCATAATGACGATGTGGCCCTGGCCGACGCGGTGCTTTCCGTGCCCCTCAACCCGGCCTTCGCATCCCTCAATCTCGCCCAGGCGGTTTTGCTGGTCGGCTATGAATGGTTTCAGGCCGATGTGCCACCGACCGATGAAGACATCCTGGAGCCCAACCGAACCCCGCCGGCGACGCGCGAAAAACTGGAGAATTTCTTCGGCCATCTGGAACGCGAACTCGACGCCTGCGGTTTCCTCTATCCGCCGGAGAAACGCCCCAATATGGTGCGCAATATCCGCAACCTGTTTCTGCGCGCCAAGCTCCACGAACAGGAAGTCAGCACCCTGCACGGCATCGTATCGGAACTGGTAAAGGGCCACGAGAAAGACCGCTAGCGGCCCAATGGCCTAGCGGGCTAGCGGCCCAATGTCCTAGCGGGCTAGCGGTCCTCCGCCAGCCGCTCCTCGGCGATATGTTCAATGCGCTCGCGCAGGTCCGGGTTGGCGTCGAGCAATTGGGTGAAATCGCGGGCGAACAGCGCCAGCACCTGGCAGTAGCTCAAGGCCGTGACGTCGGCTGTTCGCAGCGTTTCTTTCAGCAGGGCAATCTCGCCGAAGAAATCACCGCTGCCGAGACGCACCAGATTATTCGGGATATCGACCTCGACGGCGCCGGTTGAGATGAAATACATGGCGTCCGCAGGACCGCCCTTGCGGACCACCAACTCGCCGGGCAGCACCAGACGGGGCTTGAGAAGGTTGGCGATCTCGTCGATGCGGGTTTCATCCAGGCCGGCGAAAAACGGCACCTTGCCGACCAGCTTGCTGGGCTCAAGGCCGAGATCGAGGACCGGGGGCACATGGAGAGCATCGTTCCGCTCATCAAGGCCGCCCTTGAGGTTCGAATAGACCTCGCTGCTGATCACCGCCTGGCCGACCATGGCGTTGTAGTTGGACGCCTCGAGGCGAATGGCGACACGTTCCAGCAGGCGCGATTGCAGGGTCTCGGCATAGTCGGGATATTGCAGCCTGATCCCTTCGAGCTGTTGCTCGGTGGCCGACTGCCGGGCGCCGAGCATTTCATCGAGGGCCGCGCCGGTTTCCGCCCCAAACAGCGGCGTGATCTTGTCCGCCAAATGGACCCGCATCTCTCGTATGACCGTGGCCGTCGCTATCAGCATGTTGAGCCGGCTGGCCAGGGCCGCTGCCAGGGGCCCGGTCCAACCCATATGACGTTGCAGGGCGAGGGCGATGCGAAAGCCGCGTGAGAAGCCCAAAGCTTTTTGCACGGCGGCGTCATGGCCCGCGATGCCACCGGTCTTGACGCCGTCCAGAATACTGTCGGCCTGAGCAAACAATCGCCTGGCGATATTGGACGAAATAAAACCCTGGCTGAATTGCTGCAGATAGAGACCGCGCTCGTCGTTGATCAGGGCGGTCAGGCCGGTGCGCACGCGGTCGGCGTCGGACAGGCCTTCGGCGCTGGCGCGCTCCGCCTCGATATCGGCGAGGCGGTCGTCATATTCTCCGGCAATGGACTGGGCCAGCGCAGGTTCGATCTGGTAACTGCGCGCCACGTCCTGAATTTCATCGCGCACTTCGGAGAGCGCCTTGGCGAGTACGCGGTTGCGCACATCGAGATCGGCGGCCGACAATTTATCGAGGCCGAGCCAGGACATCAGCGGGCCCATGGTGGGAGCGTTGACAAACAGGGTGAACAGCACGAAACCGGTCACCATCACCACCACGAAGTTGCGTATGTCCTCGGGGATGCTCTCGTTTTCATAAATGGCGAGCGCCAGGGCGAGGGACACCGCACCTCTCAACCCGCCCCAAAACATAACCGTTGTATAGGCCGGGCTGACCTTGTCGGCGAGGCCGGTTTTGCCGAACAGCGGCAACAATCCATAGAGGATGGCCGCGCGGGCGGCGAAGGCGGTGATGGTAAGCACCACAAGCAGACCGAATTCGCCGAGAGTGAAGTTGGTAAGCGTAGTCGGTACGGCCAGGCCGACCAGGACAAAAATCAATGAATTCGCCCAGAAGCCGAGTTGCTCCCAGGTCTCGATCAACGGGTGCCAGGTCTCGGGCGAAAACATGGTGCGGCCGTAGGAGCCGACCACCAGAGCCGCCGTGACCACCGCCATGACCCCCGACACATGTAGATAATGCTCGGCCAGCATGAAGGAGAGATAGGCCAGACACACGGTCAGGGTAATCTCGACCATGGGCACGCCGTGCAGTTTGCCGATAAGCCAGCACACCGCCCGCGCAAACAGGAAGCCGACGACGATGCCACCGAAGAAGACGCGCACGAATTCCCCGGCCCCCTTCAGCAGATCGACCTCGGCGCTGCCCACCAGCATGCCGAGCAGAATGGTGAACATGACGATGGCGGTGGCGTCGTTGAGCAGGCTCTCGCCCTCCACCAGTATGGCAAGACGCTTGGGCGCGCCCAGGTCCTTGAAGATGGCGACCACCGCCACCGGGTCCGTGGCCGAGACGATGGCGCCCAACAGCAGGCAGACGACAAATGAGAACCCGGAGACGGAATAGAGCACGCCGGCGACGGCGAAAGTCGAGATCATCAGACCGACAACCGCCAACAGCAGGATCGGCGCAATGTCGTCGAGCAGCTTTTTAACATCGATGGAGAGCGCTGATTCAAACACCAGGGCCGGCAGGAAGATAAAGAATACGGCCTCCGATGTGATGTTGAATCCGTACAGGGCGGAGACGAAATCACCCAGAATCCAAAGCCCTTCGACGCCGTGAAGCAAAGTCACCACAATGCCGAAGATGATGCCCACGGCGGCGAGCAGCACTGTATAGGGGAAGTTGATCCGCTGGGCGACCGGCAGCAACAAGCTGGTAATCGCCAGCAGGCCCGTCAAACCCAATACAACAATTGTCGTGTCTTCCATCACAGCGCCCCCCGTGATCGATATTCTTCTAGCCTGAATTATTCATGACGTTCTGTGAAACGGTCGGTGAGCGTGGATTAAACTGTTGAGATTCCGTATGATTTTGGTGTTTGAACAAGATCATCCGGCAATAGAAAAACCCACGGCCCAGCATGAACCAGACTATCGCCTATCTCCCCGGTTTGTCACCCGTCGAGAAAAAGGAGCTATGCGCCCGGTTCGATGGTGGCCGGCTGTCATCCGACGGTGGCGTGCTGTTGCTGCGCGGGATCGAGAAACGGCTTGGCCTTGC
>JAYGED010000109.1:0-2955 GCA_046582565.1 Alphaproteobacteria bacterium
TTATCGACGCCGACAGCCACGCCAGCATCTACGACGGCTGCCGCCTGAGCGGCGCCACCATCGTGCGCTTTCGCCACAACGATCCCAGCGATCTCGACAAACGCCTGGGGCGTCTTGAAAACGGCGGCAATGTATTGGTGGTGGTCGAAGGCCTCTACAGCATGCTGGGCGATTGCGCGCCCCTGGCCGAGTTCGCCGAGGTCAAGACCCGCCACGGCGCCTATCTGATGGTCGACGAAGCCCATTCCCTGGGTGTCTACGGCGAGAATGGCCGGGGCAACGCGGAGGACGAAGGGGTCGAGGACGCGGTTGATTTCGTGGTTGGCACCTTCAGCAAGAGCCTCGGCGCCATCGGCGGCTACGGCGTCTCCGATCATCCCCGCTTCGAGCTTCTCCGCCTCGCCAGCCGGCCCTATATGTTCACCGCGTCGCCGTCACCATCGAACGTCGCCTCGGTGATCGAAGCCCTGCGCACGATTTCGTCGACCGATGAGCACCGGGTAAGAATTTGGCAAAACGCCCACGTCCTGCATGGTGACTTGAGCGCCCTGGGCCTCGATATTTGTGCCCCCCCGGGACCGATCATCGCCATCAGGCTCGACGATGCCGCCCAGGCATTCGCCTTCTGGAAACGGCTGCTCGACCAGGGGATCTATACCAATCTGGCGGTCCCGCCGGGAACCCCCAACGGTATCTCCATGTTGAGATGCAGCGTATCGGCGGCCCATAGCGATCAGCAGATCGAAAAGATCATCGCCGCCTTCGCCCTGGTCGCCCAGGAATTCGGCCTCGCCGCATAATTTCGGGACAATCGCCCTCTACCGCGGACCGCTCTAGCGGATCGCCGACAGGGTCGTTGCCAGCCGGCTCAGGGCGCGCGCCCGGGCCCAGGGCTTAACCAGATCCTGCGCCACGGCGAGGGCTTCATCGAACAGGCTGATCGCCGCTTTACGGTCGCCGGCTTGGGCGCGTGTAACGGCGATATCCGTGAGCAGTGTAATGCGCGCCAATTCGTTCTTGATCTTGCGGGTGGCGGCGAACGCCAGGGTCTCGTCTTCACAGGAGACGGCTTGCTCGCAGAGGCTTGCCGGCGATGCTGCGATGGCCCAAAGAGCCAAGGCGTACAGCTTTTCGCGGTCGACTTCCTGGGCGGTTTCCCGTGCATCCTCGATGGTGCCGATTTCCGCCTGGCTCCGCGCGACGCGGCTCAGGGCATAGGCCCGGGAATACTCCCGATCGATTTCCCGGCTGGCTACGCGCGCATCCGAGAGGGTTTGCCGGGCGCCGCCGACATCGCCGCCGCTCGCTTGGGCCAGGGCAACGCTGATCAACGCGGTCACCCGATATCGCGCATCACCGATAGTATTCGCGATTATCCGCGCATTCGTGATCTTGCCGGCGTCGGCAAAGATTTTCGTAATCAGAATGAGTACGGGGACGCGATGTCGCGCCTGGCCAATCGAAGCGGCGGTATAGAGGGCTTCATCGAGCCTGCCGACTTCAGCCAGAGCGGACGCCACCCGCGCAAGAGCGTTGTCCCTGGCCAGGCGGCCCTTGATCTTGCGAGCGCCCTCAAGCGCCTGGTCGAGCATTGTATTCGCAATCTCAGCCTCGCCCAGCCGGGCCCGCAGGGTGGCCACCCTGCATATCAGGGTGGTTCGCCATAGCGGCGTTGTGATGCGCGCCGTGGCGTCCAGTACTTCGGACAGGGTGTAGCGTGCATCGCCTTCGAGATTGACGTCGAGCTGCACGGTGGCAAGAGCGGCAAGCGCCTGAGCCCTGACCCGGGGGTCCGGCACGGCGAGCGCGGTGGTATGGGCGCCTTCAAAATCGCCGTCGTCGGCCTGAACGCGAGCGATCTTTCCCAGGGCGACAATCAACATGCGGGGATCGGACATGCGCTTGGCCGTGGCAATGCCGGCCGTAACATCGCCGACCATTGTCCAGGCGAGAGCGACATCGCGAAACGCACCGTTCCGCAAGTGCGTTTTGCCTGTCGCCAAGGCGGCCTTGAGGGCTTCATTGAGCAGGCAATCCGGCTCCGGCGTTGCCAGGCAGGCCGCCTCGCCGCCCACCGGTGTCGTCGCGGACGGTGACTGGGCCGGTATGGCGGCCAGCAGGTCGCGCGCCGCCGCATGGTCTTCAAGCGCCTTGCGCGCCGCGTCGGTTTGTTCAAGACGCGCTGATTCCACCCGCGACAGCAGGCGCCCGGACTTCACCACCGCCGTATCGAGACGGGTGAGCAGGGCGCGCGAGACCTTTCCGTCCACATTCAAACGCGCTAGCTTTTGATAGGTGCGGATTGCCGCCGCGGTCTCGTCGGCCATGCGGCCATCGGCCGGGCCCACATAGATACCCAGCTCCCGCAATCGCTTCTGGATATTCTTAACCAGGAGGGGGTCAAAGCCACGCAACACCGTCCCCGCCGTCTCGGGGGGCACATCGCCGATCGCCGCAACAGCCGGCAAGGATGCCCCAAGCGGCATCGCCACAATGACGGCAAAGATGATGAGCCGATGAATAACGCCGTATCGCACGATTAGATATTCCCGGTGCTGTCGGTCCAAGGGAACGGCTTCTTTTATAGCATATGACGGATTGCAGGGGGCGCTGATCAGTCCTCTCTCTTGCCGAACAGCAGGGTGACGTTTATCCATCGGTTTCTGTCTTGTGCGGCAACGCCGCGCTGACCAGTTTGACGTCGACGGCTGGGTCGTTCAAAACAACCTATAGAACCGCTATCACAAAAGGAGACATTCCATGTGGCAGACCATCGAGTATGAGAAGAAGGAAAAAATTGCCGTAATCAGGCTGAACCGGCCCAAGGCGATGAACGCAATGAACTTTCAGATGATGGACGAGTTGAGCGAAGCGCTGCGCGCGGCAGACGCCGACGACGAGATAAGCGTTGTTGTGCTCGGCCACAACGGCCCGCATTTCGGCGCCGGTTACGAC
>JAYGED010000169.1:0-5995 GCA_046582565.1 Alphaproteobacteria bacterium
TCATCCCAGCCGCTGAACATCGACACCGTCGCGATCAAGCTTTCACGGCATGGCGCATTGCCGCCTGCGCTGCTGCCTGACAGTTTGTTCCGTTGGGCGTAATGCGTGATGCAAACGAGTTTGTGACAAAGCCCCGGTAACCTCAACCGGCGGAGATAGACGCGCAGGAAAGCGCTCTTACACCACGTCCAGGGACACTACCCAACACCGGTATGCTCCGTAGTTGCACTTGGAATGAGAATTTAGCGACTCGTAGGCGGTGTTATGCAAGCCCATCCGTGAGATCTCCGAGGGCTTGTCACGACTAGGGCTATACTGTACCAAAGGGTGGTTCTAAGTCACTCGGATGATGTCGATTGAGGGGTGGGAGGCATCCCAGAAATGACCGCTCAGACAGTATGGATCCGATGGCGCGCAACTTGTTTCGGGCGGCTGGGTATTGGTCCTGGCGCGATAGATCGAGGCGCCCGAGAGGCGCCCGGTTGATTTAGGGGTTATCCACGGGGGAAAAACGAACATGGCGAATTCGATCAGGGTCGACTCACACGTCCATCTGTACCGGTCATCCGAGGAGGGGCAGGCCGACAAGGACGGCTACGAAATCTGGGAATACGGATCGAAGCCCGACGTCTGCTTCAGCGAACGGTTGGGCACCGTCGATGAGGTCATGGCGGATATGGAGGCGACCGGCATTTCGAAAGCGGTGGTGGTCAATCTCTATATCGGCACCCTGGCGCGCGACAAGAAGCGGGCCACCGTCGCGGACTCGGTCAGCGGGTCGGAACGCGATCGGGCCTACGACGATATCGAGGCGGAAATCACCGGCGAAATGAAGGCGTTCAACAGTTGGATTTGTGGCGTCTCGCAATCTCATTCCGAAATCATCCCGTTCATCGGCGCCGACGCCACCGTCCTGCCCGGTGATGAGGGTGGCGCCTATGTGCGCGACATGGTGGTCAACCACGGCGCACGGGGTGTCAAGCTCCATGGCGCGTCCCAGGGTTTTTCCATGTCGGACGAGCGATTGTGGGCGACCTATGCTGCGTGCCAGGACCTGGGCGTCTCGGTTATCGGCCACTCGGGTCCCGACCGCGGCGGCGCGGGATTTGCCGATCCGCGCGGCTTCGGCGGAATGCTGAAGGCGTTTCCCGAACTGAATGTCGTCTTGGCCCATATGGGTGGCGCCAATTGGGGCCAGGCGCTCGAAATCGCCGAGAGCCACCCGAACGCCTATTTCGACTGCTGCGAGATCATCGAATGGACCGAGGGTACGAACGCGCCGAGTGAAGTTCAACTCGCCCAGCTCATCAAGGATATCGGGCCGCACCGGGTGATGATGGGGTCGGACTACCCGTGGTACGACCTCGATCACACGGTCGAGCGGGTCATGGAATTGCCTCTTCTGTCGGCGGAGGAAAAGCAAGGCATCATCGGCGCGAACGCCGTAACCATCCTGAATTTATAGAGTGGCGGCGCCGTCGGCCGGCTTCGGCGGCGTGCGTTAAGTCAAGGGGGGAACGATGACGAATTCCGAACGCGTGACCATCGTCGCCGGTCACGGCAAGGCGGCGCGGCTAAGCACGGGCCAGAGCCTCAAGCTGATCAACACCCACGGCACCCAGGTGGTCGATTTTTGGGCGTTCAACGCCTACGACCTGCGCGAATACATGTGCGTCGAGGCGTCCCGGGTGTGGAGCATGCACCTCTGGCCGATGGCCGGCGACGTCATGGTGACCAATCAACGGCGTCCGATCGTCACGCTGGCCCAAGACACCACGCCCGGCATTCACGACACAATCATGGCCGCCTGCGATCGCCAGCGCTACGGCCTGCAGGGCTTTACGGACTATCACCGAAACTGCCAGGACAACATGATCGAGGGCATGCTCGAACTCGGCGCCACGCCGCCCTTCGCGATCCCCGGATCGTGGAACGTATTCATGAACATCCCGATCATGGAGGACGGCTACACGATCGACGTGAAACCGACCGTGTGCGAGCCCGGCCAGTTCATCGTGCTGCGCGCCGAGATGGATTGCTTCATGGCCTTTTCGGCCTGCCCGCAGGATGTCCTGCCGATCCATGGCGAGGGCGGCGCCAAACCGCGGGACTGCCATTTCGAAATTCTCGATTGAGGAAACAACGGGAGGACGAAGCGATGAACGTCAAGCAAGGCGCGGTGACGTCGACGCCAATCGAGGCGCGCTTCGATGAGGGCCGCCATTGGCGCGCCAAGATCGGCCTCGTCGTGCTGGCGATGGAGCAGACCGTCGAGGACGACGCCTTCACCCTGACGCCGCCCGGCGTCGGGCTCCATTTCTCGCGCATCCCGATGAGCAATGACGCGACGGTCGAGACGCTCGGCGCAATGGCGCCTGACATCACCAGCTCGGCAGCCCTGCTGCTGCCCGAAGACCATCTCGATGTGATCAGTTACACCTGTAATTCAGGCACCATGGTGATCGGAGAAGACGGCGTCATGGCGGCCCTCGCCAAGGCCAAGCCCGAGGCCAAGACGACCACGGTGATGACCAGCGTCGTGCGCGGCCTGCACGCCGTGGACGCGCGCCGTATCGTCGTCACCACGCCCTATCTCGACGAGGTCAACGACTATGTGCTGGCGTTCCTCGAATCCCACGGCTTCGAGGTGCTCGACATCCAAGGCCTCAATATTCGCGAGAACACCGACATCGACCGGGTCGATGCCGAATTCATGCGCGAATACGCCCGCGTCCTCGATAGGCCCGAAGCCGATGCGGCATTCGTGTGCTGCGGTGCGTTGCGTACGCTCGACATGGTCGACGCCTTGGAGAACGACATCGGCAAGCCGGCCGTGGTCAGCAATCAGGCGATGATGTGGGATTGCCTACGCCTCGCCGGAATCGAGGATGTGGTGTCGGGCTATGGACGCCTGTTCGAAGTGGACTGCGCCGCCCATGGCGCCGTACTCGAACGCGAGAGGTCAACGCCGCACGCCGCCTAGTTGGATCATAGATAAGGGAGGACGAAATGAGCCGTTCGGTCATGATGTCGGAATTGAGCTGGCCCGAATACAAGCGCCGCATCGAGGAGGAGGACGCCATCCTCCTGTTGCCGGTCGGCGCCGTCGAGCAACACGGTTATCACCTGCCGCTCGGCACCGACTGGATCATGGCGACCGAAATGTCGCGGCGCGCCGCCGAACGTGTCGGCGGCATCGTCGCGCCACCAGTCATGTACGCCTATAAGTCACAGGTCCGCTCGGGCGGCGGAAATCATTTCTGCGGCACCACGAGCCTCGACGGCAACAGCCTGATCGAGATGGTTCGCGACGTGCTCAAGGAATTCGCCCGCCACGGTGCGCGCAAAATCGCGGTTATCGACGGCCACTACGAGAACGAGTTCTTCCTCACCGAGGCATGCGACCTGGCGGTTCGCGACATGCGTTACGATGGCATTACCGACATGAAGATCCTCAAGATGCGCTATTGCGAGGAAATCACGGACGAGGCGATCAATACGACCTACCCCAACGGCTACCCGGGCCTGTCGCTCGAGCACGGCGCCGTCTTCGAGACGTCGATGATGCTCCACTGCTTCCCGCATCTGGTCGACGTGAGCAAGATATCGGACGATCCCCCGGCGGACTTTCCGCCTTACGACCTCTACCCGGCGAATCCCGATTGGGTGCCGCCGTCGGGCTGCCTGTCGCCGGCCCACGGCTCAACCGCCGAGATCGGCAAGATGCTCGTCGATGAGTTCACGGGCCTGGTCTCGCGCGCCTTGGAGGCCGAGTTCCGGGGCGCCGAGCAAAAATGAAGTACATCGATTTCCAGGACGGCCGGATTCCCGCGCTCGGCTTCGGCACGTTCGATATCCGGGGCGAAGACTGCGTCCGCGCGACGGCGACAGCGCTTAAGATCGGCTATCGCCACATCGACACCGCGCAAGAGTATGACAACGAGATAGAGGTCGGCCAGGCCATCAACGGCGCGGATATCGATCGCGGCGAAATCTTCCTGACGACCAAGATTTGGCCTAACCGGATCGGCAAGGGCGACTTGCGGCGCGCGGCCGATGAGAGCCTGGAGCGCCTGGCCACGGACTACATTGACTTGCTGCTCATCCACTGGCCCAGCCCGACGATTTCACTCGCAGAAAGCCTTGAGGCGCTCGCCGAGGTCAAGGCGGCGGGAAAGGCGAAGTACATCGGCATTAGCAATTTCCCCATCACCCTGATGCACGAGGCCGTAGAGATGCACGGCGCCGGCGTAGTCTGCAATCAGGTCGAGTACCACCCGTTCCTCGATCAGCGCCGACTCATCGACGCCGCGCGCGCCCACGGCCTGTTCGTCACCGCATACTGCCCTCTCGCCCAGGGCGAGATCGATGGCGATCCGACGCTCGGCGCGATTGCCCGGAAACACGGCAAGACGCCGGCCCAGGTGACCCTACGCTGGCTGCTCGATCAGGACGGCGTCGCGGCAATACCCAAGGCCGCGAGCGAGGCCCATTGCCGCGCAAACTTCGAAATTTTCGACTTTGCGCTGTCCGAAGAGGAGCGGCTGGCGATCGACGGCTTGCGTGGCGCCCACCGGCTGGTCTCGCCCGAGTTCGCACCCGAGTGGGACACCCCATGACCTACGGCCGGAAGCGCGTCGTTGTCACGGCCGGCCGGCGCGATGATATCGCACGCCATTGGCTTAGTGGACGCTAGAACAATATTGCGTCAGCCCCGCGCGTTGTAGACGGTGTAGGGCGCGAGGTCGGGGATCTCCCACGCATTGTAATAGGCTTCGACGTAGGGCCGCAGCCGTTCGATCAGCGCGGCGTCTTCCGTGCGGTAGGCCTGGGCGCTCAGCATAGAGGCGGCCTCGCGGCCGACCTCGTCGATGTCGAAGCGCGTCGGCCGGCCGCCGCTGAGCACCACCTCGCCGCCGACCAGCACCGTATCGACATCGCCGGCGCTGGCGCGCATCAAGAGAAGCTCGCGCGGATCGGCCTCGGGCGCGATCCAGGGCCAAGTCACGCGCGCCAGATCGATCAGCACCAGATCGGCGGCGAAACCGGGCGCGATGGCGCCGAGCACGCCTTCCTTGCGCAGCAGGCGGGCGCCACCCGCCGTCGCCATATGAAGGACCTGTTCCGGCGCCGGCGCCGGCCCGTCGAAGCGCGGCGTGCGGTGAAGACGCATGGCGAGGCGCATCTCGTCGAAATAGTCCTCGTCGTCATTGATTGTCGTGCCATCCATGCCGAGGGCGACGGTGGCGCCGCTTGCGAGCAGCGCGTTGAGCGGCGCAATGCCGGCGCGCAGCCTGAGGTTCGAGCTTGGGTTGTGCGATACCGCCGTGCCGGTCTCGGCGAGCAGGTCGATCTCCGGCTCACTCAGCCAGACGCCGTGGGCAATCGAATAGCGCGGACCGAGCACGCCCAGGTCATGCAGATGATGGAGCGTTGGTTTGCCGAAATAGCGCGGCCCGTGGAGCATCTCGTAGAGCGACTCCGTAACGTGGGTCTGCACACCGACGTCGTAGGTCTCGGCCTGTTGGGCGATGCGCTGCATGAAGGCGTCGGAGACCCACTGGGGGCCGGGTGGCGCGAACCAGACGTCGATGCGGTCATGGGCGCGATAGGCCCGCCACAGATCATCCATGACGGCGAAATAGTCATCCTCGCCGATGTTTTCCGCCGGCGGTATCAAACGCGCGGCAAAGCGGCGGACGTCGTCGGGCAGGGTGGCAAGGAATTTGTCGTCCTCGCCGGCGCCAGAGACGAGGAAGCATTGCGTCATCAGCCCGGCCGCGAAGGCGACCCGTATGCCGGCGGCATCGTAGGCCTCGAGCGCCGCGCGCGCGTTCGCCGCGTAAGTTTCGGTAGTTCCGCGGTCGCTGTGTACATCGACCACGCTGGTGACCCCGGTGCGGAGCAGCCGCGCGGCGCTCAACAGAGTGCCGAGCCCGGGACCGAGACCGCGCCCTAGGGTGAGCGACAACAACCAGGATTCGAGCAGGCGGTC
>JAYGED010000003.1:0-4781 GCA_046582565.1 Alphaproteobacteria bacterium
ATCATGACCGCCAAGCGGATGATCTCGGGCGAGGTCTTGAAGTATAGGAATGGATTTTTCATCCCGAGACGCTACGAGACGTGCTTTCGGTGCTCAAGCAATTTTGCTCTGACACTGCCCTCCTATGGACTACCGGGACAACCTGCAACGCCAGGTGATGCATCACATCAAGTGGACTGGATTTACTCCGCCGTTGACACCTGGACGTCAGCGAGCTCTATGGGTCCTCAACCAACGCTGTCAAGGAAGGTCTTCTGCGGCGCGACCTTTTCGTGGCGACGCCTACCTTGACGTAAGCCGGGACGCGATGGGCTGTTCATAAGCTGTCGTTTGGTACGGGACCAGCGTTGTTGCCTGACAGTTTGTTCCATTGGGTATAGTGCGTGACGAAATCGAATTTGTGACAAAGCCGAGATGACTATGGAAGGAAGTTGGGTGTGACTGTTTTAACGAATGTGCGCGAGACCTATGAAGTGCCGGCGCGCACCGGCAAAGGGTTTGAGGTTAGAGCGGGAGATCTCATTCGGGTGACCGATCTGGAGGGATCACAGCCAGTGGATTTCTGGGCCTTCAACAAGGCGAACCACCTGGAATTCTTGTCTTGCGAGCACACCAAACCCTCGATCGAGAAGCTGTTTCCTCATGCCGGCGACTCGGCCTACACCAATCAGCGGCACGAGATCGTTACGGTGGTGGAAGACACCTCGCCCGGACAGCACGACATGCAATATGCTGCTTGCGATCCCACGCGCTACGCCGAGCTGGGGGTCGAGGGCTACCACGAGAGCTGCCAGGAGAACCTACACAAGGCCCTCGAAGGCTTCGGTATCAAAATCGAATTCACGCCACAGCCCTGGAACCTGTTCACCAACTTTTTCATCAACCCCGACGGCTCCATCACGATCAAGGCTCCGGAAACTAAGCCCGGCGACTATATTGTGGTCCGGGCGGATATGGACGCCTACATTGTCGTTTCGGCCTGCCCACAGGACCAGAACCCCACATGCGGCGGCAAGCCGACCGATATCCGGGTCGAGGTGGGGGATTAATTCCGGCTCGGGTCGTCGCCGATCTGGAGGATCTGTATTCCGTGGCAGTGTCAGGGTAATGCGAACCAATCAGCTCAACCCCATAACCGCCGCCGCAGTGGTCTCGCCCACCGATTGCCGAGTACCCATCACGACTTCCGATATGGGTCATTAACGGGCATTCCACCACCGCCCTCAGAATGTCCGCTTGTTGACCCCCAGCTTCCCACTCAGCCTGGCGCTTGTCAGGACTCTGTCGAGACAATCCGAATTTCCTTTTCCAACGGGGTTTTCTCGGTCCAGAGGACAGTGCATGGGACTGTTAGCGTCGGTGTGCTCAATGACCTTCATGACCTTCTCTCGCGACGCGGAGCTCTCGATGTCAAAGATGAATCGGCATGCCGTGTAGCCGGCCGGCACATTGTTATCGATGCCGTACATGCCACGCGCGTCATACTCGGTCTGCAGTTCGACCTCGATACGATTGATCGGCACGCCGAAATAGGCCGCCCGGGCATAGAAGACTGGGCTTGGCGTGGTTCCATTGCCGCCGTCTCCCTCAGCCATGTCGATGACCATTTCCTGGTCCCCGTCGACGATTTTGCAGCTGCCATCCTCGCGGTACTCGAAGTGCATTGTTTGATCACCCTGGCCAATGGCGGGATCCGCGCTGACCGCTTTTATGCCGCTTTACACCGCCTGTTTGAAACGCGCTTCCATTATCCTTCTCCTTTAGGTTTGCAGGCCTTCATCCTTCAATCCGGCTGGGTCTCCTCCGACTTGATGTCATCGGGGAACTGTAGCCAGCGGTGGCGCCGCGACGCCCAATCATGACTATCGGGTTTGGCAAAATTCGGATCGGCGAAGCATCCGACGGGGACGCCGATTGTTTCCGGCGCGGCCTCCATGCGAAGACTCACCGTCACACCGCATGTCGGACAGAATTCGGTCTCAAGCCAGCGCCCGGAATCCGCATGCCGCCGCCAGACCTTTCGCTCGCCGGCAATCGACACCGCCGCTTCCGGATAGATGGCGCCGTAGCTGAAGGCGCTGCCGCTTTCCCGCTGGCAGTTGAGGCAGCTGCAAACATAGACCTCGGAGGGTTCTCCTCTTGCCGTGACCTTCAGATTGCCGCAACCGCAACTAGCGGTGCGCTCGTGCATGCTCTTTGTTTCTGTCACTTCTCCCTCCCTACGTCTGAAAATATCTCCAAGAGATTCCCCCTCGCCTGCCGAACACGAAACGGGCCTTTGTCGAGACATTCCGCGACGACCCTCTGAATGTCCGCTCATAGCCATGTGTGGACAGCTCCCTGTTGGCAAGGGTTTTTTTGACGGTGATGCAGGCTGGTCGGTGCTGCCATGTGTTCGGCCTGTTTATGCGGGGCTGTTTCCTGAAGAAGGACAGCATCTGTGCTCGCCTCGACTGGCGGCGGAAAACCACACCACCCTCCCCATCAACGCCATGGACTTGAAAAACACTTTTCGCAAAATCAACATCGATCGTGATAGCTTCAGTCATAGGATGGCTCCTGTTTCCCTGTGGTTCAGAAAACCACCATTTTGGCACCTAGATGCCGGCGGGTGCGAGCCGTCCACTGCATTATAAGCGGTCATGCTTAAACGCCTGCTTTGGGTCAACAATGGACCTAACGCCACGCCGGCTCGCTCACGCGCGGCTGGACGGGGCGCGGCGTTGGTGGCACATCAGAGCCATGGCAGAATCACTAGCCTTCGAAGAAACCAGCCAACCAGACAGATTGACCCTGCGCGGCATGATGATCGCGCTGTGTGCGACGGTCAGCACCGGGGCCTATGCCTTCACCTGGAACTCGGTCAGTGTCGCCCTACCGCAGATGCAGGGGTCCTTCTCGGCTACCACTGACCAGATCACTTGGGTGGCGATCTCGTTTGTCATCGGCAGCGCCTTGATGACCGGCAGTATCGGCTGGCTCAGCGCCCGCTTCGGCCGCAAGCAACTCTTCCTGTTCGCGATCGCCGGCTATGTTGTCTCGCTATTCGGCTGCGGCATGGCCACGACGCTTGGGGAGGAGGTGGTGTGGCGCTTTCTGCAAGGCCTGGTCGGCGCGCCGATGCTGCCGCTGGGCCAGGCCATAGCAGTCAACGCCTTCCCGCGCGACCGCCACGGCCAAGCGACATCGCTGTGGGCGCTGGGCTTCGTCTCGGCGAACGTCTTCTCCCCGGTCATCTCCGGCGTACTGGTCGAGGATTACGGTTGGCCTTGGATCTTCTACGTGACGGCGCCGGTCGCCATCGCCGCGTTCATCGCCTCCTGTTACCTGGTTCCAAAGTCTCTCAAAGATCCCCATCCCATGGACTGGACCGGGTTCATCGCACTCATCGTCGGCGTCGGCATGCTGCAACTCTTGCTGGCCCGGGGCCAGCGGGAGGACTGGTTCGATTCCATGGAAATCACCGTTGAGGCGCTGATCGCCGGCATCGCATTCTACGTTTTGGTGATCCACACAATCACCGCCAGGCGACCCTTCGTTGACCGTTCGCTGTTTAGCGACAGCAACTACGCCCTCGGCCAAATTTTCATCTTCACGATCGGCGCCGTGATGTTTCTGCCCTTGCTGTTGCAGTCACTGCTGATGCAGCAGATCGCTGGTTATCCGCCCATCGAGACCGGATACCTATTGTTGCCGCGCGGCATCGGCTCGGTCATCGGGCTGCTCATCATGAGCCAGCTGCGCGACAAGATCGACCCGCGCCCGATCATCCTCTTCGGCCTCATATTCACGGCTCTACCGGCGTGGTACATGTCGCAATGGACTGTCGACGTCGGGACCTGGGATATCGCCTGGCCCAACTTTGTGCAGGGTTGCGCTGCCAGCGCCATCTGGACGCCGCTCAACCGGCTAGTGCTGTCGAACCTGGACAAGCGCGCACAGGACCAGGGCTATGCCCTGTTCTACCTGAACTTCGACCTCGGCAGCGCCATGGGCACCTCAGCGATCATCGGCCTTCATGCTCGCCACAGCCAGATCAACCACGCCTATTTGAGCGAATTCGTCAATCCCTTCAACGAGCTGTTTCGGAGCAACGTGGGGTCGGGCCTGTGGTCGATTACCGGATCGAGCGGTTTGGCGGCGATCGAGCAAGAGATCACCCGCCAGTCGACCATGATCGCTTACAACAACAGTTTCCTGGTGATAGCGCTGTCCATGGCCGCGCTGATTCCTTTCATCCTGCTGTTCCGCCACCGCGAGGGCAAACCCACCCCAGCGGAGTGAAGCCTCGATAGTTTCGACCACGCAATTTGGTGCTGTGACTGTCCGCTTTCGGGGGCAAAGCGGACGGAATTCGCTAAGGGTTCAGTGCTGCATGCGCGTCGCCGAGGCCTCGGCCGGCCTCGGTTGAAGATCGGGCGGTGCCGGGTCACTGGGAAGGCGACCTCATCACGGGATCGAAGAACAGCCACATCGCGACTCTGGTCGAACGTCATACGCGTTACGTGATGCTGGCGAAGGTCGCCAACAAGGAAACCGAGACAGTGGTATCCGCGCTCATCAGGCAGGCCAGGAAGCTCCCGAGCGAGCTGTACAAGTCCTTGACCTGGGACCGGGGCAAGGAACTCGCGGATCATCGACGGTTTAGCCTGGCAACCGACATCGATGTCTACTTCTGTGATCCGCAAAGTCCATGGCAACGGGGTTCCAACGAGAACACCAATGGCCTGCTCAGACAGTACTTCCCCAAGGGAGCCGACGTGTCGGTATACTCGCAGGCT
>JAYGED010000121.1:0-42269 GCA_046582565.1 Alphaproteobacteria bacterium
GTGGTCGGCGGATCGAACGTCCCGACACCACTGAGTGCGTCGCCATTGTCATCCGGCTCCATGAAAGCCAAGTCGATGAGATGCTCCTGTTGACCATGGCGAACCGTGACGCCACCGTCTCCGACCCGGATCGTTGCGGTATCGCCGGCATTGGCGAGGCGCAGGATTTTCGCCCGCAGATCGGCCCCGGCAAGCTGCGCCGCCTTGCCCGATATGAAGGTCTGGCGTGAGGCCGACGACTTGCCCGCGTCGGCGGTCAAATCCGTATCGCCCATGATGTAATGAAATTTCTCGGCGGCAACCCCGAGGGCGTCGGCGCAAATCTGCAGCATGATGGTGTTCGGTCCCTGGCCTATATCGGCGACGCCATTGTACAGGGTAAGCCGGCCCGAACGGTCGATGCCGACGCGCATGATCGAGGGGTTAGACATGGCGGTATTGCCGCAGCCGTACCACATGCAGCCGACCCCGACACCGCGCCTGATCTCATCGTCGGCCGTGCGGTTAAACGCCTCGGCATCGGACCGCACCGCCCGCCAGGCCGGGCGCAGAGCGTCGAGGCATTGGCCCAGTCCGGCGCTTGCCTCGAGCCGCTGGCCGGTGGCGGTTTCCTGGCCAACGGCAATGGCGTTGATAATTCTGAATTCCAGCGGATCTATGTCGGCCAGCGCGGCCAGCTCGTCATAGAGCGCCTCGTGGGCGATGGCGCATTGCGGCACGCCGAACCCCCGGAACGCGCCCGACGGCGGCCCGTTGGTGTGGAGTGCGGCGCTGCTGTTGTGCACATGAGGCACGAAATAGGGGCCGGTAGCGTGGATCGGCACCCGGTCGGCCACGGTCGGCCCCCAGGAGGCGTAAGCGCCGGTATCGAAATCGCCGTGGCTGGAGAAGGCGGTGAGCCGGCCTTGCTTGTCGCAGCCGGCGCGCACCGTGATCCGCGAAGGGTGGCGTTTAGTGGTCGAGGCCATGCTCTCGGGCCGGCTATAGACACAAGCCACGGGCCTGTCCAACAGCCAGGCAGCGACGGCGATCAACGGCTGCACCGCCACATCGAGCTTGCCGCCGAAGCCGCCGCCGCAGGCCGTCGGCATGATGCGAACCTGATGGTTCTCGATACCCAGCACATGGGCCACGGTATCGCGATCCATATAGGGGGTCTGGGTCGAAACGGCGATCTCGATACGATTGCCAAGCCTGCGCGCCCAGCCCGCTTCGGGCTCGATATAGGCATGTTCGACGAAGCCCGTCTCGAACTCCCCTTCGGCGATGAATTCGGCCGCGGCAAAGCCGTCCTCCATATTTCCCTTGACGACCAGGCCCCTGATCAGCAGGTTACCCGGCTTGTCGTCCTGGACCAGCGGAGCGCCATCGGCCTGGGCCGCCTCGGTGCCGATCACCGGATCGAGGGGCTGCCAGTCGATCGGCAGGTCTTCATCGCGGATCGCCTCGATGGCGGCCCGCTCGCCGACCAGGGCGGCCACCGCTTCGCCGCGAAACCGCGCCTCTCCATCGGCCAGCACCGGCTGGTCCTTGCCGGTCGGATAGATGCCGAAGGCATTGACGCCGGGAATGTCGGCGCATGTGAGCAGGGTCAAATTCGCATCGATGTCGCCCAGGGTAAAACGCGCCCGGGCATGGGGCGAGCGGATGACGCGCAGCCACAGAGCGTCCTCGGGCACCGCATCGGCGCCGAAGCGTTCCGTGCCCGTGAGCTTGGCGATGCCATCGACCTTGGCCATGCGCGCGCCCACGGCGGAGCCGGACGGCGGAGCCTCTATAGGTTCATTGCCGGCGACATCCATCACCGCCTCGACGATCTTGCGATAGCCGGTGCAGCGGCACAGCACGCCGCCGAGGGCGTCCATGACGTCGGCTTCGTCGGGCGATGGATTGCCGGCCAACAGGGATTGCGCCGCCATCAACATGCCCGGCGAGCAGATGCCGCATTGAGCAGCGCCATGGCGGTGAAAAGCAGCCTGGAGGGCGGAGAGTTCGCCTCTCTCAGCCAGACCCTCGACCGTGGTCACCTGGCGACCTTCGACCTGGGCTATAGGCGTGAGACAGGCGCAGATCTGGTCGCCGTCGAGCAGCACCGTGCAGGCCCCGCAGTCACCCGCGTCGCAGCCGATCTTCGTGCCGGTCAGGCCGAGACTGTCGCGCAGCACCGACGACAGGCGGGTCACCGGGGCAACGCCGACCTCGACATCGTTGCCGTTGACGGTGAAGCGCAGCCCGCTCATGCCATGCGCCCGCCGAGTTGCGCCAGGCCGCGCCGCACCAGGGTCAGGGCGGCGTCATGGCGATAGGCCGCTGAGCCGCGAATATCGTCGATCGGCTCGAGCCCTTGCAATGCCTCCACGAAACTTCCCAGCGTGTTGTCGAGTTTTGTCCCGGCGAGGCTTGCCTCTAGGGCAGCCAGCCTGCGCGAGACCGCGGCGCAGGCGCCGACGGCGATACGCGCCACACCGACGCGATCCCCATCGGGTTCGATCACCAGGGCGACCATGACGATGGAAATAACCATATAGGACCGGGCGCCGAGCTTGAGAAACAGGCTCTCGGCGCCCTGTGCGGGCTTGGGAATGGTAATGGCCGTGACCATCTCGTCGGCGGCGCGGGTTGTCGCCCGGTTGCCGGTGATGAAGTCGGCCAAAGGCACCACGCGTTCGCCACGGGCGCTGGCCAGCTCGAGACTCGCATCGAGGGCCAGCAGATTGGGCGCGCCGTCGGCCGCCGGGGATGCATTGCAGATATTGCCGACCAGGGTGGCGGCGTTTTGAATCTGGATGCCGCCGATGGCGCGGGCGGCTTGCTTCAAGCCGTCAAAGCCGGGCGGCAGTTCAGCGCCGATGATGTCGCTCCAGCTGGTCAGCGCGCCGAGGCGGAAATCAGAGGTCCGCTCCTCAATGCCCCGAAGACCGGCGATAGCGCTGATATCGAGCAGGTCGTCATCGAGCGGTATCGCCACCCGCGCCGGATAATAATCCGTGCCGCCGGCAATGATCGTCAACGGTTTGGCGCTCAACGCATGGAGCGCTTCATCGAGATTATCGGGTCGAATATAGTCGCTCACGAGACCGAACCATATTGTTTGTGTACATACAATATGAGCATGATACAAACAGCCCCGTTACGTCAAGCGCGACAACAGCTTTTGCAGGGTTTTGCGCTCCTTCGCATTGAGTGGCGCGAGGGTTTGATCGGAGGTCGCCAGCCCGGTTCCAATGGCCTTGCTGAGAAGTTTCTTACCCGTCGCGGTCAGTCTCCATAGAGTGCGGCGGCGGTCGTCGGCATCAGCCTTGCGCGCGATCAGTTTGCGCTCATGCAGCCGTCCGATGACGCCTTTCATGGTGGCCGGGTCCATGGCGGTGAGCCGCCCCAACAGGTTCTGCGAGACCTCGCCCTGATCGGCGATCTTGACCAGGCTGGCGAACTGGGTGGGGGTCAGATCATGGGCCGCGAAATTGGCCTTGAAGATGGCGCTGGCGCGTTGATGGGCGCGGCGCAGCTGATGGCCGATCTGTGGTTCGAGCGCGTATTCTGTCTGGTTGCCCATGGGCCAGGGTAACCCATTTGTCTCACCCGTGACTAGCTGGTGCGGCCGGGAATCGCTTCGAGGAAGCTGGTGATGCGATCTCGCGCGGCTTCAACAGAAGGCGTCTCGCCGGAGATGAAGACCCGGCCCGCGGCGCCGATCATCTGGACATCGACCAGGGTGTTTTCCGGTGCCGCCTTCTCGGCCTCGTTGGCGGCGACGGTGGCGAACAGCGCCGGCGCCATCTCGACCAGCAACAGGGTCTCGCCGGGCAGGATCATCGAGGCCTGACGGGTGCGGTTGATGATCACCGCGTGCTGATCGGTGACATCCTCAATCACATCGCTATAGAGCAACTGCGGCTTGAGCTGATCTTGGGCCGCAGCGCCTATTCCTTTCAGCACCGCCTCGCCCGCCGCCTCGATATGGGCGGGATCGCGGGAATGAAGTTCCAGGATACCGTATTGGCGCTCGACGAACAGCAGCCCCGGATCGACCTCGGGCACCGATTTCAAGGCAAGATCGATGACCCGCTGGATGGCCAACGCCGGGGCGATTTCGATGATCAGCGAATGCATGCCCTCGAGCGGCACATAGCCTCGGGCGCGCATGGGCGTGGCCATATAGGCCGCGAACTGCCGCTGAAGATCGGCAATCGGCAAATAGACTCTTAGCTCGGTCATGTAATACGGGGACCGTCTCAGAGACGAGCGCGCCTACTATTTGCCGGCGAAATGCTTGGAGACGTCGGCATGGGGACGCGGGATGACATGCACCGAGATCACCTCGCCCACATTGCCCGCCGCCTCGGCGCCGGCCTCGGTCGCCGCCTTGACCGCCCCGACATCGCCCTGAACCGTCACCGACACCAACCCGGCGCCGACCTGTTCGCGGCCAACGATGGTGACGTTGGCCGCCTTGACCATGGCGTCGGCGGCGGCGAAAGCAGCCACGTAGCCCTTTGTTTCAATAAACCCAATTGCGTTAGACATGATTTTCTCCTTTTACAAAATTTAAGTGCCTGGTCATTTCTTCGCTTTGTCTTGTTCGTCGATCGAGCCGATCACCAGGGCATCGACGATATTGCCGCTATCGTCAAACCAGCCCTTGGCGACCGAGCCTTGGGTCACCAGAACCCTCTCCCCTTCGCCGCAACCGAGCGGGTCGAAGGCGACGATGCGTTCCGACGATCCGCCGGGCGGATCGAGATCAATTTCCAGAAGCGCGCCCGTCGGCAACTCGTCGACTCGCTTCGTCGACCAAACGCGCCCAACCACTTTGCCAGTTTTCATGACCGCTCCTTCACCAGTTCGAGATTGACGTGACGGGCCTTGTCGCGGGCGAGCGGGGTTACCACCGCGCCGCGGCCGAGCAGCACCCGTGAATGGGTTTTGGCTATTTCAATAACCTTGATCTCGTTCAACACACCGCCCTCCCACCGAATATCGCCGCCGGCAGCCGGTTTTGTATCGCTCTGCGCCAGGCGATAGGTGATTTTCCCAGATTTGACCGCTTCCGGGTTGCCAGCGACTTCGCGGGCGAAGGCCATGAGATCGGCATCGTTCTCGAAGGTCACGGCAACCGATTGCTCGCCGCCCGGGGAGGCCACAGTCACGTCCAGGGCCTCGGACAGGGCCTCGCGCACCAGGCGGCGGAGTTCGCCGTTGTCCAGGGTCTTACTCATGCCCGCGCCCGCAAGGCATCCTCGGCGGCCGAGGCGGCGGCGCGAATATCGGCCTCGCGGCCGCTGAGATAGAGCCTGCCCGTCGCCCCCATCATGCGGTAGTCGACGACCTTCACATCGGCCGCCTTCTCGGCTTCGTTGGCGGCGAGGATACTGTAGGCGGCAGGCTGCATTTCCAACACGAACAGGGATTCCCCGGCCAGCACCATGGAGCCGAGCTTGTTCCGGTTGATCAGAAAGGCATGGTAATGGTCGAGCCGGTCGATGATCTTCGAGGACAGAATTTCGGGCTTCATGGCGGCGGTCTCGTCACTGTCCAACTCGTCGAGCACGGCCTGGCCGGCGGCCCGCACCGCCGCCGTATCCCTCGAATGAAATTCCAGATAGCCGAACTGACGCTCGACCACCAGGATGCCCGGCTCCACATCGACCAGCTTGAGCGCGATATCGGTCAGCCCCTCGATGTCGAGACCCGGCGCCACCTCGACGACCAGAGCCGCCATGCCCGTGCGCGGCAGGTACCCACGTATGAAACTGCCGAGATAGCACATGGTCTTGGGCTGCAGCTGGTCGATGAAGATGTAGGACCGAATGGTCGCCATGATCCCTCAGCGCTTCCATTGGCGCAACTCATCGGCGACGATGCGGCGAATTTCCGCGCGCAGATCGTCGTCGGCTGCCGGTTGCTCGGGGCTCCGGGGGGCTGCGTCGCTGGAAACGATCTCCCCCGGATCCCTGAGCGGCCGCACCTTGTCGACCGTGAGGCCATCAAAGGAGGGAAATTCAACTTTATCATCCTTGTCGAAGGCGATCTTCGTCCATTGAACGAGATGGCTGGGCTGCAAATTACCGGCCACGGATGAACGCCCCAGGAAGCCGGTGCCGATGGTCATGGTTGGCGCGAGATGAGTCTCGAACCCGGCGGCGCCGGTTGAGCAGGGCCCATTGACGACAATTCGAAGCACGTTCACGCCGGCGCCGAAACGCAGGATCTCTTGCGCGTCACGGCTGTGAATAGCCGCCGAATGGCCGCCGCCCGAGCGCCGCACCATGGCCCGGCAAGCGGTCAGGGCGCTCTCCGGGCTGGCAGCCTCATAGAGCCCCAGCACCGGGCACATCTTTTCCCGGCTCAAGGGATAATCGTCACCGATACGGTCCAGCGGCACCAGCAGCACGCGGGTTTTGGGCGGCACTCGAAAACCGCAGGCCTTGGCAATGGCCGTGGCCGACTGGCCGATCATGCCGATGTTGAACTTGCCCAGTGGGAACAGGGCATCCTCCACCAGCTGACGCTCCTCGATGGTACAGAGATGGCAGCCTTGCTTGCGCAGCTCGCGCTTCAATTTTTCGACGATTGCGCCATCGGCGATGACCGCGGATTCATTGGTGCAGAGCACGCTGTTGTCGAAAGCCTTCGAGGCGACGATGACCTTGGCGGCGCGCGCCAGATCCGCATCAGCCGCCACATAGGCGGGGCAATTGCCCGGGCCGCCGCCGAGGGCCGGATTGCCCGAGCCATAGGCGGCGCGCACCATGGGGGTGCCGCCGGTGGCCAGAATAACGTCGGTCTTGGGCGAGCGCATGAGCTGATCGATGATTTCCAGGGTCGGTTCTTCGATGACCTGGATAACGCCGTCCGGCGCCCCCGCCGCCATCGCCGCCTCGTTCATCACGGTGGCGGCCTCACTACAGCAGCGCTTGGCTGCCGGATGGGGGCTCACGACGATGGCGTTGCGTGTCAGCAGGGCCAGGATGATCTTGAAGGCGACCGTACAGACCGGGTTGGTCGAGGGCGTCAGGGCGAAGATGACCCCGGCCGGCTTGACGATCTCGACGATCTTAGTGGCCGGATCGACCCGGTACCCGCAATAATCATGGTCGCGGTAGTGATCGAAGATCCCCCGGCTGCAGAGCTGGTTCTTAAGGGCCTTGTGATCGACCACCCCGTAGCCGGTCTCCTCGACCGCGGCCTCGGCGAAATAAACCGCCTTGGCGGCCAGGGCGTCCGCCGCCGCCTCGGCGATGCGCAGCACGTCATCACGGGCGAATCCACTATAGATGCCCACCGCCCACTGCGCCTTTTCCAGCATGTGGCTGGCGCGGTGGATGGTCATCGGCGTCATGTTCTGCGGGGTCGCAACTTGCGGCATCATGGGACAAGCCTAGCCCTCCGCCCGTTTCAGCCTATTGACAGTCCGGGGTGATTATTTGACATCGCAATCAGGCCGATATTTGCTTTTTGGTGACAAAATTGCTTGTTACCCAATGGGAAGGCGCCTCTAGCCCGGCGTATAAACCACGGCGCGGATGGGCGTGGGCCCGTCGCCGGAGGCGGCATTGTCGCGTTCCGGACAGTTGGAAAGCACAACCAGCACATCCATCTCGGCGCGCAGGTCCACATGATCGCCGGGCTTCGACAGGCTGTCGGCAATGGCCACGGCGCCATCGGGCGCCACGGGGGCGTACATGAAGAAGTTGATGTTGGCGGCCATATCCTTAGCGCCCATGCCGTGCTTGGCCAGTTCCTGTTCGAAATTGGACTGGCAGCTCTGGGTTTTGGTCTTGCCGTATCGAATCACGTCGATCTCGATGGAGCAGCATCCGTAAAGCGTATCGTGGGGTGAGCCACAGCTATCTTCGACAATAGTCATCAGCTGACGGGCGCGCATGGACCACAGGATACTGCCCTGGCCGAGATAGATGTTCTTGTTGAGTTTCATGGTGTTGGCAGCACTATAGCGGTCGATTGGGTCGGCGGCGTTGTAGCATAGAAAATCGATCGCCTGCTGGCCCTGCAAGTCGATCAGGCGCAGGACGTCGCCCTGCTTCACATGGCCGCTCCAGGGCTCACAGGCCGCAACGATGGTATCCTGGTGGATGGTCGCCCCGGGAATGGAAGTGCTACTCGTTCCTGTCATGCCGCCCTCCTTTTGCATGAGACCCGCCCGGCTCTGCGTCCACTTATTGACTTAAGTCAATGCGCGTCCCCATGCCGTCGCGGCAAGATCACCGCGATGGTTGATTGTAGGGGGATGGGGAACATATGAACAGGTCCGAGACTACTGCGCCTGAACAATCAGGGCAGCCGTAGCCGTCCATCCAGCAAGCCATAGACCAGGCGCTGCAGTACCATGCGGCGGCCTCTGGGCCGACGTGATGGAAGCGCATTTCCCGCCAGTCGGTATTCCTGGCTTGATTAATGAATCATTAACGAACACGAGCTACCGTTATGGGCAATCCTGTGCAAGCGAGCGGCAAGCGAAGAAGGGATTTGCAAGCTCGTCGTCTGTTTTGGTCGGTGTCGGGTTTGGTTATGTCCCCGCGTTCAAGGAGTCGCTTCCTACGAGGGGATACGTTCTTAACTCCCTCTAAGAAGGCCGCGAAGATGTCGATTGTCAGCAACAACTCAAAGAGGACCCTAGAAAGGCAATTACTGCAGGAACAGCTACTGCCATTGCAGCAACGACAGCAGGAGCAACAATCACGGGAGAAGGGTCGGCATAATCGGACAGGGGACCATGAGACACCCTGTATATCTCGTAACCGAAAGATAAACAGCCGAACGAATTCAGGAAAAAATTTGCAATGAAGATCAATGTAAGGATCCACTCGCAAAGCGGCTATACCACGGTGACGCCGAGCAAGCCGCCTAGTTCTCATAGAGATCCGATTTTGAATAATATCGCCAATTCCCGCAACCAACCGCAATGTAAAACCACTGGCCGGCACGCTCGGCAAGAGCCAGTGCTGGAGACATCTCATTACAGATAGCGACAACACCATGACGCTGGCCGTGGGCCGCGCGATGGACAAATCGGCGGAACTGCTGCGCACCGCCGCCGATGCGGGCGACACCGAGGCTTGCTTCGCGCTCGGCCTGCTTTACATGCTCGGGCGCGGCCTCAAAAAAAACCTGGGTGAAGCCTTCAAACTATTCGGGCTCGCGGCTGATGCAGGCGACGAACAAGCCGCGGTCTTTCGAGGGATGGCTGCTGAAGAACTCGCCCGCGAGCAGGTCGGTAATCGCATGATGAAGGAAGCGACGGTCACGGTCATGAAAGAGGCGAAGCGGCAGCAGCGTTTTCCGAAGCCCCGCATCGTTAAGTTCGACTGACGGGCCGATTGATCGGGAATTCCCCTGACAAAAGAGATAAATTTCGAAACACGGACATCGCCATATTCCGTGTCCGCTTTCGGGGGTGAAGCGGACGTAATTCACTCAGTGTCTATTTGTCCGCTAAGAGCCACAAGCGGAGATTAGTGGCATTTCAAACAGCTACCACATTGCCGCACATCGCGACGCCAGTGACGGGAGTCTTCCATCGCATCATGAACGCACTCTTTAGTGTCGCACATTAGGGACCGAATTCGTGGTGGGGCTCCCATTGTGCTACCATGTTCGGCGGATGGGAGAAGCCATCTGGGGAATCCTAGTTTAAACGCGGAGGCCAGACCATGATCGTTCTCGTCGTCGGATCGCACGGCACCACGGGGCAACTTCTGATAACGCTGCTCGCTCAAGGCGGTCACACCGTCAGGGCCATGGTACGCGACCCGGCCCAGGCGCCGGCCGTCGCGGCGCTGGGCGGCGAACCACTGATCGCCGACCTCGAGGCCGATTGCGCCCACGCGGCCAAGGGCTGCGACGCCATCATATTTTCCGCCGGCGCCGGTGCGGGTAGCGGAACGGCGCGCAAGGAAACCGTCGATTACGCCGGCGCCGTCAAGCTGATCGACGCGGCCAAGGCTCATGGGGCGCGGCGTTACGTCATGCTGAGCGCGATCAGCGCCGAGAACCCGGAGTCCTACGACGGCGGCTCGGACTCGATGCGAGCCTATCTTTTCGCCAAAGCGAAGGCCGACGAGGTGTTGCGGGCGAGCGGGCTGGACTACACCATCGTCCGGCCCGGCACCCTGACCGACGAACCCCCGACGGGCAGAGTCGAAATCGCCCCGATCATGGACCATCGCGGCACCATCACCCGGGCCGATGTCGCCGCGGTCATGGCGACCACCCTCGAACTCGGCAATACGGTCGGCAATACCTTCGACCTGCTTGCCGGCGAGACACCCATTCGCGAGGCGCTGCTCGCCCTGTAAAACCAAGCATCGACGATCCCCGGCCCAAGATCATCACTCGTCCCAGACCCACACGTCGAGGCCGGTGCTGGCGTCCTGACCGGGCGTGTGTGGGACCCGGGCGGTGCCGACCCTGTGACCGTGTCCCAGGTGTCGGCCATGTTTCGTGTAGCCCAGGAGACGACGAATGGTCTTGTCGTACCGGACGGCAATCTCTGGCGGCACGGCGAGATACTGGTTCACCTCCTGGCGCAGCCAGCCCAACGCATAAGTGTTGATCACGCCCATGCGCGGGGCGTTCGAGCGGTTGGCGCCGCCGCCATGCCAGAGGGATCCCATGTAGAACAGCACCGACCCCTTGGGCATGACCGCCTGGACAGGCTCACCGAGCATCTCATCGTCGAGGGTCGACAACGCATGGCTTCCAAGCACCACGCGGGTGCCGCCGTTCTCCTCGGTGAAGTCGTTTAGCGCCCACATCACGCCGATCTGGAATTCGACACCAGGGATGCGCAGGGGATAGATCGAGTCGTCCAGATGCAGGACCTGGTGATCCTCGCCTGGCAGAATTTCGATCCCGGTTGTGCTGCCGATACGGTAGGCCATGCAATGGGGCTTCAGGATTTCGTCGGCGACGGCCAGTACTAGTGAGTGGCCGATCATCTGGGCCGTGGTCGGTGCATAGCCAAGCACGCTGGAGATTCGCAGGGTGCGATAGCCGTTGAAGTCGTTCTCCTGAAGCCTGCCGCGCGCGTCGAACTCCGTCCTCATCTCAGCAGCGCAGGCGTCGACGATGTCGGCGTCAAGGACATTCTTGACCACGGCTGCGCCGGTTCGGCGCAGCGCACCAACCACGGTATCGCTGTCGGCATCATTCTCGAAGACAGGCAGTTGCATGCTCATCCTTACCCCTCCCAAACTCGGGCATCGCCGGCTAAGCGGCGGCGGCCCAGGTTGCGACTATGCTTAGTGTAGCCCAGCAGGCGGCGGACTGTCTCGTCGTCCTCCGCAATGCCAAAGCCGTCCGATTGGTAGCGTCTAAATGTCCGCTTTTCGGGGGCAAAGCGGGCGTAATCGGGCGCGAAAACTGACACCAACACCAGCGCCGGCTTCCTGAGGCTTGTGGTGAAGCTAATGGGGAAGCATCAATCTGCTTAGAGGTTGATATAGCGCCGTTATTTAGATTTAGCCCGCATCTTCTGATGAGACCGTGACTTACGCCTCCTGCAGCGCCTCCAGTGACTCCGGAATGATCTGGCCGCCGTCGACGACGATGGTCGTGCCGGTGATGAAGCCGGCTTCCTTGGAGGCCAGGAACAGCGCCGCATAGCCGATGTCCTCGACTTGGCCGAGCTTGCCTAGGGGGATCGAGGCGGCCATGCCGTCTTTGTAGTCCTGACCCAGTTCGGCCAGGCCCTCGGTCTCGATATTGCCGGGCAGGACAGCATTGATGGTAATGCCGTATTTGGCGACCTCCATGGCGGCGGTGCGCATGAAGCCCAACTGGCCGGCCTTGCTGGCGCCGTAATGGGTCCAGCCTGGAAAACCGGTAATCGGTCCGGTGATCGAGGAGGTCAGCACGATACGGCCGCATTCCGAACCTTTGAGCAGCGGCAGGCAGGCTTTCACCGAAATGAAAGCGCCCTTGAGGTTGGTCGCCATGAGCCCGTCCCATTCCGCCACATCCATGTCCTCGATCTTGGCGCTGGGAAAGATGCCGGCGTTGGCGCAGAGCATATCCAGGCCGCCATGGCGCTCACCGGCGGCGGCAGCGGCGGCTTCCATGGAGGCGAGATCGCTGACATCGGCGGAAAATCCGCTCGCCACGCCCCCGGCTGCGCGCATCTCCTCGGCCGCTGCCTCGGCCTCATCGCCGTTGCGCGACACCACCAGCACCTTGCCGCCGGCTTTAGCAAATACCCGGGCGATGCCCTTGCCGATGCCTTTGCTGGCGCCGGTAACCAAAACCGATTTACCTTCGATGGATGTCAACATGGCGATTACTCCTTAAGCGTTCGACGTCGAATGACGGAATAGACCAGATAGGCCAGCACCAGCATGATCACCGCGCTGCCCACGGTCAACGAGCCCAGGGTCGGCACCATCGGCGTATAGCCCGACACCATCTTGGCATAAAGCCATTCGGGCACGGTCTGATCGGCGCCGGTGGTGAACAGCGATAGGGGGAAATTACCCCACGACAGCAGAAATGCGAAGATCGTCCCCGACAGGATGCCCGGCGACAGGATCGGCAGGGTGATCTCGCGCAGCACCTGCCAGCGTGTCGCCCCGAGGTCGTAAGCGGCTTCCTCGAGGGACGGATCGAAACTATAGACCTGGATCGACATGATCAGAGTGACGATGGGCACAATCCACACCATGTGGGCGAATACCGCAGTATGCCAACTGGTGGTCACCCCAATGGCCGAGAACCACAGCAGCAGGGCCAGGCCGAGCACGGCTTGGGGAAAGAAGATCGGCAGCAGAATGATCTTCTGATAGAACTTGCGCCCCTTCCAGTCATAGCGCGCAAAGGCCAGGGCGCCGAAGAAAGCGAGCACCACGGAGAAAATGGTGACCAGCACGGCGACCTCGAGCGAGGTCTCGATCAGATCGCGCACGGACAGGGACGCCATGGCCTTCTCGTACCATTTGGTGGTCCATTTGGTGACCGGGAAACTGAAGTAGCGCTTGTGCGAAAACGAGGCGACCACCACCGAGACGATGGGGATATAGAGAAAAACCACGATTGCCGCGGTCCACAGAACAATCAGGGTGCGGCTGACACTGAAGCGCCTGGATTTCATCACCGCCCCCCGAGCAGCCGGTCGAGGTCGATGCGGCGAAACAGGAAGAAGATCAACCCGCCGGAGAAGACGATCATCAGTACCGACAGCACCGAGCCCCGCGGCCAGTTCTGGGCGAAGGTGAAGGCCGATTCGATATCGTCGGCCAGCATGATGACTGCCTGGCCGCCGAGTATTTTCGCTTCAGCCAATGATCCCAAGGCCAGGATGAAGGTCAGCATGGCGCCGATCAGCACCCCCGGCATGGCGAGCGGCAATTCGACTTCGCGGAAGATCTGCCAGCGTGAGGCGCCCAGGTCGGACGCCGCCTCTTTCAGGGTGTCGGACACCATGGAAATGCCGATCACCAGGGGAAACAGCATGAACGGCAGATAGACATAAACCAGCCCGAGGACGATCACCGGCACGCCGTAGAGCAGGCTCGGCATCTCGATGCCGAAAAACGCCTGCATGGTGCCGTCGAGGATGCCCTTCTTGAGCAGGAACAGAACCCAGCCGAACAGGCGGATATTCTCTGAGATGAGCAGCGGCACGGCGACCAGAATGGTCACCAGATTGGCCCATTTGCCGAACAGCTTGGCCATGCCGTAGGCGATCGGATAGCAGATCAGCAACAGCAGCGCGACGGTCAGGGAAGCGAGCCACACAGACCACAGAAACGAGATGTAATAGCTCTCGTGAATCACCGCGAAATAATTATCCAGGGTCGGCGCCTGGGCCAGGGAGAAGGTTCTGGGCGGCATAAAGCTATAGGCGAACACCATGACCAGAGGCCCAATGAAACCGACGGTCAGGAACAGGGTCGCCGGCATTGCCGACAACACGCCCGGTTGGCGCAACCAGGTAAGAAAACGCCGGCGGCGCATCAGTCCATGACCAGGATCGAGTCTTTGGGTTGCCAGCCGATGGTCACGCTGTCGCCGAGGGTGCCATCGAAGGGATTATCCTGGAGCTTTTCGACAAGCCAGGTACTGTCATCCGCGCCGCGCACCTGATACTGGATGCGCGAGCCCAGGGCATAGTCGTTGAATAGCGTGCCGGCAAGTCGATTTGGCAGGGCCTCCGCGGCTGGCCCAATCTTCATCACCTCGGGCCGGATGACCAAAAAGCCCTTCTCGAAACGATCGAAGCTATCGCCGGCCACCGTATAAACCATGTCGCCGGACAGGGATTTGACCGTATTGTCTCCGGCGCGCGTCACCTCGATGGTGTTGACCTCGCCCATGAACTGAGCGACGAATTTATTGACCGGCCGGTTGTAGATTTCCGCCGGCGTGCCGACCTGCACCATGTGACCGTCCCGCATGATGCCGATACGGTCGCTCATCACCATGGCTTCCTCGAGAGAATGGGTGATGTAGACGAAGGTCTTGCCGGTCTCGCGATGGACGTCCTTAAGCTCTTTTTCAAGCGTCTTGCGAAGCCGGAAATCAAGCGACGCCAGAGGCTCGTCGAAGAACAGGATTTCAGGATCGTAGGCTAACGCCCGCGCCAGGGCGACGCGCTGGCGCTCGCCGCCGGAACATTGATTGACCCCTTTGTCGTAGTAGGACAAGGGCAGGCGCAATTGTTCGAGTAAAAGATCGGCCCGCCGCCGTCGCTCTGCGGGGGCGACCTTGGCGATCTTCATGGGAAATTCGATGTTCTCGCCGACGGTCTTGTGGGGAAACAGCGCGAGCGACTGAAATACCATACAGGTCGGCCGGCGATTGGCCGGCACGTCGTTGAGCCGTCTACCTTTCAGCATGATATCGCCGCTGTCCGGGCTATCCATGCCGACCAGCATACGAATCATCGTCGTCTTGCCGCTTCCGGAAGGCCCGACGATGGTGAAGAACTCGCTTTCCGTTATGTCCAGGCTGATCCCATCGACCGCGGTAAAATCACCGAATGTCTTGACGAGATCACGTATCTGGAGGAACGGCGTCTCCCCCTCACCTTTCATCGGGCCTCCAAAAGCAACGTATTAACGTAGTCTCATTCAGCTTTCGCGTTCGCGCTTGGCGGCCGAATAGAGATCATACATGGCCGCGTAATCCGGATTGATGTCGTAATCGACCGAATTGTCCATTTCCTGTTCCAGGGTATCCCACTGAATGGCGTCGAGTTCTTCCGCGTCAAACCTTGCCATCACATTGTCGGATCCCATCTGGGTAACCGGATTGTACGTGCCTTCGGCAAACGCCACCTTCTTGGAGATGTCGGGGCGTTGGACATACTCCAGGAATTCCTCGGCCAGCGGAGATACTTCCGGGTTGTTGACCACCGAGGTCAGCTCGATCCAGACAATGCCGCCCTTACCGCCCTTCATGGGACCGGAATTCGGCGTGATGCCGCGCACCTGATTGGCGCCGTCGTAGCGCGCTGGTGACGAGGTGTAGGTACCGCCGGTGAAATAGGCGTCGATCTCGCCATTGATCAAGGCCAGGTTCATGGCTACCAGATCGTCGGTCAGAATCTTGGCGCCGTTGAAGATTTTCTTGGCGACCGCGGCGAAAGCGTCGAACTCGGCCTTGGTATGGGATTTGAACGGGTCCACATCGGCAGCGATGCACATGTGGAAGATGTTCCAGTTATCGTAGGTCAGCACGCCGTATTTACCTTTCATGGCGGGATCGAGGAACAGCTTGAAGCCCTGATCCTCACCCATGCTGCGGCTGATCTTGTTGGTGTTGACGACGAAGTTGAACGGCCCGAAGCGCTGGGTCATGCCGAGCAGATGCTCGCCGGTCTTGTCCATGGCCCATTTATAGGGCGGCTTGAAGGCGGGCATCATGTTGTCGAAGAAGGGCTCGAAACGTTCCCGCGAAATTGATTTGATTAGACCTTCAGGCCACATCATCTCGCGCGCCCAGGGGTTGTTGAGGTTGATGATATCCCAGATTTTGGTCTCGCCGGCGCGCAAACGATTCACCGCGTCCGGATCCGAGGTCAGGCCCTCGGCGCGGACCTTGGCGTCGAATTCCTTGCGGAAGGGATCGAGCACGTCATCGGAGTTGTAGCCCTCCCAGACATAGATATTGAGTTCTTTTTCCCGCGCGGCATAGGCCGGCTTGAGAAGGCTGCTCCCCCCCGCTATGGCGGCGGCAAAAACACCTGTCTGTTGCAGGAAATTGCGTCTTGTCACTTTATTGAATGTCATGTCGCTCTCCCTAATTCTTGGCTAAACTTTATATGGCATCTCTGGGCAATGGCTGCCCGGCTATCCAGAATCGTTCCCGGTAATTATACATATCCGATAACCCCCTGACCGTCTTGACAGCGGGGAACATTATATTGACATCGAGAACAACTATACCAGAACAACATCTTGCGGATATCAAGCGGCCTTATTTTTTGCGCCACGGCTTAACTAACCACAGAGTCCGATCCGACTGTGAGTCTTGACTCACCCGAGGCTCTGGAACACCATGGTTTCAGGGATTTTCTGCAATAATAGGATGAGGGGGCGTCCGTGAGTCTTGGCGTGAATTTAGGGCCGCGCGTACTGGCGCCCGCCGCGACCGGCGCTGCCGAGTTTTTCAGCAGCAACGGCGGCGACCCCGACCGGGTGTTCGGCGAAACCGGCATCGACCCGGACTCGACGGTCGACCCGACCCTCGACCTCGGCCTGATCAATTATTGCAGATTGTTCGAGCAAGCGGCGCGCTGGACCCAGAACGACAATATCGGGTTGTGGTTCGGCCAGCAGTTCAAGCCTCGTCAGTTGGGTATGCTGGGCTATGTGGCGATCCATTCGCCGACCCTGAAGAGCGGCCTTCGCAACCTTGTAGACATGTTCCCCTACCATCAGCAGGCGACGCTCATGCAGCTTTCCGATGTCGACGCCAGTAAAAATTCCGACGGTTTGTTGAAACTCGAATACCAGATCAACGACGGCCGCATCGTCGCCCAGCGCCAGGACGCGGAGCTTTCCCTCGGCATGTTCGTCAATATCTTCCGCCATTGCCTGGGGTACGGCTGGGCGCCCGAGGAAATCCACTTCGAGCATCCCACGCCTGAGAGCCCAAAGGAGCATGAGCGGGCGTTCAACGCGCCGGTGTATTTCAGCCAGCCGACGAATGCCATCGTCTTCAAGCGCGACGTCCTGGACAGCCCCATGCCTGGGCACGATCTTCGCCTGCTCGGCATTTTGCTTAGCTGTCTGACCCAACTTGGTTCGGGCGATATCGCCGAGCCCGGTATCGTTGACCGGGTTCGCGGATTGCTGCGCTCGCAACTCGCCGACGGCTATCAGACTCTCGATGAAATCGCCGACGAGTTACAGCTGCCGGTCTGGACCTTACAGCGCCGGCTCGCCGACGATGGGCTGACCTACAAGGAACTGGTTGAATCGACCCGGCGGGACCTTGCCTTCATGTATCTGCGTCAGAGCCATATCCCCATATCGGAGATCGCATTTCTGCTCGGATACTCTGAGCTCAGCGCCTTCAGCCGCGCCTTCCACCGCTGGACCGGCGCCGCACCCATGACCTGGCGTCGCCAGGCCCCTATGCAAACACGAAATTGACCAACAGCCCGGGCGCGTCGGGCAGCGGTTTGTAATCTATCTTTTGTTCGTGGTGACTGCCCTTCCAGGCGAGGGCGATGCAGCGCGCTGTCACCTCGGGATGAAACTGTACTGATAGCCAACCGCCGCCATAATCGAGGGCGCAATAAGGCATGCGGTCGCCTGTCGCCAGCAGCCGCGCACCCGGGGGCGGCTTCGTCACATGCTCTTCGTTGGCGAAGTGAAAGACCGGCGCCCCATCGAAGCCGGTGAACAGGCCATGGGCCTTGCCCGCCTCGGAAAGGGCCAGCGGCAGGCTGGCGCAGAGCGGGCCGCCATCGACCATGCCGACGGTGCCGCCGAGTACCGTCGCCATCATCTGATGGCCGCCGCAGATACCGAGCAGGGGGCGCTTGGATTGACGCATGCGGGTGAGCCAATCGTACACCGCGTCCTGCCAGGGAAGGCCGTCATGCACTGAATGATAGCTGCCGCCGAGCATAAAGACATCGGCGGCGTCCGGCTCCGGCAACGGCTCGCCCAAGGCTCCATGGACACCGGATAATTCCACCTTCTCATCAAGCCCCATGCGGGCCAGCAGATCGGCGATCCAGACCAGCTCGTCGTCACCACCGTGCTCGCCGTCGTAGCGGGCCGGATCATACCGTCCCGGCGCACCCAGTATGGAGATATAGCAAAGCCTCAGCTTATCCGTCATCGCTCCAGGTTACTTAAGCCGCGTCGCTTGTAAACTGCCGCGAGGTCGCCTTGCCGCTCTTGATGTTGTGGCGGGCCTGGGCGACGGCGCTGTCCATGCGGTTGAGCACCTCATCGCAATCGTCCCGATCGAGCAGGATGCCGGGCTTGAACTGCAGCACCTGAGGGTCGAGGGTCGAAAAAATTGCCCAGACACCGTTCTGATACAGCATCTCCATGACATGCATGGCGCCTTCCGGATGATTGAATTCAAGACCCATGACAACGCCGCGCTGGCGTATGCCGATGAAAAAGTCTTCGTAGCTCGCCATGATCGACTGCAGGCCGTCGCGCATATGCCGCGCGATATGGCCGACGATGGTCTTGGTCTCGGGCCTGAGGCAGATTTCCAACACCTTGGCGGCGGCGATGCAGCCCAGCTCGGCGCCACCGAAGGACGACATATGGCCAAAGCCGTCTTCCTTGAGCCAGACCGCGGCGCGCTCGCTGGCGACCACGGCGGCGATGGGATAGATGCCGCCCGACAAACCCTTGCCGGTGACCAGGATGTCGGGGATGACATCGTAGGTCTCGATGCCCCACATGACGCCGCAGCGCATGAGTCCGGTCTGCACCTCGTCGGCTATATAGAGACTGCCGTATTTTTCGCACAGCGCCTTGATCGCCTTGAGGTAGCCTTCTTGGGGCATGGGAAAGCCGTAGGTCGCCGGGATAGTCTCCATGATCACGCTGGACGCGTCACCGACGGAAATCGCCGCCTCCATGGCGGCCAGATCGTTGAACGGCACCTGGACAATGTCTTCCGGATGGCCCTCGCTGAGGAACAGCTTGGAAAAGCGTGGATCGCCGACCTGCACGGCAAGGCCCGTATGGCCGTGATAACAGCTTTCGATAGAGATAATCTTGCGCCGCTGGGTGGCGTGTCGCGCGGTCTTCAGGGCGATGTCGATGGCCTCGGCGCCGCCCGAGGCGAAGATGGTGTATTGCAGCCCCTCCGGCGTACAGTTGGCCAGCATCTCGGCCACATGGGTGCGCATGAGCGAGGGGAAATGGTGATTTCCGATGTCGAAATGCTTCATGCCTTCTTCGACGGCGGCAACGACCTCGGGATTACGGTGGCCCAGGCTGTAGACGCCGCCGTTGAGATGGCAGTCGATCAACCGGCGGCCGTCCATGTCGTAGAGATAATAGCCTTCGCGCCGGTCGATCACCATATCGACGCCGAAACGCTGCCAGTCGGACGTCTTGCCCGGATTCCAGAACTGTTTCGAACGGTCGAGAAATTCTTCCTTGGCTTTGCTCATAATCCCAGCCTAAGCCCGCTCCCGGCAACCACCCTTGACCGCTAAACGCAATTATTTGACCGGCAGCAGCCTGCCGTAGAGGGGCTTTAGGAGCGCGGGGAGGATATAGATGGGGAATTGCGCCAGGGCAAAATAAAGCGCGATGTCCGGATGCAGGCCCGCGGGCAAAACAACGAGCAACAGTCCCATATTGCGGTTGCCGGCGAGAAAGCCCAGCGTGAATGCTATCCGCCGGCCGAGCCAAAGGAAGCCAAGCGCCGTCAGCCCCTGTAGCAGCACCTGGACGACAAAGGAGAGCGCCAACAGGGTGGCAACAAAGAGCGGATCGGCCAGCAACCGCGCGGTGACGCCATCCATGACGGCAATGGCAAACACCAGCATCAGGATCACCACCAGGCCGTTGGCGTTGCGGGTCACCGCCGCGATTGGCGAATACTGCTTCAGCCGCCGCATGGCGAGTGCTGCCAGCAGTGCCGAGCCGACGACGAAAATCAGCCGGCCCGCGAATTCCCAGAGCGACAATTCAATCTCCAGGCCGAGCAGCCCCAGGGTCATCACGGGCAGAATCAGGGGCGCCAAGAACATAGCGGCGAGCATCACCACCAGCGCCAGGGCGGAATCCAGCCCGATAATCAGCGCCAGCGCCGGCGTCGACATCAGCGGCGGCGCCGTCACCATCAGGACCAGGGCGCCACCGACGCCGTCCAAATCCACGGCGAGCGCACGGATGACCAGCCAGAGCGCCAAGGGGCAGAGCAAAAGCAGCCAGACCAGGGAAATGACGATGCGATGGGGGTTCTTCAAATGGCCGCTAAAGACATGCCAATCCGTGCGCAGCATGGCGAGCACCAGGATACCCCACACCGATGGAACCAGCAGCGGCCGCAGAATAGAGGCCAGGTCCGGCAGGGCCAGAGCTAGAAATACGCTGGCGGCAAGAAATTTGGTCGCGTGACGGTCGAGAACGCTCAGCCAGTTCATCAGGCCAATCTACCCATCACCCATTCTACCCATCACGAGGTCATGCGGTTGGGCAGATAGGTGACGATTTCCGGGAAGGCGACGATCAGGCCGACAGCGACCAGTAACAGCAGGAAGAAAGGAAAGGCCGCCCGCGCAACAACCAGAATGTTCTTTCCCGTCAGCCCCTGCAAAACAAATAGATTGAAGCCGACCGGCGGCGTGATTTGCGCCATCTCGACAACGATGACGATGAAGATACCGAACCAGACCCGGTCGATTCCCGCCTGCTCGACCATGGGTTGGATTATCGAAGTGGTCAGCACGACGACGGAAATGCCGTCCAGGAAGCAACCCAGCAGGATGAAGAACAGGGTCAGGGCGAACAGCAGCATGGCCGGCGACAGATCGAAACCGCCGATCCAGGCGGCGAGCAGGCGCGGGATGCCGGTGAAGCCCATGGCGACGGTGAGGAAGGCGGCGCCGGCCAGGATAAAGGCGATCATGCAGGAGGTGCGCATCGCCCCCATGAGCGATGCGATGAAAGTATCCCAGCTGAGCGACCCCGACAGCCAGGAAAACAACAAGGCCAGGGCGACGCCCACCGAGGCCGCATCGGTCGGCGACGCCCAGCCGGCGAAGATGCTGCCGATGATGCCGAAGATGATCAGCGCCACCGGCAGCAGGTTGCGGGCAAGTTTTATGCGCTCCCACAAGGCGACCGAAGGTTCTCTGGGTGGCATCTTGTCGCGGTTGAAGAGCGACCAGACCGCCACATAGCCCATGAACAGCCCGACCAGGAGCAGGCCCGGCAATATGCCGGCGATGAACAGCCGGGCGATGGATTCCTCAATCGCCACGCCATAGACGATGAGGATGATCGACGGCGGTATGAGCAGCCCCAATGTGCCCGACCCGGCGAGAGTTCCGATGGTCATGGTCTCGTCGTAGCCGCGCTTGGAGAGTTCCGGTATGGACATCTTGCCGATGGTCGCCGCCGTCGCCGCCGAGGAGCCCGATACGGCAGCGAAGATTCCGCAGCCCAGTACATTGACATGAAGCAAGCGCCCCGGAAGCCAGTTTATCCAGGGCGCCAGCCCGGTGAACATGTCGCGCGACAGACGCGAGCGGAACAGAATTTCCCCCATCCAGATGAACAGCGGCAGGGCAGCCAGGGCCCAGCTATTGCTCGCCCCCCAGACAGTGGTCGCCAGCACCAGACCGACCGGCGCCGAGGTGAACAATCCCATGGCCACCATGCCCGCCGCCAAGAGTGACAAGGCAACCCACAAGCCGCTGCCCAGAAGCGCGAAAAAAACCACCAGCATCAGGATGATGAGCGGAAGCTGTTCCATGATCTAGATATCGTCCGGAACAGGGCCGGACAGATCGCCATGTTCACCCTGCTCATAATGGGGTGTGCCGCCGCGCAACAGGGTGACGAATTCATCTGCCAGAGCGATGGTAAAGATCACCAGCCCCAGGGCCATGGACGACTGAGGAATCCAGATGGGAACCGCCACAATGCCGGCCGAGACATCATTGAAACGGTACGCATCGATAACCATGTCGACCGCGTACCAGGCGAAATATCCGCTCATCGCCGTACCGACCGCCGTACACCATAGCTCAACCCAGCGGCGCGGGCCCGGCGCGAGCCCCCTGATGATCAACGTCACCCGTATATGGCTACCGGAACGCAGTGCATTTGCCATGGCCAGAAACGACGCCGCCACCAGGAAGAAGCCGGTGAATTCGCTATAGGACGGAACCACCAGCCCAATCGGCTCCCCTATCACCAGGGTGGCGGCGGAGTCGATCATGTTGGCGCCGACCTGAAGCAGGACGATCCCGCAGATTGCCAGCAGGAAGGCGGCGACGGCGGCACCGCTCAAGCGGTAAAGACTATCGAGTACGCGACGCATGACTCAGGGAAGGTGGCGGCCGGCAACCACACCGGCCGCCGGGCACCTCACATGCCGTAGCTGTTCAGCAATGCCTGGCCTTCGTCGCCGGCTTTTGCCGCCCATTCGGCGCTCATGGTCTCGCCGATATCCTTCAGCGACTCCATCAGGGTGCTGCTCGGCGTGACGATGATCACGCCGTTTTGCTTGAGGGTGGCGATCTTTGTGTCGGTCTCGGCCCGGCTCATATCCCAGCCCCGTGCCTCGGCCTTGGCCGCGGCGTCCAACACCGCCTTCTGGTTGGCCGAACTCAAGCCGTCAAAAGCCGCCTTGTTGACGACCACCACGTTCTTAGGAATCCACGCCTGGGTATGATGGAAATGGGACAGGTAATCCCATGCCTTGTTGCTGACCCCGGTCGACGGCGAGGTGATCATCGCCTCGATGCGGCCGGTGGCGAAGGCCTGGGCCAGGTCGGCCACCTCGATCTGTGTCGGCACCGCGCCGGCCAGCTCGGCAAGACGCGTGGTCGAGGCATTAACCGAGCGGAACTTGAGGCCCTTCATATCGGAGGCCGCATCGATTTCTTTCTTGGCATAGAGCCCCTGGGGCGGCCAGGGCACCGAGAACAACACCATGAGCCCCTGCTCCTGAAACAGCTCGGTAATGCGCGGCTTGGTCACCGACCACAGCTTCTCCGCATCGGCATAATCGGTAGCGAGGAACGGCAGTGTGTCCATGGCGTAAACCGGATTCTCGTTGGCCAGCAGGCCCATGAAGAACTCGCCGATGGGCACCTGGCCTGACCGCACGGCCTTCTTGATTTCTTTGTGCTTGAACAGGGAGCCGGCGGAATGGACGTTGATCGTCAAATCACCGTTGGTGGCGGCTTTCACATCATCGGCAAACTGGCTGATGTTGATGGTGTGAAACGTCGCATCCGGATAAGGCGTCGGCATGTCCCAGGTCTGAGCCAGCGCTCCGCCGGCGCCAATAAAGGCAGCCAATACAAGCGCCAGGCCGGCGCGGTAGAATATTTTCATAGGACTCTTCACGATACGTCTCCCTTTATTTCGATGATTTATAGCTTCGTTTGTAACATTAAATCGCCGTGAGTCGTCTGGTTATTCGATACCGTGAAAACGAATTATGCCGGCTCCCTGGAAATCGCAGCGTAATTACAATAGCATCACCGGCCAGAGGGTAACTTCGGCCCAGCAGCTGGGAACAGGGATACGGCACTATGGAAATTGAAGAACTCTTCAATCCCAAAAATATTGTTGATATGAGTTTTTTTAATTTCAACAATGCAATAACCGCGGTTTTTTTCGCCGACAAAGACCTCAAAATTAAAAAGGTCAACGCGAACTTCGAAGCCTTTTTCCCCATATTGGGAAATGTTTCAAACATCTATTTTCCCGATGTTTTGAGTCAGCTCGGCGTCGATAAAGAGCAGATAGAATCATTTTCAAAGGAACTTGAGGAGAATGGGCATGTGCTCATTCCCAAAATTCTCATCAAGATAGACGGCAAGGAAAAAATCTATTCTCTGCTCTCCGCTAGAACTCAAAGTGATGATTTTTCCTACCTGAACGGCGTACAGGGGCAATTTGTCGATCGAACGGAAGAGTTCGAGTTGCGCCGGGAACGCGAAGAATTGCTGGAAGAAAAATCCGCAATCGGGAAATCATCGAAGATAAATCCAGGAAACTGGAGGCGCTGGCTAACCGCCTGTCGAAATATCTCTCGCCACAGATCTACGAGACCATTTTCACCGGCGACAACACTGTTCAGCAGAGTTTCACACGAAAAAACCTGACGATCTTCTTCTCGGATATCGTGAGTTTTACCGACATCACCAACGGCATGGAACCCGAACGTCTTGCTGCGGTGATCAACACTTATTTCAGCGAAATGTCGGCGATAGCGTTGGAGTACGGCGGCACGCTCGATAAATTTATCGGCGACGCTATGTTGGTGTTCTTCGGCGATCCGGAAACCCATGGCGAAAAGGAAGACGCCTCCAGATGCGCGCAAATGGCGTTGCGCATGCAGCAGCGCATTGAGGAGCTACAGGGAATCTGGAAATCTCAAGGCGTCTCCAAACCAATCAAGGTCCGCATGGGCATCAGCACCGGCTATTGCACGGTGGGTAATTTTGGCTCCGATCAGAGGCTCGAATATACCGTTATCGGCAGTCCCGTGAATATAGCAGCCCGCCTCGAAGACAGCGCCCTGGGGGGCGCTATTCTAATCAGCGAATCGACCTATTTATTGATCGAGGATATCTCCGTCTGTGAGCCTATGGGCGAGGTGGTCCCGAAAGGATTCGTCCGGCCCGTTGCCACCTACCGGTTGGAAGGCATAAAAGACGAAAACAAAACAATAGCCGATGGCATGCCTTTGACCCGCACCGGTAAGCATGTGGAGGTCAACCTTCTGCAAGGCAGCGATATCAGGCAGGCGATTATTGAGTTGAAGGAAATTCGCGACGAATTCAAAAAATTTCGCTCTTTATCATACTAGAGCAAGGCCGAGTAAGGCGCGCCTGAAATAACCGCCGTTAGCTTGGCAACCGCGACAGATAGATGTTTATTTCGTCGTTTGCGGTGGGTGCGTGGGCGACCAGGAAATTCACATCTTCGGCGGCAAAATAGATCGTCGTGCCGATTTCGGCCCGCTCGCCCGAAATGATCTCCTCCCAGGTCTTATCACCGAGAATTGCCTGGGCGCAATCGATGTCGTGCTTATCAAAAAAATTCTGCGTTGCGGCGCCGACCTCGACCAATTTGCCGTTCTGTGTGGCGCGAAACACGGGATCGGGCTTCCGTTCGGGAAAATCCGCGATGGATTCAACCCGGCGGTTCTTATAGCGCGTCGCCACCGACGAATAGATACCGACGCAAAACGGGAAGGCATAGGCGAGAAATACAGAAAATATGGTGAGAGATGGCTGTTTGTAAAATTCCAGATAGAAGATGAAGAAGGGATCACCGTACTCTCTGAACCAGGGAACCAGAAGCTGGCCGTACACATTAATCAGAGTGCCGACAAAGAGGGCCAGCACATAGGTAGTTCGGTCTTGAAGCTTGTCACCTATGAGACGAAAAATGAGTATCAAAGGGTTAGTGGGCGACTGATTCATGTGTTTACTTCTAACGATGTTAGACTATCCCTAAACATCTATAATTTCTGCACAACCCCCAAAGAGCCCAGGTAATTGCGGGTCATATATATGAGTTTTACCGCCAAAGTCCACCGTACATTACGATAGATTGCTCACCTTCACCCATGTGAGGACAGATAGGCTTCGGCCAGCGGCATAGTATCTACGATGTAGGGGCCGCCGAGTTCTTTGGCGAGATCGGTCTCTGCGTGCGAGCCCATCCAGGCCAAAATCAACATGCGGCGCAGCATCAGGAAGGTCCGGATTTCGGCTTCCTCGTCAGCATCTATGGGCTGAATACGGCGATAGCCTTCGCACCAGGCGGCGATCAGCTCGGGAAGATCGGTGCGCTCCTCCATGAAACTGAGCGCGCTGGCCAGGTCATAGAGATACCAGCCGATGCCGCAATCATCAAAATCGATCACTCGGGTTTCGCCGTTATGAACCAAAAGATTGGCAAGGCGGAAATCGGCATGGATCAGCCCGAAGCGCGCGGGCGCTTGGCCAAAGGCAGTAAGGCGGGCGCCAATCAGCTGAGCGCAGCGTTCCAACAGGGCGTGATCCCCGCCATCGAGACCGGGCGCCGCCTCCCAGCGGCCCCAGTTGGGATTGCCGCCCAGGGTGGCCTCGAAATCCCACCGCAACCGCTCAAAATCAGCGGGCAGAAGCCATGATTTTGAATGAACATGGGTGCGGGCGGTAACCTCGCCGAGCTGGATAAACGGCGCAATCAGGTCTTTGTTTTCGTCCGGCGCTTCGCCGTCGATCCAGGCGAACCGCACGGCATAACGTTCACGTGGCAGGCCGTGGCCGGCAACGGTCTGGATCACCTCGCCGTCGAGGCCGGGAATTGGGCGCGGCGTCGGCACCCCGGCCTGGTCGTTGAGCGCCTGCATCCAGGCCAGTTCGCATTCGATGCCCCGGCGGCTGTGATAATCCTCGCGGTGGACGCGGATCACGCAGGGCTCGGCCCCAGGGTTTTCAGTTCGACCTGAGTTTTCAATTCGACCAGGGCTTTCTATACGATAGGTGGTGTTTTCCGAGTGATTGATCATCTGGATTTGGCAATCGCTCTCCAGGCCGAAGCGATCAAGGCCGGCGACCAACGCCGCCTCGACACGGATCAATTGCTCGTCCTGGCTCAACTTGTCGAAATCCACCATCATTCCTTATGGCCGATGGCTCCTCCCCTTTGCTTGACCGGGCATTACAGGATTTTGACATCAAGCCCGCCGCCATGAAAGGATAGCAACAGCAGAATCAATCCTTCAATGTTGGAGATCGCCGTCATGAGCCAAGGTCCGAATTACACAATCCATAAGGATCACCATCACCACGGCTGGGACAATTCCAACGCACCCGTGCTCACCGTGGCGCCGGGCGATGTGGTCGAGGTTGGGGTGTTCGACGCCTCGGGCGGGCAACTGAACGAGACCTCGACCGCCGCCGATGTAGACGCCTTCGTCTTCGAGACCATCAATCCGGTGACCGGCCCGATCTATGTGGATGGCGCCGAGCCGGGCGACGCCCTGAAAGTCACCCTGCTCTCCTTCCGCCCGTCGGGCTGGGGCTGGACCGCGATCATCCCCGGCTTCGGGCTGCTGGCCGAGGACTTCACAACGTCGGCCCTGACCCATTGGCGCTACGACGCCGACAGTTTGGCCCCTGCCCTGTTCGGTGAAATCGCGAAGGTGCCGCTCAAGCCCTTCACCGGCACCATCGGCGTCGCCCCGGCGGAAGCCGGCACCCACAGCATCGTTCCGCCGCGCCGGGTCGGCGGCAATATGGATATTCGCGACATATCCGTCGGCACGGAGCTTTATCTTCCCATCGAGGTCGCGGGCGCCCTGTTCTCGGTCGGCGATACCCATGCGACGCAGGGCGACGGCGAGGTTTGCGGCACCGCTATCGAGAGCCCCATGGAAGTCACCCTGCAATTCGATCTGGTCAAAGGCGCCAACCTGGCCATGCCGCGCTTCACCACGCCGGGCCCGGTGAGCCGCCATTTCGACGGGTCGGGCTACGAGGTGACCACCGGCATCGGCCCCGACCTGTTCGAAGGCGCCAAGATGGCCGTGCGCGGCATGATCGAGCTGCTCACCGCCGAACACGGCATGACCCCGGAGCAGGCCTATATGCTGTGCAGCGTCTGCGCCGATCTGCGGGTCAGCGAAATCGTCGACACGCCAAACTGGCTGATGTCGCTCTACTTCCCCAAGTTGGTTCTGGAATGAGAAAAGGCTTCGCTGTTCTTGCCGGCGCCGTTCTGCTGGGCGCCTGCGCCACCATTGACGTCGATCAAAGCGCTGAGATTTTCGACGCGGCAACCTATGCCGACGACCTCAACGAATGCCGTGGCGGCCCGGCCGCGCTGTTTGCCCTGAACCGCCTTGAGTCCGCCATGGTCGGCTCGGTCTACGGCCTGGCCTATGGCGCCTACTACGGCGCCGTCGCCGGAAACACCGAGAAAGGCGTCATCATCGGCACCATCGTCGGCGGCGTCCTGGGCCTGGGTCACGGCGCGCACCGCTCCATGGACCGCCACGACGAAGCCCTGACCCGCTGCCTCAGGGAAAAGGGCTATGCGGCGGGAGCCGTGTGACTGGCGGGGGTTTGAACGCCGCTCTAGCTTTATTTTAAACCTATACTATTTTAAAGGCCCGCCATGGCCGTGGAAATCTACATCGATGCGGACGCCTGCCCGGTCAAGGACGAGACCATCCGGGTCGCTGCGCGCCATCGCCTGAAGGTCTACATGGTCAGCGACGGCGGCATCCGCCCGAGCCGAAACCCCCTGGTCGAGCTGGTCATCGTCGCCCCGGGCGCGGACGCCGCCGACGACTGGATCGCCGCTCATATCCAGAAAGCCGACATCTGCATCACCAGCGACATCCCCCTCGCCGCCCGATGCCTGGAACAAGGCGCACAAGCCCTCAAACCCAACGGCGAGCCCTTCACAGAAGACGCCATCGGCATGGCCCTGGCCAATCGCGAACTGATGCAGGACTTGCGCGATAGCGGCGAAATAACCGGCGGCCCCAGACCCTTCAGTAAAGCCGACCGGTCTGAATTTCTAAATCGTCTGGAAACGACTGTGCGGGAGGCGCGACGGCGGGGATCATGTTGATGACCCGCTGTTTCAGCTGGGTGAACACGCTCCCTTCCAGAGCGGCAATGATCGAATCCTTGCCTCTCGCGAGTTGATGCATCATTCTCAATTTTAGAGGCGGGGGCCATGGTTGATCTGATACATCCGATTTTTCTGAACATCTATGATGTCTTGCGACACGGCGTCGTGGTCCTGCTCATCGTCGGGGTGTTGGTGGTGATCGTGCTCTTCGTGATCGACGTTTCACAGACCCAGAACGCGGTCCGTCGCAACTATCCGGTGCTTGGCCGGTTTCGCCGTTTCTTCGAGCATATGGGCGAGTTCTTCCGTCAGTATTTCTTCGCCATGGACCGCGAGGAAAAACCCTTCAACCGGGCCGAGCGAGCAGCGACGAACGTCGACAACACCGTGGCCTTCGGCTCGACCCGCGACCTGACGCCGCCGGGCACGGTGTTGTTTGTCAACGATCCGTTCCCGCACCTGGATTCGGATGCCGTCGAGCCGGCACCGGTGACGATCGGTCCGAATTGCCCGAACCCCTATACCACTGCCTCGCTGGTCAACATCTCAGCGATGAGCTACGGCGCTTTGTCGAACCCGGCGGCCAGGGCGCTGTCAGCCGGCGCCAAGGTGGTCGGCTGCTGGCTGAACACCGGCGAGGGCGGCCTCGCGCCGGCGCATCTCTTAGGCGGCGCCGACATCGTCTACCAGATCGGCACCGCCAAATACGGCGTTCGCGACGGCGATGGCAATCTGTCGGACGAGAAGCTGCGCGAAGTCGCTGCCCACGAGCAGATTCGGATGTTCGAGATCAAACTGTCACAGGGCGCCAAACCGGGCAAAGGCGGGATCCTGCCCGCCATCAAGGTGACGGCAGAGATCGCAGCGATCCGCGGCATTCCGGAAGGCCAGGACAGCCTGAGCCCGAACCGCCATCCGGAGATCGCCTCGGTCAGCGATATTCTCGACATGGTGGAGCGCGTGCGCCAGGCGACGGGCAAGCCGGTCGGCTTCAAGACGGTGGTCGGCAGCTTCGGCTGTCCTCAACACCGCTCACTAGAATGGCACCTTTACCCTCTCCGTACATCGACGCGACCATATCGTAGGTGTTAGCCATGGTCAGGACACCCGGCAATCATACCATGGGGTGCTGGCATGGTTAACCTGTACTCGAAACCTGTACTCAATAATTTTACGAGCACAGTATAAATTATTGATATTGTTGATAAATTGGTGCCCGCTGAGGGACTTGAACCCCCACCCCCTTGCGGGGAACAGATTTTAAGTCTGTCGTGTCTACCAGTTCCACCAAGCGGGCCCAGGCACCAGTCGTGGAGGCTTATAGCACGGCTGATTACGCCGTGGCTTCTTCGATCCTCGGGTTGCCGCCGAGGTCTTGCAGGGCGGCGATGACCTCCTCGGCGGCGGTGTCCAGCTCGGCGTCGTCGGTGCCGCGCAGCACCAGCTTCACACCGAAAGCGCCGCCTCTGTAATAGGGGTAGCTGCCGATGGAGAGGTTCGGGTGGCGATCCTGGATGTCACTCAGGGCGGACGCCAGGGTGCCCTCGCCGATATCGACCACGATGGAGCGCTCGCGCAGGGGCTCGCCGCCGGTCAGCCGGTGGGTCATGCTCTCGAACATGGCCTGCATGATCTTCGGCACCCCGGCGAAGACGAAGACGTTTTCGATCTGCCAGCCGGGCGCCCCGGACACCGGATTGTCGATCAGGGTGGCGCCTTCGGGGGTGTCGGCCATGGAGAGCCGCGCCTCGTTGAGCTCCATGTCGGAGCCCCGATAGGCGTTCTCCAGGATGGCGACGATTTCCGGGTGGCGAATCAGCGGCCGGTCGAAGGCGGCGGCCACGGCGGCGGCGGTAATATCGTCGTGGGTCGGGCCGATGCCGCCGGTGGTCAGGACATAGTCGTAGCGCGCCCGGCATTCGTTGAGGGCGGCGACGATGGCGTCCTGCTTGTCGGCCACCACCCGCGCCTCGGCGAGACGCACGCCGAGCGAATTGAGGCGCCCGGCGATATAGCGCAGATTCACATCCGCCGTGCGCCCGGAAAGAATCTCGTCGCCGATGATGATCAGGGCGGCGGTGACAATTTTCGTCATGGCGTCACGGTGCGCCGGCGACGCGGAACAGGCTGTAGATGGCGCGCCGCTTTTCGTCGATCTCGCGGTTATAGAGCTTGTTGATGGTGCTGTCGGGGAGCAGCGCCCATTCCTCGCTGCCCTCGACCAGGGCGTCATCGAGCAACCAGCGGTGGGTGAAGATCCTGCCTGATAACCGGATGACCGCCGCATATTGATCCGGGGTGAGGTAATCCTCGCCAAGGTCGGCGAGACGATCGGGGTGAAAATCGAAATTATCGATTTCGGCCAGATCGACGATGCGGCTTATCTCCTCGTCATCATAGGCCAGGCGATCGAGTTCGTCGGCTAGCACCACGGATTTGAAAAAGCGCCGCCCATTGAGCGACTTCACGCCGCCGATGTCGATCGACTCGTCGGCCAGGCGGGTGAGCACCGGATTGGTGAATTCGTAAACAACGAGCCGCGATACCTGCTGATTGAACACATTTTGCAGGAAAAACAAGGCGACGAAACAGAGCACGCCGGCGATCAGCGGGGTCACCACCCAGCCGGCGGCGATACTGCCCAGCACCCGGCCGCGAATGCCCCGCCCGCCCTTGAGCAGACCGATGCCGACCACCGCGCCGATCACCGCCTGTGAGCTCGACACCGGCACCAGGGGAATGGTGGGCAGGCCGAGATTGGCCAGGAAATGTTCCAACCCCTGGCTGGCGAACAGGAACAGCACGATCGAATGGGACACCACGACCACGAAGGCGGCGATCGGCGACAGCGACATCAGTGAGCTGCCGACGGTCATCATCACTTTCTTGGAATAGGTGAAGACGCCGACGGCGATGGCGACGGAACCCAGCAGGAAGAGCTGTTGCGCCGAGGATACCGTGAACAGATCGCCGATGCTGAATGCCGTGAACGGCGACACCGGCACAAACACGCCCATGACATTGGCGATGTTGTTGGCGCCCAGACTGTAGGCGCCGAACGCGCCGGCCAGGATCAAGCCGGTCCGGGTATAGGCGTCGAGCCGAAAGATATTGATCTCCGCCCGCCGCAGCCAGAGGAATATGGCTTTGAACAGGGCGGCGGCGATGACGGCTGCGAGCACCGGGCAAATTATCCAGGTCGCCACGAGTGTCACCAGGGTCGAGCCGCCGGTCAGCGATCCGGTGAACAGGTTCCAGCCGACGATCGAGCCGACGATGGCCTGGGTGGTCGAGACCGGAAGCCCGGCCTTGGTCATGGCATAGACGGTCAAGGCGGCGGCGAAGGCCACCATGAAGGCGCCCGGTATGGCGTTCACCGCACCCAGCTTGCCCAGGGTATGGGCGGCGCCGGCGCCGCTGATCACCGCACCGAGGATGACGAAGACGCTGCAGATGATCGCCGCCGTGGCGAACCGGACCATGCCGCTGCCGACCGCCGTGCCGAACACATTGGCGGCGTCATTGGCGCCGAGCGACCACCCGAGAAAAAGCCCGCTCGACAAGAATACGAGCACCGCGACTTCCATTACCTAATCCTTGAATTCGTCGTTAAATGGAACGTTTGATGCTGTAGATGGCGAGCCTGTCGGCAACATCCTCAGCCGTATCGGCGATATCGTCGATATGCTCGACGAAGTTGCGAAGCTGGGCCTTGTGGGCAAGATCGAGACCGTCCGCGAAGATCGCCATCTTCAGGCGGGTGCTGATCTTGTCGCCTTCCTTTTCGTAGAACAACACCTTGTGCATGTGATCGGAAACCGTCTCGGCGCCGCGGAAGAAGGCGCGCGACGCGGCGACCAGAGAATCGACCGCACTGACGGAAGCGTCGGTAAGATTGATGTAATCCGTGTGAAACTCTTCTGGAATATGAGGCTTCTCGATGGCGAACTGCCACATGGCGCCTTCGCAGCTGTTGAGGATGGTGTCCATGTTCTCCAGCAGGCCGAGAACGTCGCCGCGGGATTCGGGGATCAAAGTCTGCTCGTAGAGGCGGCGTTCTATATTGCGCCGTAAGGTATCGCCCTGGCTCTCCAGCTGGTTGACTTGTTTTAGTTTTTCCTCAAAGGCGGCGAAATCGTCATTGATGTAGCTGTTGATGCCGATCTTGAACGTCATGGCGCCCTGATCGACCTTTTCGCAGAATTCGTCGATCTGAGATTCGAGCTCCCTAGTCTTATTAAATAGTTTAACGCGTTTCACGCTGCTTCCTTTATGGTTTTATTTTGAATAGTCCAGCCTATGCTTCGCGCCGACTGTCGTCAACGGCGCGCGGTGCAATCGCTGATCACTTCATCGAGAATATTGAGGGCGGCGTCCATTTCAGGCTCAGTCACGGTAAGCGGCGGCGTCAGGGTGATCATGTTGCCCATGGAGAGTTTGAAGTTGAGGCCCGCCGCGAGCGCCCCATAGAGCACCGCTTCGCCACCATCCAGCGCCGGGGTTTTTGTCTCGCGGTCGTCTACCAGATCAATCCCCAACAGCAGGCCCTTGCCGCGCACGTCGCCGATCATCGGGTGGCGTTGCTTCATCTCATGCAGGCGGGCCAGGGCATGGGCGCCGACGGTGCGGGCGTTCTCCACCAGGCCCTCGTCTTCTATGATCTCGATGGTGGTCAGGGCAGCACGGCAGATCAGCGGGTTTTTCTCGTGGGTGTAATGACCGAACGCCACATCGCCGGCGACATCGAGCTCGGGCTTGGCGATCACCGCGGCGATGGGTAGGGCCGCCCCGCCGAGCGCCTTGCCGAGCACCGCGATATCGGGAACCACGTCGAAATGCTCCGAGGCGAAAAGCCGCCCGGTCTTGCCCAGACCGCTGGGAATTTCGTCGAAGATCAACAGGGCGCCATGATCGTCGCAGGCATCCCGCACGGCACGCCAAAAACCGGGTGGCGGCACATAGGGCACGGCGCGCACCGGCTCGGCGATCACCGCGGCGACGTCGCCTTCCTTCTCCAATACGTAGCGAACCATCTGCGCACAAGCCATGCCGCAGGCGTCGAGGTCGTTATTCTTATGACCATAGGGGCAGCGATAGCAGGTGAAGGGCGCCACATGTTCCGAGCCGGGCAGTAACGGGCCGATGGCGCCGGACCGGAAGGTCGCCTCGCCGCCAACGCTGGCCCCGCCGAACCCGGCGCCGTGGAAGCTATCCCAGAAGGACAGAGTCTTGAAACGCCCGGTCTTGGCGCGTGCCAGCTTGAGGGCGATCTCGATGGCGTCCGAGCCGGACGGCGCGAACAGGACCTTAGCAAGCGTACCCGGCGCGATCTCGCCCAGCTTGGCGGCCAGGGCAATGGCCGGCTCCGAGGTGAAGCGGCGCGGCGCGAAAGGCAGGGCGTCGAGCTGGTCCTTCAAGGCCGCGATCAGCCGGGGATGGCCATAGCCGATGTGGTGGGCGGAATTCCCGTGAAAATCCATATAGCGCCGCCCTGCCCGATCCTCGATCCAGATGCCCTCGGCCTTGGCGACCACATCGAGACAAGGCGACGACAGGGACTGATGGAGGAAATGGCGGCTGTCCGCCTCGAGCATGGCCATGGTTTCGGGGTCATGGCGCTCAGCGGTCCAGGCGCGTCGGCGCGGCGACAAGTTGCTGTCGCCCTCGAGGCGGTCCGGCGTGGGTCTTTGTGAGGTTATGGAATCCATGGGAGCGAGAGAGTCGTCGAGTTCGCAGCCATAATCAAATTAGTAATCCGCAAAGGGTTGATAAGTTTTCGTTATGTGAAAATAACAGGGGCCCGACGACTTACAGAGCGGCGACCATGAGAAATACCTCTCCCGTGTAGCGCAACAGCGGGTGTTCGATGGTCGGCTCGCGGCCCACCACCTTGAATCCCATTTTCTCATACAAGGCGAACGCCCCGACATTGTCGGCGAAGACGTAATGACTTATTTCAGTGAACGCCGCCTCCTTGGCTTGGTCGCAAGCCCGCGACAGGAGAGACTTGGCGATTCCCCTCCTGCAATACTCGGGATAGGTCGAGAGCGCGTTCACGTGAAAGGTGCCGTACGCCGGAAGATTGTCAAAGGGTTGGACAATCGCATAGCGTTCTTTCGGTATTCGAGGATCGGGCGGGTCATTCGCCCAATTGTCGAAGGGGAAGGCGTGCATATAGATGGTTCACCCTGGCCGCCCGCCAGGGCGACGAGTTCGCCGCCGACGAACTCATAAGCCTCGCCAGGCGCATGACAGCGGCGCAAATGTCGGAGGCCGAGGCCGGGCTCAATAGCGATTAGGATATTTCACACGCAAGCGGTCGGATCGTTCGCCGCCTGTTGTTTTATCCATCTTACAAATGCCCGCAAGGGCGGACGCAATACACCGGGGCGGGTGGCAAGGTAATACCCTTTGGGGTACCTTTCCGTGAACAGTTCGACCAGTTGCCCCGAGCGGATTTCCTCGTCCACAAAGGAGCGGGCGGTATAGGTCACCCCGTCGCCCCGTCGTACCGCTTCCATGATCAGGTTGCCCGGCATGTGGGTAATCATGAGCGGCTTGTTCAAGGTGACACCGTGGCGTGCCATCCACTCCGCGACTTCGTTGGTGCCTAGTTCCTGCAACCACGGCAGATCGATCAGCATGGCGGGGTCCGTGATCTTTTGTGGGCCGATCAGCCCCGGGGTGCCGACGATGACGAAGTCGGGCAACAGAAGCGGCGTGAGATCCAGGCCGGGATAGTGGCCGGCGCAATAGCGGATCGCCACATCCATCCCGCCCGGAGTCAATTCCACCACATTCGCCGTCGGGTTCAGCATGAGCGTGACCTCGGGATGCTGGAGCTGGAACTCCATGATCCGCGGCATTAACCAGCTCACGGCAAAAGCCGGCGACATGGTGAACTGGACCGGGCGCGTGGCATCGACGCCCGTCAGGACCTCAACGCCTTTGCGGATCGTATCGAACCCGGTGGACAAATCGCGGGCCAGAGACACGCCTTCCGCGGTGAGGATTATTCCGCGCCCCTGCCGGGTAACCAGTGTCATCCCCAACCGGGCCTCCAGTGCCTTGACCTGCTGGCTGACCGCTGCATGGCTCACATTCAGGGCCGCACCGGCCTGGGTATAACTCCCCGCCTCCGCCAAGGTGGCGAACGCCCGAAGGCCGTTTAGGGACGGCAGGTCAGACCAAGTCATATGTAATATTTTCTTACGTGTTAATTATTTTTATGATTCGCATCAGAACAATTTTTAATTAAATATGTCAATCGTTACGGGGGCAAAACTTTTCTGGTACCGTAACGGCACCAGCATGAGAACTTTAGTGTTTTCCGTCGTCATGAACATAAGCTCTAACCGGAGAATGAGATATGACCGACAGCTCTCAAGACCATCAGGGCGGCTGCCTGTGTGGCGCGGTACGCTACGTACTTCACGGTGAGCCGCTGTTTTCAGCGAACTGCCATTGCCGATCCTGCCAGCGAGCAATCGGGGCTGGTTTTGTCACCTGGGTGGCCGTCAAGACGGAAAACTTAGAGGTGACCAAGGGAGAGATTACCTACTGTGAGACGTCTCCCGGAATGCACCGCGGTTTCTGTGGCCGATGCGGCAGTTCGCTAGAGGGTCATGGCGACGGTTGGGATGATGCTTACGTAACGGCCGCCACGCTCGACGACCCCGCGATCGCGAAACCCGCGACAAATATTTACCTCGATCACCAGCAGCCCTGGGTGATTATTGACAAGACCCTGAGATGCTTCGCGCAATTTTCCTGACTGACAGACTTTAAAGGAATAGGAGAAAACAAATGGCCACGACCTACGCATATGCCTGTAAGGAATTTCCGGGAATGGAAGCCTGCCCGGCGCATTTTCATGCGGAAACCGAAGACGAGTTATGGAAAGTCATCGAACTCCATGCCTTGCTGGCTCACGGAGAAACCGCCTCCGAATGGCCGGCGGAAGACATCGCCCAGCTCAAGGCCCTCATTAAGACCGAATAGGCAGGCTAATGATTGTCAAGAGACTGGAAGATATTGTCGGCACCAAGGGCGACGTGCATGGCGACAAGTGGCACAGCCTCCGCCTCCTGCATGCAGAAGACGGCATGGGCGTCACCTTGACCGACAGCATACTTGAGGCCGGATTCGAAATGGTCCTTTGGCAGAAAAACCACTTTGAAGCCTGCTACTGCCTGGAAGGCGAAGGCACGGTGGAGGAGCCGAATCACGGCACGGTTCACGAGCTGGCCGCCGGAACCCTGTATGCCATGAACGACCATGACCGCCACCGTATTCGAGCCAAAACCCGGATGCGCATCGTTTGCACTTTTTACCCTGCCCTTACCGGCGAAGAAAAGCACGATGCGGACGGCTCACTCTGAGATACAGCGACTCAATACTCTTACAATGCTGAGCCCATGACGGTGACTCTGCGGAAGGCAAATTCGCCGCCCCGGTTGATCAGGGTGAAGCCATCGAACGGCGCAGCCTGCAATGCAGGATCAGTGCCCGAAAGCACGGCCACATCGTCGATCAACCCCTCCATGATGCCTCCCTGGCCGCGCCTGAGGGTGATGCGGTGATAGGCGCCGTCTTCAAGCCCTTTCGCAAGCGGTACACTGGCGATGGTGGAAATCCCGGCCGGAGATAGCCGCTGCATGGTCAGACTTGGCGCCCTCCCCTGGCTGTAGAGCAGCGGATAGCCGGTATCGCGGCCAGCCCCCCGGTAGACACCGAATGACAGGCCGCCGCCCTCAACGGCTTTGGAGATAACGCCGAATTCCAGGGTTGCCGAAAACGCCTCGCTGATCGCCAGGCCGGTGTGGATCTCGGCCCGGGACGCCGGTTCCTGCCCGCCGCCGGATTGTTGTTTGGCGATGCCGCCAAGCAGGGCACCGAACAGCTGTAAGGCCGCCTGCCCTTCATTCTGTCCACCCGAGCCGAAGTCGATCCGAGTTTGTACGATCACGCGATTGCGCAGGCCGTAGCGGGAATCGACGTTGAAATTGCCGCTCGCCACGGCCCAGGCCGGGTTGGCGGTGAAGTCGCCGTCGGCGAAACTATCCTCCAGCAGGGTGATCCGCCAGGGCTGGTCATAGCGCCCCGCCAAATCGCCGAGCTGCTGGAGCAGGCGAAAATCGGCGCTGCGGTCGCGCTTGGCCTGTTCGGTAATAGCTCGCAATTGATCGACCATGGACTGCAGTTCGCTGTCCCCCTCTTCCGTCGGCAGCAGGGGCAGGGTGGCGGATTGACCGTAAGCTGTCAGAGGCATGGCAAGCATCCACAGCAACCCGATTGCTAGACTCGTGATTCGCATTCTGCTCATCGGCGCCGTCTCCAACCCGTTTCAATCGTCACCCTAGAGCCGGAATGCAGCCCTGTCACCCGCCGGCGTCAGGCGTTGAACAAAGCCTGATGATAAGCAGACGGATAGAGTTGGGTGCCATCAATATGCAAACTTCCGTCGGCCAGGCCGTTGATAAGTGGCAACCCGATGGCTAACAGCAATTGCTAAAGCCATTGTTAATCATGATGATGCCCATCATGGAGAAAAATACGGACAAACTCAGACAAATGATCGACGAGGCGAGGCGATTGGTCGCCTTTACCGGCGCCGGAATCAGCACCGAATCGGGCATCCCCGACTTCCGCAGCCCCGGTGGAATCTGGGATCAGTACAAACCGGTGCCGTTCGATGACTTTCTGCGCTCAGACGAGGCGCGGCGCGAGGCCTGGCGGCGTAAGTTCGCCACCCGCGAAGCCATCGACCAGGCCACGCCCAACCAAGGCCATCGCGCCATCGCCGCCCTTGCCGCCGAGAATAAACTGATCAGCGTGATCACCCAGAATATCGACGGCCTGCATCAGCGCTCGGGCCTGGCCGACGATCTGGTCATCGAACTCCATGGCAACACCACCTACGCGGTTTGCCTGGATTGTGATACGCGCCACGAACTCGACGCCATCTGGCAAGCCTTCGCCCATGACGAAACCCCGCCCCTCTGCGACGCTTGCGGCGGCCTGGTGAAGACCGCGACCATATCGTTCGGCCAGCCCATGCCCGAGGTCGAAATGCGGCGCGCCGAGGCGGCGACCCTGGATTGTGACCTGTTTCTCGCCATCGGTTCGTCGCTGACGGTTCAGCCGGCGGCGATGTTTCCGCTTCTCGCCAAACAAAATGGCGCTAAGCTGGTTATTCTCAACCGAGAACCCACCGCACTCGACGGCTATGCCGATCTCGTGCTCAACTGTGAAATCGGCCCGACCTTGGGGGAGGCGGCTACTGTAGAATAGGAGACGATTATGGAAGCCGACGAACTGCGCGCCCTGCAAGCGCCCTTCAAGGAACAATACAAACAAGACCCGGACGCCGCCGTGATCACCTTGAAGGCGGTTGGCACCTTGGGTGAGGAAGGCGTCACCTGTTCGGTCGAGACCGGCAAGGCTCTAGTCGAGGCGGGGCTACATCCGGCCACCGGCGGCGACGGCCTCTCCGCCTGTTCGGGCGACATGCTGCTCCAGGCTCTGGCGGCCTGCGCCGGCGTCACCTTGCGGGCGGTCGCCACGGCCCTCGACATACCTGTCAACGGCGGCGCGGTCCATGCCGAGGGCGATCTCGATTTCCGCGGCACCCTGGGGGTCGATCGGGAGGCCGCCGTCGGCTTCACCGATATCCGTCTGCGCTTCGATCTCGACAGCTCGGCCAGCGAAGAACAGCTCGCCACCCTGTTCAAGCTAACCGAACGCTACTGCGTGGTCTATCAGACCCTGACCAACAATCCCGCCGTCACCCTGACCAACCGCTAATCAACGCGCCGGCCAGGCCACAGGCGATCACCACCAGCCAGGGCGGTAGCTTCGCCCAGGCGAGCGCGACATAGGCCACGACCGCCAGGGCAAAATCCTGGGGCGCATGGATAGCGCCGGTCCACACCGGATCGTAGAGCGCCGCCAGGAGCAATCCGACCACGGCGGCGTTGATGCCCGCCATGGCCGCCTGGGCAGCGCCAAACCGGCGCAGGGAATCCCAAAACGGCAGCATGCCGATAACCAGCAGGAAGGACGGCGCGAATGCCGCCGCCAGGCACAGCAGGGCGACGGGCAGACCGGCCCATCGCGGATCGATCATCGCGCCGAGATAAGCCGAGAAGGAGAGCAACGGTCCGGGCAGCGCCTGGGCAGCGCCATAGCCGGCGAGAAAGGCGTCGCGGTCGACCCAGCCGGGCGGCACCACCTCGGCCTGCAGCAGGGGTAGGATGACATGGCCGCCGCCGAACACCAGCGCACCCGAGCGATAGAAACTGTCAACCAGCGCCAGAGGTTGAGCGGCGGTCATGGCCGCCCCCAAAGGAAGAAAGGCCAACAGCAGAGCGAACAGCACCAGACAGATCACCGCCAGTCGCCGGCTCACGCCATGGCTCAGAGCCTGCGGCGCCGCCCCCTCGTCCTTGTCGAGAACCAGCCAGCCGATCGCGCCGCCAAGCGCAATCGCCGCGATCTGCCCGAGCGGTCCCGGCCAGGCGAAGACGGCGGCGGCGGCGCCCGCGGCAAATCCGGCGCGCGGCCAATCCGGGCAAAGCTGCCGCCCCATGGACCAGACGGCGCGGGCGACCACGGCAACGGCGACGATCTTGAGGCCGTCGAGCCAGCCGGCGTTCAAGTCGAACCAGGAAACCCCCAGGGCAAACAAAATCATGATCAATGCCGACGGCAGGGTGAAGCCCAACCATGCAGCCAGAGCGCCCTTGACTCCGGCGCGTACAGCCCCCAGGGCCATGCCGACCTGGGAACTCGACGGTCCCGGTAAAAACTGGCTCAAGGCAACCAGGTCGCCATAGGCGCGGTCATCGACCCAGCCGCGCCGCTCGACGATCTCATGGCGGAAATAACCGAGATGGGCGACCGGTCCGCCGAACGAGGTTAGGCCGAGCTTGAGAAACGCCAAGAAGACTTCGCGTGCGGAGGCTTGCTTGTCGCTGTGCATTAAAAAATTGCCATCGCCTATCCGACCACGCCGCGCTACGCTGTTGAATTAACCTAGTTTATACAAAGGATAACGGCCCATGGTATTATTTGAACGGCAGTGAAGTTTGAGTATGATTGCCATGGAAGCCAATGAAAACCAATGATGAAATATCTCCCGAGGCCGAGCGCGCCAGGAATCGCGTGGCGGCGGCGGAAGCGTTGTACGGCGAGGTCCTGGAACAGTTTCCGGATCATGTCTACGCGCTCAGGGGGTTGGCCGATACGTATGTGCTCAAAGGATTGGTCGAGGCCGTCGAGCGCCAAGGCATAAATACGGAGGAATGGTCAACCATCGAGGCCGCCAACAAGGCGCACGCAGGAAATTTCATCGAGGCCGCCAAGAGTTATCTCGCGGACGGCTTCTCCGGCAAAGCCCAGCAAATGCTGGACTGCGCCCTTGAATTTGATCCCGGCAACAGCGACCTGCTTTGGCAACGCGGCGAAATGTATCGCGCATTGGGACATTTCACAGAAGCCCTCGACGCCTACAATCGTATCCTCGCGATCGATCCGGAAAACGAGGCGGCCGTCTTTGCAAAAAACATGATCGCGGGCAAATCGGCATCGCTCGACAGCGCCGGCGCGCTCTGGGCGCGGGCCGAAGCGTATCGCGCCGAGGGCAATCTCGACGCCGCCATTGAGACCTACAGACAACTCCTGGGTGAGAACCCGGAAAACGCCACTGCCGGCTATGTTTGCGCTGTATTGGCCGGCGCGGCGCCTGTTGCGGCGCTTCCCGACTATATGCCGCGGCCCGCCCCGTTTGCCATGATCAAAAATTTCCTGTCGGCCGAGGAACATGACGAGCTATTGCAGATCACGGAAGGTCTTCGCGAGAACTTCGGGCCCTCGACCGTTGGCTTCGGAGAAACGCAGTCACAGAACCCGGACATACGCAAATCTCGATTGGTTAGTAAAATTGAGAACGAGAAATATACTAACTGGTTTGAACAACGAATCACGGGCGCTTTGGCTGAGATTCGCTCAGGGCTCTATATGGATGCGTTCGATATCGGTGTTATCGAACTCCAGATCACAACGCATCACGACGGCGAATACTACGGGGAGCACGACGACGTGGGAGAAAAGGGGAGCGGCGCCGAGCGACGCAAGGTTAGTTTTAGCTACTATTACCATTGGCAACCGAAAGCATTCGAAGGGGGAGATCTTCTCCTGCATGATTCGAACCGGCATACGGAACGGGAAGTTACGCGCATCGCACCGGTCGACAACTGCATTGTATTCTTTCCCAGCGAATATTTACACGAAGTTACGCCGGTCCACTTGGTCAGCCCCCCTTGAGAGGTCCAGTTTGAATGTTAGGCCGTAGACTCATTATACCGCAGCCAGATGCGAATGGACGCGAGCTTGATCATGGCCATGTAGTTCGCCGCCAGCTTGTCGTAGCGGGTGGCGATACGACGAAAGTGTTTGATCTTATTGAAGAACCTCTCGACGAGGTTGCGCGCC
>JAYGED010000084.1:0-13729 GCA_046582565.1 Alphaproteobacteria bacterium
CCGCTTCATCGCCGAACACAACGATACCGAGGCAAAGCCATTCATGTGGAGCGCCAACCCCGACGACATCATCGCAGCCAGAAACCGTGGGTTCCAAGTGTTAGATTCAATCCACTAGGGTGGAGCGGCGCTCTCTGCGTAGTTTTTTTCTCAACATCTTTAATTCCCCTCTGGTTGAAATTTACCAACCGAATTGATGTGAGATTATGCCAGGCCGCCCGCGCCCTCTATGACCACCGTCACATATAGTTAAAATTTTCTTTACCGCGACAATTTACCGAACATCTCCTCTTCCTGTGACGGCCATCACTGTGGGCGCCGAGAAGGCCGGGTAGGGTGAGGCCAGCATTTCATGTGCAACCTCCCCCCTTCAACGAGGACCGCCCACACGGTCCTCGTTTTTTATGGTCCTCGTTTGAATTCAATCAGGCGGGGCTGAGTGAGAGCAGGCTGCGGGCTTCCGCAGGCGATGCCGGATGGCGGTCGAACTCCGCGCATTGATCCGCCGCCAGGGTGACTAGCTCGGCGTTGCTGCTGGCCAGCCGCGTTTTGTCGAAGCGGATATTGTCTTCCAGGCCGGTGCGTAAATGCCCGCCAAGCTCGGCGGCCCAGCGGTTGACCTGTAGCTGATGGCGGGCGACGCCGGCCGCCGTCCAGGTCGCTCCCGGCAAAATCTCGGGCAGTTCGCGCAACAGAAATTCGAGGATTTCCCGGCGCACCGGCATGGCGTTGACAATGCCCATGACAAATTGCACATGAACCGGCGTCGCCAACAGCCCCTGATCGACCAGCTTACGCGCGGAATACAGCATGGACAGATCAAACACCTCGATCTCGGGCTTGATACCGCGCTCGAGCATTTCCTTGGCCATGGCGGTGATCAGCTCAGGGTGGTTCTCATAGATGCCATTGGGGAAATTGACCGAGCCGGTGGCCAGGGACGCCATGTCGGGCTCCAGGTAGAGCGGCTTGCCGCGTAGGCTTTGATCGCGCCCCCGCCCGCCGGTGGAGAATTGAATGATCATGCCCGGACAATGCTTGGCGATGCCGGCCTGGAGCTTGGCGAACAGTTCCGGATCCGACGACGGGGATTCATCCGGCGCCCGTACATGGAGGTGGGCCAGGGACGCGCCCGCCTCGAAGGCTTCATGGGTCGATTCGATCTGCTCGGCGGGGGTCACCGGCACGGCGGGGTTGTCGGCCTTGCGGGGCACTGCCCCGGTAATCGCGACGGTAATGATGGCGGGCGTGGTCATTCTAGTCTCCGGCTTGGTTTGACGCAGGCATTACTCTATCAATGACGAATTATAAAGAGAGGCAATAGCGCTTCATAGAGAGAGGTCATAATTATGTTCCGCGATAATCCCCTCAAGTCACGCTTGGCGGACGGCCCGCCGCTCGCCGGCTGCTGGTCCCATCTGGTCAGCCCGATCGCCGCCGAGGTGGTGGCGCTTTGCGGCTATGACTTCGTGCTGATCGACAATGAGCACGGCCCTGCCTCGCTGAGCGAATCGACGGCCATCATGCAGGCGGTGTCGACCACGCGGGTGGCGACCCTGATGCGGGTTCCCTGGAACGATGCGGTCTATATCAAGCGCGCCCTGGATACCGGTATCGAAGGGTTGATGATACCGGCGGTCGAGGACGCCGATGCGGCGCGGGCCGCGGTCGCCGCCTGCTGCTATCCGCCCGAGGGTATTCGCGGCGTCGCCTATGCGGTGACCCGGGCCGCCGATTACGGCCTCCAGCTTGCCGAGTATGCCGCCAAGGCAAATGACAACCTGGTCGTCATGTGCCAGGTGGAAACCGCAAAAACCGTCGACAACATCGCCGAAATCGGCGCCGTCGAGGGCATCGATGTGCTGTTCATCGGGCCGTTCGACCTATCGGCCAGCATGGGCAAGCCGGGCCAATTCGACGACCCGGAGGTGGCCGAAACCCTGGCCCGCGCCGAAGCCGCGATCCTGGCGTCCGGCAAGGCCATGGGCGGCATCTGCCGGCCCGATGATTCCGCCGAGGCGATGCTGGCGCGGGGCTACAAGCTGCTCATCACCAGCAGCGACGCCACCCTGCTGCGCGACGCTGCCCGCGCCGAAGTTATGGCGCTGAACAGCTTGCGGGGGGTGTGAGGGGGGTTGTCTACGCCGCTTGCTCCGGGTCTGGAGCTTGCCGCGGTAGTCTTTGCGGTATTCATAGGCATCGGTAATCATCCTGACCGACCACAAGCCGGACGCTGTCGGCGGGTAGCGGGGCGGATTGCCGGGCCCGCAACACACTTCCAGGGGGGCTACCACGGTGTCGTAATTGGCGCCGAAGAAGAACGGCATGGAATAGCGTTCGTGCTGCGTGCTGTTGATGACCCGATGCGGTGTGGAGACGAATTTGTCGTTTGACCAGCGCATCATCATATCGCCAACGTTGATGATGAAGCTGCCCGGAATAGGCGGCGCTTCGACCCAGTCGCCGTCGCGGTTGCCGACCTGCAGGCCGCTGATTGCGTCCTGCCACAGGATGGTGAAGCATTCGTAGTCCGTATGGGCGCCGATGCCGATGCGGTCGGCGGTGACCGCTCCTTCCCGGATCGGATAATAGATCAGGCGGAGCTGCCCCATGGGCTTGTCGATCTTGTCCTCGAAGTAATCCTCGTCGATGCCCAGGGTCAGGGCGGAGGCCTTGAACATCACATGGCCCAGATCGACAATTCGCTCGTAGTAGCCATAGATCGCCGGCTGGAACGCCGGCAATCCGTCCGGCCAGACGTTGGGGCCCATCATGATGTTGCCGTCGCGGTAGTGCGGGTCGTCGGCGGGCAGCTCAAGGGAAAGCTCGAAGCCTTCCTGCACATCGGGCTGCGCCGTGGGGTCGGCATAAAGGCCGCCCAGGGGTACGTACCCCCGATGGCGTTGAATAGTGTTGATATCCAGCGCCAGCTTCTCCGCCAGCGGCAGGGCGAAAAACGCGGCCATGGAGTCGTGGGCGCCGGTGATCGCCGCCTCGGGTATGCGGTGGTTCGTAATATAGAGAAAACCGACCTTGTCGCAGGCCTCGCCCACCGCGTCGGCGACCCGCTGGCGATCGGCCGGATCGGCGCTGAACAGCCCGTCGATATCAATTACCGGAATATCGTTGAACGCGAGGCGCTTGGCTCCGAGTGTGCCGGTACGGCCGTTACCCATTCTTCACATTTTCCCAGCGCTGCGGTAGCCGGCGGCGATCATAGCACGAGATCACCAAGCCAATACCCAGGGAAATCTCCCGAGACGCCGGCGATTTGCGGCGCATCTTTCATTTTGGCGCGAAAATCCCTATATTCTTCTCGTCGGCTTGCCGACTATGGCGATAAACGTTACTCGTAATAAGCGTTACGGACCCGGGGGCAGTGCCCGGCGCCTCCACCAGTTTCCGCCGTGGCTTCAGGGTCACGGCCCTCCATGGGGGCGAACCAGGATCGACGTGCGTGGTAAAGGGGTGATTTTTGCTCGGCATTGTACCACCGTTATCGGGCTTATATTAGAACTGCCAACGACAACAAGCCTTTGGCAATCGCTGCTTAGTCTAACTAGGTAAGCGCGGCTCGGGGGGCGCCGGGCAACAGAAGCCCCCCACTAAATTTCCCCACTGCCACACTAATTTCCCCACTGCCACACTAATTTCCCCACTGATGGTACGTTATGGCATCTGATAAAATGGATTACGAAGATATGATCCCCGGCGCGCTTCGCGCGTTGATGGTCACGGCTCTTGGTGAAATATCCAGCCAGGGACTGGACGGCGATCATCATTTTTATATCACCTACCATACCACCCATGACGGCGTCGAAATGCCGGATCAACTCCGCGCCCAGTATCCGGAGACCATCACCATCGTCCTGCAGCATGAATTTTGGGATCTGGTGGTCGAGGACCAGGGTTTTTCGGTGTCGCTCGCCTTCAATGGCGTGCCGCATCAGCTGGCCGTGCCCTTCGATGCGGTGATCGGGTTCGCCGATCCCAGCGTCAATTTCGGCATCCAGTTCAATACGCCCCAAGGGGAGCGCAAGGCCGAGCCCGCACCCAGACCGATAGACGAGGCCCCGGCCGATTCCACTTCCAAATCCGAAGCCGATATCGACTCGTTGGAGCGCAAGCCGGGCGATGTCGTCACCCTCGATCAGTTTCGCAAGAAATAGCGCCCCGCCGCCGAATAGGCTTCATCCACTAGGCCCCGTTGCCGCCCTATGGTTAAATGACCTTCTCAGACAACCGGGTTGGGGATTTCATCATGTCGACATCGTCTGATTACCGTACAGAGTCGGATTCCTTCGGCCCTCTCGAAGTGCCGGCCGATCGCTATTGGGGGGCGCAGACCCAGCGCTCCCTGGGCAATTTCAAGATCGGCGCCGATCGTATGCCGCAGCCCTTGATCCGCGCCTTCAGCATCGTCAAGAAGGCCGCCGCCATTATCAATGCCGAGAATGGCAAGCTCGATCAAAAGCTCTGCGACGCCATTTGCGCCGCCGCCGCCGAGGTCATGGACGGCAGCCTGATCGATCACTTCCCGCTGGTCGTCTGGCAGACCGGATCAGGCACCCAGACCAACATGAACAGCAACGAGGTGATCGCCAACCGGGCCATCGAAATCCTCGGCGGCGAACTCGGCTCGAAGACGCCGGTGCATCCCAACGATCACGTCAACATGGGCCAGTCGTCGAACGACAGCTTCCCCACCGCCATGCATATCGCCGCCGTCGAGGAGATCAGCCATCGCCTGATCCCCAATCTCGAACATCTCCATGCGGCGCTCGCCGCCAAATCCGACGCCTTCGATGAGATCATAAAAATCGGCCGCACCCATCTCCAGGATGCCACGCCGTTGACCTTGGGGCAGGAATTCTCAGGCTACGCCAAGCAGATTGAATACGGCATCGTACGGATCAAATCGGCCCTGCCTAGGCTCTATCAGCTTGCCCAGGGCGGCACCGCCGTCGGCACCGGGCTGAACAGCACGGTCGGCTTTGCCGAGCGCTTCGCCGCCGAGGTGGCCAGCATCACCGGGCTGCCCTTCGTCACCGCCGAGAACAAATTCGAGGCCCTGGCCGCCCATGACGCCATCGTTGAGACATCCGGCATGCTCAATGTGCTCGCCGCATCACTGATGAAGATCGCCAACGATCTACGCATGCTGGGCTCGGGGCCGCGCTGCGGTCTCGGCGAGATAACCCTGCCCGAGAACGAGCCCGGCTCGTCGATCATGCCGGGCAAGGTCAACCCGACCCAGTGCGAGGCCATGACCATGGTCTGCGCCCAGGTCATGGGCAATCATGTGGCGATCACCATCTCGGGCGCCACCGGCCATTTCGAACTCAATGTGTTCAAGCCGGTGATGATCCACAATCTGCTCCATTCGATTCGCATCATGGGCGACGCGGCGCTGAGTTTCACCGACAACTGCGTCGCCGGTATCGTCGCCAATGTTGAGCGCATCGAGAGCTTGCGCGATGAATCCCTCATGCTGGTGACCGCGCTCAACCCCCATATCGGTTATGACAACGCAACCAAGGTCGCCAAGAAGGCCCATAAGGAAGGCACGTCATTGAAAGAGGCGGCGGTGGCGCTTGGCCTGTTGACGGCGGAACAGTTCGACGAATGGGTGCGCCCCGAAAACATGATCGGCCCCTCTCAGTAGGTCTATGAGAAAACACTCGGTGGTGCTCGCCGGCCACAGGACCAGCGTCTCCATAGAGACGCCGTTCTGGGATGCCCTTAAGGACATCGCGCAAGCGCGCGGCATCTCTCTCAACCACCTGATCGCCGAAATAGACGAAGCCCGCCACGAAAACCTGTCCAGCGCGATCCGCGTCTATGTGTTGATGCAAATTCGCGGTGCAAAGGCGTAGCGCGGGTGAAACCTTAAGGGCCTTGCTAAGTTTCTTGTGAACTAAGGGTGGCATCCAGGACCATGAAAATCATCGACCTCACATTACCGTTGCACGCCGATATGGAGATTTATCCGGGCGATCCCAGACCAAGCTTTGAGTTGATTGAGCAATTCCCCGAAAACGGCTGGAACATGCGCCGGCTGGAACTCAACGGACACGACGGCACGCATGTGAACGTGCCCTTACATGCGACGGCTGCGGGTAAAAATCTGGACGACTATGACCTGGGTGTATTTATGGGTGAATCCGTACTCTATGAGTCCGATGCCTACATCAAGCCCGGAGTCGGCTTGATATTTCACGAAACGGATATTTCCTGGGAAATCGCCAAGTCCGTCGTTGCTATCGGTCCCAGCTTCATTGGTCTGCCGGCAAAGTTTGAGTTCGACATCGCAATTGAGCGCTGGCTGCTGGAACGCGACGTGATTTCGTTTGAACGGTTAATCAACACCGAGCAGCTGCCAAAGTCCTTCTATTTTCACGGCGCCCCGCTGAAAGTCGTGAAGGGTGACGGCAGCCCGATCCGTGCTTATGCGGTCACAGATTAAGCCGGTTGGAAGAACACCCTACGCGCCACCAAGCTCTTTTCGCAACAATGCCACCCCGGCCCCCAGGGCTTTGAGTTTTCCCGCCGCCACATGACGCGGCAGGGGCGCCATTCCGCAATTGGTGCATGCAATGATCCGCTCCGGATCGACAAATTCCAGGGCGGCGCGAAGCGTGGAGGCGGCTTTTTCCGGTGTTTCGATGTCATGGCTGGCGACATTGATGGCCCCGACCAACACTTCCTTGTCCTTCAGCAAGCCGAGCACTGAGAAGGGGACTCTCGAATCGGCGCATTCCAGCGAGACCTGATCGATACGGCTTTCATTGAGGGCTGGGAAGAATTCTTCATACTGACGCCATTCCTCGCCGAGACCCTCTTTCCAGTCGATGTTGGCCTTAATGCCGTACCCTTAACAAATATGCACAGCCGTCTTGCAGCTCAGCCCCTCGATGGCTCGGTGCAAGGCATCCACGCCCCAGATGGGAACCTGATCCATGAAGGCATTGAAGGCCGGTTCATCGAACAGAATGACGTCAACGCCCAACGCTTCAAGCTCCCTAGCCTCTTCGTTCAAAAGTGCTGCAAAGGCCATGGCCATTTCCGGCCGGCTGCCATAATGGGCGTCGGCGATGGTATCGCAAATGGTCATCGGGCCGGGCAGGGTAAATTTGAATTGGTTTGTGACATGTTCGCGACAAAATTTCGCGCCCTCTCCATGCACGGATTTTTTACGCTTAACCGCCGATGTCACTGTCGGCACCTGGGCGTCATACCGGTTATCGCGAATGCCCATGGTGGTCATGCGCTGCCAGTCGATGCCGTCAATATCTTCCAAAAATCCATGTACGAAATGTTTGCGTAATTGCTCGCCGTCACTGACGATATCAATCCCCGCATCTTCCTGGCGTTTAATCCAGGCCAAGGCCGCATCCTGCTGGCCCGCAATCAGATCTTCCCCTTCCAGGCGCAGGGAGCCCACAGCGTCTCCGGTTCCGCCAACCAAGCAGGTTTAGGCAAACTGCCCGCTACTGTCGTTGTGATCATCGCATTTCCTTTTGAATGACGTTTCCCAGACCATCGTCACGTCTATCAAGATCATACCTAAGATACGCCGCTGTTGGAATGGCCCGCCCTGCAACGCAGCCTAGTTGCCGACGCCCTGGATGAGCCCTTCGAGCAGGTTCTCGAAGAGTTTTTTCGGGGCCGGTTCGGGGGTTGGGGTTTCTTCTACCGGTACCGGGTTCGGCTCCAGGGCCGGCTGCTCGGCGCCGCCGCCGGTGATTATGTTGAGCGCCCCGCCGAGGATGCCGGTGGCGGGGTCTTTGCCGGTGATGGCGGGGATCAGTGTTTTAACGCCGACGATAATAATCTTCGCCGCGATATATTCACGCAGGGCGCGGTCGCGAATTTCGCGCTCGGGATTGTCGATCGGACCCATCAGCAGGAGGCTCACCGGCGGCGCCTTTGGATGGCCGGTGAGGCGGAATTCGCTGTTCATGGCGAGTTGCCAGCGCGGTAAATCCATGGACAGGGAGGCGCTGCCTTCGCCGCCTTCAAGCACGGCGCGCAGATCGTCGCTACGCAGGACGCCGCCGTTCACGATAAAGCTGCCGTCGAGACTTTTAATGGCAGTCGAGCCGCCGCTCAGCGCATTGGCGATCAGGGCGGCCACGTCGATTTCACTGTCGATGTTGGCGAGGCGTGTATTGAGTTGGCCGAGGGAGATGCCTTCGATCGAGCCGTCTCGGGCGGCCATGGTGGCGGTCCCATTGAGCGCCGAGATCAAGTCAAATTCGCTGTAGCCCCGGCTTTCGAACTGACCGCTCAAATCAAGCAGGCCGGAGACCGCATCGATCTCCGCCGCGTCGCGCAGAAAGGCCCGCATATCGGCGCCTTGCAGGGTGAAGGTGCTGCTCAGGGTCGGCGGAATGGTGGCGGCAAGGCGGGCTTGTACTGTCGCCGGCGCGCCGTAGAGCCTGCCGCTGAATTCTTCCACCTCGAGCACGCCGTTGGCCTGTTTGACGCGCAGGGTGACATCCTCGAAACGGTATTTGCGGAAAATCAGCGCCTGGGAGGCAATCCGCATCTTGAGGTCGAAGGATTTTAGGCTGCTAAGATCCAGGGGCTCGCGCGACCAGCGCTCCGCGCCTACGCCGCTACCGTTGCTGCCGTCGCCGCCGCTTTTGGCGAGGGCGGCGAGAAACATGTCGGCGTGGAATTCGCCGGTGGTCAAATCGGCGTCAAATTGGGGACGATCCCCGTCGAAGCGCGCCGTGACGGCGCCGGCAATCTGTGACGGGCCGAGCAGGGCGTCGATGCCGTCGATAAGCGCCTGATCGCCATCGCCCGTGATGCTGGCTCGAAGCCTCACTTCGCCGAGTTCGCGCTCAGTGAAGCGCAGGCCATCGGCCAGGCTCTCGGCAAGTGTCACGAAGTCAGGGTGGCTGACCTCCAGGTTGAGGTCATAGCCCGGGCTCGCGATCAAATTGTTGAGATTGCCGTCCAGGCGGATATCGGCGCCCAGGGTCGCCAGGGTCAAATTCACCGTTGTCGCCGCACTATCGCCCTTGACCTTGCCCTTGAGGGAGAAGGGCCCGTTCGCCTTCGCCGAGATCTCGGTGCCGAAGTCTGCGGCAAAGCCGCTCAGATTATCGCCATCGAGGGCGATCTCGGCATCGATCATGGGCACCCCCATGAGATCGGTCAGGGTGCCGGAAATTTGTGCGACGCCGCTGGGCATGGTGATCCGGCTGTCCAGGGTGACGCCCGCCAGGTCGCCCGCCACCCGGCCCTCGGCGCTCAAGGCGCCGAGATCAAACGCGGGCGGTTTGATTTCGGCGAATTGGAGGAGACGGGCGAGGTCCCTGGTCTCCAGATCATAGGTGATGTCGAAACCGGGTTCAGCCGAGTCGATGACCCCGGCAATCGTCCCGTTGGACCCGGCCACATCGCCGACCATCAGGCTGCGCAGAGTAAGCGCCCCGCCGCGCACCCCGGCATCGAGCGAAATGCCTGATAGGGCCGTCGTTTTAAAGATTACGGAACCGATCCTCGCCTTGATCTCGGCGTCGAAGGCGCCGAGGACGGCGAATGGATTGCTGCCTGTTTGTTCGGCGGCGTCATCCTCTTCGGTTTTTCCAGCCTCGCCGTCCGGCCCGAGCAAATAAGCGTCGAGATTGATCTTGTCGATGGTAACGATGGCGTTGAACGCCGGCCGCGCGCCGAGACCCACATTGACGCCGCCGCTGAGGCGCGACAGATCAAGGCGCAGATCGATTGCCGAAATCTTCGCCAGAGTGGGCGACACCTCCAGCTTGGTCGACAGGCTGAACTTGCGCAGACGGTCGGCGGGAACATCGGGATAGGTAACATTGAGCCAATCGAGCACGGCGCGCAGGTTGTCGGATGATGCCTCAATCTGGCCGTTGAAACTCGGCTTTCCCGCGTGGCTTTCGAGCAGCCCGAAAACCGTGATATCGGAGCCGCCGGGCAGCAGGGCGGATGCCTGCTGCAAGGTCAGCGCGCCCCGATCGAGTGCTGCAACGAACTGGGCTTGACGCACCACAGCCTGATTGTAGACCAGGGCGTTTATGCGGAGATCAAGCGTCGCGTAGATCCCGCCGGGAAGCGAGAACGCGACGGCTGCTACCTCAGGGGCCGGTGTCGCGTCGCTGTCGGCAGCTTTCGCTATCAGGGCATCGAGATCGACGCGGTTGATGGCGATTGCCACATCGACCTGGGGCTGTTGGCCCAGGGTCGCGCTCACCGCGCCGCTGCCCTTCATGCCGCCGAAATCGAACCGGATGTCGTTGATCCCCGCCGCAGATATGGTCGTCGCGAGGGCGGCGGTTGCTGAGAGCGGCTGGTCGAGCAGGGGGTCGGCCGGCGCACCGCCAAGCGCGCCCAGGATGCGGGCGAGGGAGGCGCTCTCGAATTTCAGCTTGCCGGAAAGCTTGGCGTCGGCGGCAGCGTTTGAGGCCGAGCCGGTGAAGGAGATGGTGGCGTCGGCCGAGGCCAGCTTGACCATGGCCCGCAAGGGCAGGGGGCGTTTATCAAGCCGGCCGACGTCGATGTCGAAGCTGAGCGGCAAGGCTTTCTCGCCGCCTAAGGGGGCTTTAACTCGGCCGCTGGCGCGGAAGGGCCCGTTGATCGAGTCCATGGCCGCTTCCATATGGAGAGCCTCAAATCGCTTGATCAGGCCCTGGGCGCTGTCGCGATAAATCAGGGTGGCGTTTTCGATGGTCAGGCTGTCGATGCGCACGGACACATCGCCTGAGTCTTCCGCGTCACTCGCGCCGTCAACAGACGGTGCGAGCAGCCAATTGCCGCTGCCGTCGGCGAGAGTTTCAAGCTCGATCACCGGATCGACAATGGTCAGGCTGTCGATTTCGATGGCACCGCGTATCAGTGGCGCGAGGGCTATGCTGGCTTCGACCGTGGCGATGCGCAGCATGTCAGGCGCCGCGGCGCCCGCAACATTGGCGACCCGCACACCGCCGATCTTGATCGTCGGTATGGGCAGAATGGCTAGATCGATGGCGCCATCGATGACCAGATCACGCCCGGTCTTCTCCTTGATCAGAGCGCTGATGTTGCTCTTGTAATTATTGAGATCGAAGATAGCGGGCCCGAACAGTACGGCGGCGACAAGCAGCACCAGCAGCACGGTAGCCACATAAAGGAAAGTCTTTATGGCCGGTTCTCCCCAGAAAAATTAGATGAAAATAATCGTTTCAGTTTGCGCGTGCGCAGGATTACGCTAAGCTTACCTTACGTCCGCTAGGCAGTATAATGCGGATCGTCGGAGATGAGGTAGGGGTTCATGGGAGATATCGTCAATCTCAATCAATTCAGGAAGCGCCGTGAGCGCGAACTGAAAGAAGAGCGCGCCGAGGGCAACCGACAAAAGTCGGGCCAAAAGAAGTCCGACCACAAGGCCCTGAGCCACGACATCGATCAACGCCGCCGCGAGCTCGACGGCAAACGCCTAGATCGAGGCCCCAGCGAAGACTAAATCCTGCAGGTCAAACTGCTGGCCGAGTAGCATAACATCGTTGATTTATTAGAGAAAAATCAAACCCATGTAGATTTATTGGGTAAGGACCTCGTGGCGATTCACCCCCGAAACGGACATGATGCGCTAAGCGGTTAATGAACCTCATTTCGTGCGGCCTACTCCTCAAAGCGGCCCGTGGCGTCACGATCGCGCTCGTATCGTTTCGTGAGCGGAAACGGCGGCAACCAGGACTCGCGACGGACGATCCAGCTTTCGTAAGTTGGCTTCAGTTGGTCAGGGGCATCCAGGGATCCTAGGTTCACTTCGATTTCGTCTGCGCTGCGTGCGAAAATGGACGAGCCGCAGCGGGGACAGAAAAACCGCCCGACGTAGTCGCGTGTTTCTCCATCGATCGTCACCGCATCCTGAGGGAACACCGCGGAAGCGTGAAAAAGAGCCCCATGATGCTTGCGGCAGTCGAGACAGTGACAAAGGCCGACCCGGTATGGGAGTCCCGTCGCCACAATTCGGACGTTGCCGCACGAGCAACCGCCCGTGAATCGGTCCATGCTGCGTCTCCTCTAAAATCAAGCGGTCGAAAGGTCTACAACGAACCCCATCGGGCGTCCATGAAAGATGCGCCGGTCTTTGCGGAAGGCCCATCAAACCGAAAGAGTATCTGTGCTGTAGTGCGGTTGACTAGGTGTTTCGAGGTAAACATAATTCGGACCACATTAATTGATCCAGACATCAGCGAATAGGCAGCAATGACCGAGAGCCTCGACGACATCCTCCTCTCAGATCCGACGTTCTGGAAACGGCCGGACAAGTACGACATCCTGGCGCGTTTTCGCCGGGAGCGCCCGATTTCACGGCAAACGCTGCCCGGTGGCGATGAGGCCTACTGGTCGTTGACGCGGCACAAGGAAACGCGCGAAATCACCAAGAACGATAAGCTGTTCGTGTCGCGATTCGGTACTGGCATGGCCTCTTCGCTCGAAAGCCCGGAGCTGGCCTATGAGATCGCCGGCATGGTGAACCGGGATGCTCCCATTCATCCGCGACTCAGACGCATCGTGGCCAAGGTCTTCACGCCGCGCCTCTTGAAGGGGATGGACGGCGACATAGCCGCTTCGGCCCGAGCCGTGGTCGGCGCGATCAGTGAGCGCGGCGAGTGCGACTTCGCCGCCGATGTCGCGAACCAAATGCCCCTGAAGGTGATCTGCGACATGCTCGCCGTCCCCGAGGGCGACGATCGGGCTGAGTTGTCCCGCCTCAGTACCCAGGCCCAGGGCTACGGCGACGAGAACATGGGCGACCGGGACGATTCACTCGATGCCTTCTTTGCGCTGAACGACTATGGCGAAAAGCTGAGCCGCGAACGCCGCAAGGCGCCCGGAGACGACCTGCTCTCAATGTTGGTAGCGGCCGAAGTCGACGGGGAGAAGCTCACCGACCGCGATGTGGGTATCTACTTCCAGCTTCTCATCACCGCCGGTTTCGAGACCACCGCGAGCTCGGTCGCCCACGGCCTGAGCTTTCTCGCTCAGCACCCGGACCAATGGCGCGCCTGGCGCGAAGACTACGAAGGGCTGGTCGGAACGGCGCTGGAGGAGATCATCCGCTATGCGACCCCTGTGGTGCACTTCGGCCGCAAGGTGGCACAGGATACGGAGATCCTCGGCCAGCCGATCGCCGAGGGCGAAACGGTCGTGTTTTGGTACGTCTCGGCCAACCGGGACGAGGCCGTGTTTGACGAGCCTGAGCGCTTCGACATCAGGCGCACGCCGAACGACCATGTGGGCTACGGCGGTGGTGGCGTACATCATTGCTTGGGCATGCACCTCGCCCGGCGAGAGATGTATCACTTCTTCAAGGTGCTGTTCGAAACCCTGCCTGATCTGGAGATCGATCTCGACGGCATGCAACAGATCAACGCCCTCTTCATCAACGGCATGCGCCATCTGCCATGCCGCTATACACCGGTGAGGATGGACGCATGAGTTTCGACGGCAAGACTATCGTGGTCACCGGGGCGAGCTCCGGGATCGCAGCGGCAACGGCGGCCCTGCTTGGCGAGCGCGGCGCGCGGGTGATCGGGCTCGACGTGAAGGGCGACGGCGCGGGGCTCGACGGCTTCCACAATTTTGACCTCACCGATCCGGCCTCCATCGAGGCGGCACTCGGCGCCATCGACGAACCCCTGCACGGCCTCGCCAATGTCGCGGGCGTGCCGGGCAGTTTCGACGGCGAGACGGTGATGCGGGT
>JAYGED010000165.1:0-3170 GCA_046582565.1 Alphaproteobacteria bacterium
TCATTCAGTGTCAAACTCGGTGAAATTTTCTGTGTCATGGGCCTCTCGGGGTCCGGTAAATCGACCATGGTCCGCCACCTCAACCGGTTGATTGAACCGACCGCCGGCAAGATTTCCGTCCTCGGCAAGGACATGACGACCCTCGGCGGCGAAGAGCTGCGGGAAATGCGCGCCATGCATATCGGTATGGTGTTCCAGCATATGGCGTTGCTGCCCCATCGGACGGTGCGCGACAATGTCGGGTTTCCGTTGCAGATCCGGGGTGAGCCGAAATCGAAGCGCTGGGAAGTGTCTCAGCGCTGTCTCAGCATGGTCAATCTCGATGGTTACGAAGACCGTTTCCCGAGGGAGCTGTCCGGCGGCATGCAGCAGCGCGTCGGACTGGCGCGCGCTCTTGCATCCGACCCGGAAGTCCTGCTGATGGACGAGCCCTTCTCGGCGCTCGATCCGCTCATCCGCCGCCAACTCCAGGATCAGTTCATGGAGTTATCGGCGGAACTGAACAAGACCACGGTGTTCATCACCCACGATCTCGATGAAGCCATCCGCATCGGCAATCGCATCGCCATCATGAAGGACGGCGTCATCGTTCAAATCGGCACGCCGGAAGATATCGTGACCAAGCCGGTCGATGACTATGTCAGGGATTTTGTCGAGGGCATTTCGAAACTGAAGCTGGTGTTCGCTCACTCTATCATGGAAGAGTTTTCAGCCTACAAACCAGCCCACGGCGAGAATCTCGATGAATCGCCGCGAGTGTCCCATGACACAGATCTTGATCATTTAATCGACATCACAACCGAGACGGATCACCCCATCGTGGTCCAGGACGACGACGGCAATGACGTGGGGGTCATCGATAAAACGACCCTGTTAAAAGGCATTCAGGGAGGTAAGGCATGACCGACACTGGCCTCGAATTGGGACCCAAGTCCCTGGACAGTTCCATTGGCGAATTCGCCAAGGAGAACAGCGAATACTACACAGCGGAGTTTTCGAAGATACAGGGCACCAGCGGGTTCCCCTGGTCGTGGAACACCATGGCCGCCGTGCTCGGACCGCTGTGGGCGGCAATTCGAGGCGTGTGGGGCTTTTTCTGGGCGTTTTTGGTGCTCGAACTCTTTGCCCTTGTGCAAATCGGCCGTGGCCTTTGGGGTGAATTGGGGGCCGATCAACTGGCGCGGTACGAACGCCTGCTCGGCAATATCGCAAAGCGCGAGCAGCAGGCCGCGGACCTGATCGCAGCGGGGCAAGCGAGTGAAGCTGAGGGCAAGCTCACGATCGCCAATAACCTCAAAAAAGTCGCGGTAACCGTAAAGGAAAACGCCGAACTCGCGGCGGGCGAGGCCACTTCGATTCTCCTAACCGGCCTCGCCATGCTGGCGCTAGTCAAACTAATCGAGGGCTTTTACGCCAACATCGCTTATGAAAAGCAATATTTGCGTTGGCGCGCCATGCCCAGCGTTCAGTCCGGCTTGAACCGAGCCAATGCCCTATTTGGCGCGGCCCTGCTGGTCGCGATCTGGCCGCTCACTCTGTTTCGGTTCACCGTGGTGAATCCGGATGCAAAACTGGCCGCCCTTACCAATGACGTGATTGGCGGCACAATACCGATTACTGAATTTCCCGTGAACAAGGAGTATTTCGCGATTCTGGCCAGAAAAGGCGACGTTGGTTTCGATTGGCTGGCCACTAATTTCGGCGATGTTTTCGACGGTGTCACGGCGACCATTCGGTGGGTGCTCAATGGCCTTGAAGTCATCTTGATCGATACACCCTGGCCCGTGGTCATGGTTGTGATCGTTGTCATGGCGTTCCGCTTGGCGGGCATTCGGGTTGCCATTTTCACCGCCTCCTCACTGCTTTATCTGGCCTTCATGGGGCTTTGGGAAATCTCCATGATCACTGTCGCCCTGATCGGCGCGGGCGCCACTCTGTGTGTGATATTCGGGATTCCGCTCGGAATTTGGTTTGGCAAGAGCCAGCGCGCCTATGCCTTCGCGGAACCGGTTCTTGACTTCATGCAGACCATGCCGGCCTTTGTCTATCTGATCCCCATCATCGCGTTCTTTGGCACCGGCAAACCACCGGGCGTGCTGGCGACCATCATTTTTGCCATGCCGCCGGTCATCCGTCTTACGGCCTTGGGAATGCGCGGCGTGCCGGAAACCACCAAGGAGGCGGCTGTCGCCTTCGGCTGTTCGAAATGGCAGCTCATGACGAATGTGGAAATTCCCCTGGCCATGCCGTCGATCATGACCGGAATCAACCAGACAATCCTGATGAGCCTCTCCATGGTAGTGATCGCGTCCCTGATCGGGGCCGAGGGATTGGGGGCGCTAATACTCGAAGCCTTGCAATATGCGGCGAAAGGTCAGGGTCTGCTCGGCGGTCTTGCTATCCTGTTCTGCGCCATGGTCATCGACCGGATTGCGCAGGGTATGTATCGAAGAAAGGTTGCCGGCAACTGAACGATTGCTACGGCAGGTCACGGTAAACCGAGGCCGCCAGAGTCCGCTTGTGGCTATTAGCGGACTCTTACACATCTTGTGAATTGAGTCCGCTTTACCCCCAAAAGCGGACATTCAGAGGGCAGCCGCAATATGTCCGTTGTTGACCCAAAGCGGACTATTCCATTGTCCCCAATAATGACTAATCACAACCATCATCCAAAATACCGGTGGCAGTAATGATCGTCGCTCTTGGAGCGGAAAATTCAAGACCAGATCATGGACATTTCTATTTCTTGGCTATGTACGATTCCCGGATCTCCCGCTTGAGCGTCTTCCCTGCCACGTTGCGGGGAAAGTCCTCTAAAACAACGATATCGCTCAAGCGTTGAAATTTAGCTGCCACACGCTGGTTGATCCAATTTCTTAGTGCGTCTGGGTCCGGTGAGGCTCCTTCGGTTACTGGTCAGCCCCCCTTGAGAGGTCCAGTATGAATGTTAGTGCATGACCGGCCTTCGGTCTAATGGCACGATGGTTTCCGGAGCCGGTGGGCGATAGCGGGCAATGATCTCAACCCCGCAACCGATGACCACCTCATGGACATAGCCCCGGATCCAGACCTCCTGGTGGCCGTAGGCGACGGGCACCGAGTAGTCGTTGCTCCGGTAGCGCACCAGGGACAAAGAACTGACCCGCGTGGCCTGTCTGTCACAAGCATCG
>JAYGED010000190.1:0-1655 GCA_046582565.1 Alphaproteobacteria bacterium
CAGGCCGCCGTAGTCGGCGAGCCGCCGCGTATGGGTGCGCTCGTAGATCAGGCCGATAAACAGGAACAGCGCCCCGGTGGTGATGCCGTGATTGAACATTTGCAGCACCGCGCCGTTGAGGCCGTTGGCATTGAAGGTGAACAGGCCAAGTGTGACGAAACCCATGTGGCTGACGCTGGAATAGGCGATCAGCTTCTTCAGATCATCCTGGGCCAGGGCCAGGAACCCGCCGTAGACGATGGCGATGGCCGACAGGGCGAGCACCAGCGGCGCGAAATACTGCGAGGCCTCGGGCAGCATGGGCAGGGAGAAGCGCAGGAAGCCGTAAGCTCCCATCTTCAGCAATACCCCGGCCAGGATGATACTGCCGGCGGTCGGCGCCTCGACATGGGCGTCCGGCAGCCAAGTGTGGAACGGCACCATGGGCACCTTGACAGCAAAGGCGACAAGAAAGGCCAGGAACACCCAGGCCTGGACGGTGAAGCTATAGTCCCGCCCCATCAGCGCCAGGATATCAAATGTCTCTCCGCCTTCGAAATAGAGCACCACGATGCCGACCAGGAACAACAGGCTGCCCGCCAGGGTATAGAGGAAGAACTTGAACGCCGCGTAAATGCGGTTCTTGCCGCCCCAGACGCCGATGATCACATACATCGGGACCAGCATGGCTTCCCAGAACACATAGAACAGGAACAAGTCGAGCGCGCAGAACACCCCCAGCATCAGCGTCTGCATGACCAACAGGCTGGTCATGAAGGATTTGACCCTGGTGTCGATGGCCGTCCAGGACGCCAGCACGCAAATCCACCCGAGCAGCGCGGTCAGGAAGACGAAGAGTACGCTGATGCCGTCAACCCCGACCGCATAAGAAATACCCAGCCTGGGTATCCAGTCCGCGTCCTCGCGGAATTGCATGGCGGGGCTCGATCCATCGAAGGCCAGCAGAAGCCAGGTGGCGAGCAGGAAATCGGCGACCATGACCGCCAGAGTCAGCCAGCGAACGGCGGTGTCGCCGCGGACTAGCATCAGTAGCGGCACGCCGGCCACGGGCAGGAAGATGATCAGGCTGAGCAGAGAGAATTCAGGCATCGAATTCTCCCGCCCTAACCGGACCGCAGCAACACATACAGGGCGATGCTGGCCAGCACCCCGCCGATCATTGCCCCGGCATAATGGGTCACAACCCCGGTTTGCATCCGCCGTACCGAAGCGCCACAGGCGAGGGCGGTCCGCGCCACTCCGTTGACGATGGCGTCGACGATGTTCTGGTCGCTCTTCAGGCTGCCGCGCGCGGTCGCATTCAGCGAGCGCCAGATAACCGTATCCGACAGCGTACTGACCATGCTTTCCCAGCGGACCACCGGCTTTTCGGCAAACCACATAAACAAACGGGCGCCTTTGCGATAGACCCAGTCGGTGTCGAGACTGATGGTCGGTTCCGGATCCAGGGCCTTAAGGAACAGGAAGAAGCCGAGCGCCGTGAACATCAGGATGCCCAGGCTGCCGGTGATATGGGCTCCCGTGTAGGGCGCATAGTCGACCGGATAGGGCAGCAGATTATAGAGCACACCGGGCCATAGGCCGATGCCGATACACAGAACCGCGGCGATTCCCATGGCGAGCAGCATGTTGATCGGCGGTTCCTTCGGCCGCAG
>JAYGED010000187.1:0-6716 GCA_046582565.1 Alphaproteobacteria bacterium
CTGATAGAAACCGCTGCCCAGCCAAACCGCTGCCGCCAGGGAAATAATGAGCGCCGCACCACGCACGCCGCCGAAGCCGCCGGGGAGGAAGCGCTTCATACGGTCCTGGCCCTTGCGCAAGAGGCCTTCGATGTCCGGTGGTTGTGGGCCGCCTCCGCCACCACGCCCCCAGGGGCCTTGGCCGCCACCGCCGCCGCCACCTTGCCATCCGTCACCGCCGTCACCGCCGCCGCTGCCGCCGCTGCCACCGCCGCCCTGATTACTCCATGGCATATGCTCAAACCTTTCAATTCGTAAATGCGCGCAGGCTTGTAAAAAAACACCCCTGTTAGGGCTAGTCGCCTATCGCCTACGCCTTATATGACAGTCATCCGCTTCATGCAACGCGCGGACATCAGCTGCGCTATTGTCGATACCTGCTCAAACAGTTATGAAAGCGGTCGGAATTTTCAAGACTTAGATTATTTTTAGGAGGATCCAGCGATGGCGCGGATCACGGAACAACAGGTCCTCGACACCCTTGGCAAGATCGTCGATACGGATAGTGGTAAAAACGTCGTCGAAGCGGGGATGATTACCGGCCTCGCCGTCAAGGACGGTAATGTCGGTTTCGCGGTCGAGGTCGACGCCGCTGACGGCGAGCGGAAGGAGCCTCTGCGCAAAGCCTGCGAAGAGGCGGTCGACGCGCTCCCCGGCGTCCTTTCGGTAACCGCGGTGCTCACCGCTCATCAGGCGGAAATGCCCAAAGCCCGTGTCGCAACGCCCGCCCCGGCCGGCAACGAAAAGCCGCTGATTCCAGGCATCAAAACCATCCTCGCCGTTGCTTCGGGCAAGGGCGGTGTCGGCAAATCCACCACCGCGGTCAATATCGCCCTGGGGATGGCCGCCGACGGCTTCAGTATCGGCTTGCTCGATTCCGACATTTACGGCCCCTCTATCCCGCGCATGATGGGCATCTCGGGCCGCCCGGTCTCGGCCGACGGCAAGACCCTGGAGCCCATGTCGAATTACAACGTGCGCTGCATGTCCATGGGCTTCCTGGTCGAGGAAGACACGCCGATGATCTGGCGCGGCCCCATGGTGACGAGCGCCATCGATCAGATGCTGCGCGATGTCGATTGGGGCGAGCTCGACGTGCTGGTCATCGACCTGCCGCCGGGCACCGGCGACGCCCAGTTGACCCTCTCCCAGAAGGTCCCGCTGACCGGCGCGGTCATCGTCTCGACGCCCCAGGACATCGCCCTGATAGACGCCCGCAAGGGGCTCAACATGTTCCGCAAGGTCGACGTGCCGGTGTTGGGCATCATCGAGAACATGAGCTATTACGTCTGCCCCGAATGCGGCCATAGGGCGGAGATTTTCAGCCACGGCGGCGCCCGGCGCGAGGCCGAAAAGCTGGGCACGGAGTTCCTCGGCGAAATTCCGCTCGACATCGAAATCCGCGAGACTTCGGACGGCGGCCAGCCGATCGTCGTCAGCAAGCCCGACAGCCCGCAAGCCGTGGTCTATCGCGCCCTGGCGGCCCGCATCAAGGAGAAACTCGACGCCGAGCAACAGGACGCCAGCCGCGCCGCACCGAAGATCGTCATCCAGTAAGCCCACCTGTTCCAGTAAGCCCACCTGTTAAGGGCTATCTATTAAGGGGACACCTTACTTAATAGACCAACTAAGTAAGGTGTCCCCTTAATTAAATAAGGGAAATTCCGGCCGGCCTTCAGGCGGCTACGACGAAGCTGTCGATGACCTTTTTGACGCCGGCTTTTTCGAAGGCGACTTCGAGTTTGTTGCCGTCGATTGAGGTGATGCGTCCGTAGCCGAATTTCTGATGGAAGATGCGGGCGCCGATGGGGAAGCTACCGCCGCCAGTACTGGAATCGGGAACGCTCATCTGTTCGCTGGCCTCGGGCTCGGCTCGGCGGCGGCGCGCCTGCCAGGGCACGGCATGCTCGCTGAGGCCGCTTTGCAGGCCGGGTGCGGCGCGGCGGATGATATGATCCCCCGGTAATTCATCGATGAAGCGCGACGGCAAGCTGGACTGCCATTGGTTATAGATGCGCCGGTTGGCGGCGAACAACACCCCGGCCCGCTTGCGCGCCCGGGTCAATCCTACATAGGCGAGGCGGCGTTCCTCCTCGAGCCCTTCTTCGCCATTTTCCATCAGCGCCCGCTCATGCGGAAACAGGCCCTCCTCCCAGCCGGGCAGGAAGACATTGTCGAACTCGAGGCCCTTGGCGCTGTGCAGAGTCATGATATTGACCAAGTCGCTGTCGTCGCCGCTGTCCATATCCATCACCAGACTGACATGCTCGAGGAAGTCCTCGAGGTTTTCGAAATCTCCGAGGGCGCGTTCCAGTTCCCTGAGGTTTTCCACCCGGCCCGGCGCGCTCACCGATTTATCTTTGCGCCACATTTCGCTATAGCCCGAGTCATCGAGCATAACGCCGACCACGTCGCCGTGAGCGACGGTTTTGAGCAGGCCGCGCCAGCGCTCAAAGCCGTCGGTAAGCGCCTTGAGTGCAGCGCGCGGCTTGGGCCGCAGCTCATCGGTCTCAACGATAACGGCGGCGGCCCGAGCGAGAGACATGCCCTGGTCGCGGGCGAGCTTGTAGACCGGGCGCAGGCTGGCGTCGCCGAGGCCCCGCTTGGGCAGATTGACTATGCGCTCAAAAGCGAGATCGTTGTCGGGCTGGACGGTGACGCGCATATAGGCGATGGCGTCACGAATTTCCAGGCGCTCGTAGAATCGCAGGCCGCCGACCACTTTGTAGGGCAGGCAGATGGTGATGAAGCGTTCTTCGAAGGCGCGGGTCTGGAAGCCGGCGCGCACCAGCACCGCGCTTTCGGCAAGCCGCTCGCCGTCCCGGCGCAGGGCCTCAATCTGATCGCTCACCAGGCGGGCTTCCTCGTCACCGTCCCAGACACCCTGAATCGCCACCTTCTCGCCGGCGTTTTCCGCATCGGTCCATAGGGTCTTGCCGAGGCGGCCGGCGTTGTTGGCGATTAACCCCGAGGCGGCGCCCAGAATATGGGCGGTCGAGCGGTAGTTCCGTTCCAGGCGGATGATTTTAGCGCCGGGGAAGTCCTTCTCGAAGCGCAGGATGTTGGCCACCTCAGCGCCGCGCCAGCTATAGATCGACTGGTCTTCGTCGCCAACACAGCACAGGTTCCTGTGCGATTGGGCGAGCAGCCGCAGCCAGAGATATTGCGCCACATTGGTGTCCTGATATTCGTCGACCAGAATATAGCGAAACTGTTTCTGCCAGCGCTCCAGCACATCCGGATTGTTGGTGAATATTGTCAGCCCATGGAGCAGAAGATCACCGAAATCGGCAGCGTTCAAGGCCAGGAGCCGTTCCTGATAGGCCCGGTAAAGCTCCACACCGCGGCCGTCGGCGAAGGCGGCGGCGTCGCTGTCCGCGCCCGCCGTCGCGGCCTGATCCGGAGTCATCCCGCGGTCTTTCCAGCGTTCGATGCCAAACAGCAGACCGCGCGCCGGCCAGCGTTTTTCATCGATATCACGGCCCGATAATATCTGCTTCAGCAGGCGGATCTGATCGTCGGAATCGATGATCGAATAATTCGATTTGAGGCCGACAAGCTCCGCATGGCGGCGCAGAATCCGCGCGGCGATGGCATGGAAGGTGCCGAACCAGAGATCGTCCACATTGCGGTTGATCAGGCCGGCCACCCGGTCCTTCATCTGGCGCGCCGCCTTGTTGGTGAAGGTGACGGCGAGAAGCTGGTTGGGCCAGGCCAGGGCGGTGAGCAGAATATGAGCGAGCCGGGTGGTCAGCACACGGGTCTTGCCGGTGCCGGCTCCGGCGAGCACCAGCAACGGCCCCTCGGTGGCGGCGACCGCCTCGGCCTGGGTCTCGTTGAGCGCCGCGAGATAGTCGTTGGCGGGCGGACGCGACTCAGCGTGGGGAGCCGCGGCGGCGCTATCAAGATCGAACGGATCAGTCATTGTTTTCGGCCGATGCGCGGTTATGGACGGCGAGAATATCGGCGCGGCTCACCATGCCGACAACGCGGCGAGGGTCGCCATGATCGATGACGGCGATATGCTCGACGCCGTGGCGGTCCATTTCCATCAGGATGCTTTCAACATTGTCGTCAATACCGACCACCAGCGCCTCCGGCAACGCCTCGGTGCCGGTCTCCATGATTCCGTCGTCGCCATGACGCTCGCGAAGCCGTACCGCGTCGATCATGGTTTCCCGCGCGGTGATCGAACTTAACAGGTCATGCAGGCGATCGCGATTGAGGTTAACGCCGCGGCGCTCAAGCTGCCAATGAAAGAAGGATTTTCCGGGGATTTTCTGAATCACCACGGTAGCAACAGCGGCGGCGATCATCACGGCGATGGTGACGCCGTAATCGCCGGTGATCTCGAAGACGATGAGGATGGTCGATATGGGCGCGCCGAGCACCGCCGCCGCCACGGCGCCCATGCCGATGATGGAATAGGCGCTGGGCGAGGAGGCGTAATCGGGGAACACGGAGCCGGCAATGATACCGAAGGCGCCGCCGACCATGGCGCCGATGAACAACGACGGGCTGAACACCCCGCCGGCAAAACCGCAGCCAATCGAAATGGCGGTCGCCGCCATCTTGGCGATGACCAGACCGATCAGCAGCCACAGGGAGAGCGAGGTGGTCAGGGCAAGATTGGTGGCTTCATAGCCGACCCCCAGCACCTGAGGGAAAACCAGGGCGATGACGCCAATTGCGAAACCGCCGATCATGGGCCGCGTCCAGGCCGGCGCGGGGATGCGCTTGACCAGGTCATCGGTCATCATGGTGCTCCACATGAAGACACCGGCGACGGCGGCCGAGACCAGCCCGAGCAGGATGAAGGCGGGAAATTCGAGAAACGAGACGATGCCGAAATCCGGCACGATGAAGGCCGGAAAGTCGCCGAGATGAATGCGGGCGATGATGGTGCCGGGCACCGAGGCGATGACCACCGGCGCAAAGGCGGCCAGGGCGTAGGAGCCGACCACCACTTCGAGGGCGAAGAACACGCCGGCAATAGGCGCGTTGAACGATGCCGCCACCGCCGAGGCAACGCCGCAGCCAAGCAGGGTCAGCGCTGTCGAGCGGCCCAGGGACAGCACCTTGGAGAGGCGTCCGGCGAGGGTCGCGCCGAGCAGCACTACCGGCCCCTCGCGCCCCGTGGAGGCGCCGACGCCGATCGAGACGGCGGCGACCGCGGCAGCGCCCAGGCCCGCTCTGAACGGCATCCGCCCATGGTACAGAGCACCGGCCTCGATAACGTCGGCAACCCCGCGATTGCGCCGCTCAGGCAAGATGAAATAGACGATCAGCCCGACCACCAGCCCGCCCAGGGTAGGCGCCAGCAGGATATGCCACCAGGCCAGGCCGCTGGCGATGGTGAACAGCTTTTCGGAACCCGAGCCATAGGCGAATTGCTGCACCAGAGCGATGAATTGGCGGAAGACGATGGAGCCGTAGGCCGCCGCGACGCCAAGCACCACGGCCAATACAGACAGCAAAACCGGCTCGCTGCGAACCAGCTTGGCGAAGTGGTTCAACGAGGCCGCCCGGCCGTCAACGACATCACCCGGCCGACACCGGGCGGTGTGGGCAGAGCGGCATGGGCATCGCGGATCTCGCCGAGTCGTTCGGCGATCGTGTCGGGAAAGGCAGCCGAGCGCCGGGTCTCCAGGTCAATATGGATACTCAACCACTCGCTGGTGGCGGCAAGCTGCCCATCGTCGCCGTGATACATCTGATGGAAATAATGCATCTTCTTGGCATCAAATCCGAGAAGCTGGGTGGTGACGCGGATGGGGTCGCCACGGCGCAGTTCCCGGCTATAGGTGACATGGCATTCCAAAGCGAACATCGAGTTTCTGTGGGTTTCGATATAATCTTCGGCGACGCCGACAAAGCGATAAAGTCCATCGGTCGCCTCGTCGAAAGCGAGGACGTAATAGGCCACGTTCATATGATCGTTCCAGTCGAGCCATTCCGGCTTGACCGCAGTCTCATAGAGAGCGAGTGGAGTATCGACGGACATGGCCCTATAATAGCTTGGATGAGTGATGGAGAAAATGACCATGACGGCTAAACCAGCCTGCGATGATCGGATACTTGCCTCGCTGCGCCAGCTTCTCGGGGATCGCTTGTCTATCTCCGAGGCAGAGCGCGCCCATCACGGCAAGGATGTCTCCTATCTCGCCGGTCATCCCCCCGAGGCGGTGGCCTATGTGCAATCCACCGAGGAAGTGAGCGCCGTGGTCGAGATCTGCGCCAGCTACGGTGTGGCGGTGGTGCCCTACGGCACGGGAACCTCTCTCGAAGGCCATCTCGCGGCCCTGGAAGGCGGGGTCTGCATCGATCTTAGCCGCATGGACCAGGTGCTCCGGGTCAATGCCGAAGACATGGACGTTACCGTCCAGGCCGGGGTCACCCGCAAGCAGCTCAATCAGCATTTACACGATACGGGTCTGTTCTTCCCCATCGACCCGGGGGCCGACGCCTCCCTCGGCGGCATGGCGGCGACCCGCGCCTCGGGCACCAACGCGGTGCGCTACGGCACCATGCGCGAGAACGTGCTGGCGCTCACCGTGGTGCTCGCCGACGGGCGGATCATCAAGACCGCCAGCCGGGCGCGCAAATCAGCCGCCGGATACGATCTGACCAGGTTGTTCGTCGGCTCGGAAGGCACCCTCGGGGTGATCACCGAGGTG